>JAJQDV010000008.1 GCA_021202015.1 Clostridiales bacterium | reverse complement strand
TACCGGCATGAGCCCAAGACTCGCTACCGATGGATTAGTTATTTCCTTTTCGGACAGGATTTCCACCCGCTAAATGTTGCGACCTTAGCTGGACGCACGGTCAGACCCCTCAGTTAAGCCTAATATACCACCACCGGATACCCGATCTGGACATTCTCATAAACGATCTTCATGGCGTCCAACGGTGTGTTGATGCAGCCGTGAGAGCCGCTCGTCTTATAGATATCGCCGCCGAAGCTGCTGCGCCAGGTCGCGTCATGGATCCCGACATTTCCATTGAAAGGCAGCCAGTAATTCACCTGCGTATTGTAATCCTGTCCGGACAGCGTATAATCCGTGATCCGGGCGTCGACGGCCCAGACGCCGCCGGAGGGCGTATCGTATCCTCTGGAGGAATTGCCCGTCACGACCGGCGTGGAGACGACGCACTCGCCGTCACTGTAAACCCACATGGTCTGCTCCGAGATGCTGATCTCCACATAACTGTCCCCGATGTCATTCGTATCGCGGCAGATCCCGCTGTAACGATAGACCGGCTCCACCGTCACGGACTCTCCCGCCTCCACCAGGCCGATCAGCTGCTCCGTCGTCTCGGACTGATTGATGCACCAGCCGTAATCACCGCCCTTCAGCGTGATCACGGAGCCGTCATGCGTCGTAAATGTCCGGCTCAGCCCGAACGTATCCGTCTCATATGCCATCTCATAGACATAATCCGCGACGGCGTCCTCGTCCAGCTCCCAGGTATAATCCTCCCCGAAGACGATCCATCCCTCGATCACGGAACTGTCCACGACCATCGTCCGGTCGCTGAAATCATATGTAATCTCCACGCCGAGCAGACTGTTGACCTGCTCGCATTCCTCGACCAGAGCCTCCTCATCCTGCGTGATCTCAGGCTCCGCGTAACAGGAAAAGTCCTCGAGAGAGATCGCGGACAGGCCGTCATAGACGGCGTCGCGGATCACGGAATAAACCGTATCGTATACAAGCCGGTTCCCGCAGGTCTCCTCCCGGATCACAAAAACGCCGTCCTCATAATCCAGATAAGCGTCCGTGGGATCCGTCATATTCTCCTCCTGCATACAGGAGAGGGAGCTGACGGCGTCGCCCAGCATCCCCTCGTCCATGGTCACATCCACCTCATAATCCCCGACGTCCGCCGCGAACATCAGAAACCACAGCGCCGCGTTCTGTTCCTCCAGAAGCGCGTCGATCTCGCCCTGATCATCATAGTCCAGGCTGATCTGATCCGCTGTGATCTCCTCCTCCCCGTCGCGCGTCGTGACCGTGAGCTGATAGCCGTCGATCTTCTCCCGGATCTGTTCCTTCAGGCTCTCCACGGTCTGATTGCGCATCCCGATCCCGAAGACGGTCCCGCCGACGTAAAAATGGCTGCTGTAAAACAGACAGCCCGCAGCGTACACGGCCGCGATCACCAGGATCACGATCAGAATCACCTTCCGGATCACGGAGTCCCTCTGTCTCTGTTTTTTTAATTCCTGCCTCAATCTGGTCTGCTGTATCAAAGTCAATTCCTCTGTATGTATCTCGAAAACAAAAAGTTTTCCTCTTACGGAACGCATTTTATTATAACGGTTTTTTCCCAATCATCAACCTTTCTCACAGAATTTTAACAAAATTGTAAAATTAGAACGGTTATTCAGCGTTTATCAAAAATGTAAGCAGACCTCTCCCGCACACCCCCTATTCATACTTCATGATTTCTTTTTTCAGCCGCTTCATGATCTTTTTTTCCAGCCTGGAGATATAGGACTGCGAGATTCCCATCAGATCCGCCACCTCCTTCTGGGTATATTCCTTTCCGTTTAAAGTCGCCATCCCATAGCGGAGCTCTATGATCTTCCGTTCTCTGGGCGGCAGCTTCGCGAGCGCGCGTTTCAGGAGCTTTTTCTCCACCTCCATCTCCATATCCTTATAGATCACATCCTCCTCCGTGCCCAGGATATCGGAGAGCAGAAGCTCATTCCCGTCCCAGTCCACATTCAGGGGCTCGTCGAAAGAAACTTCCAGCTTCATCCTGCTCGTTCTCCGCAGATACATCAGGATCTCATTTTCTATACAGCGGGAGGCATAGGTAGCCAGTTTGATCTTTTTCATCGGATTATATGTATTGATCGCCTTGATCAGGCCGATCGTCCCGATGGAGATCAGATCCTCCACCCCGATTCCCGTGTTGTCAAATTTTTTCGCGATATAGACGACAAGCCTCAGATTGTGCTCGATCAGCATTGACCGCGCGCCCGCCGCGTCCTCGGAACTCAGCATGGAAATACAGCTGCTCTCCTCCTCTGTCTCCAGCGGAGCCGGCAGCACATCCGCCCCTCCGATATAATGTATCTCATTCGACTTTAAAAAAAGCAGATTTTTTATCGTCGGTGTCAGTTTTAACTGAAATCTCCCCGGTACTGAAATTTTCAGATGCATAAATCGGATCTCTCCCTGTCATAAAAATAATTCGCTGTTCAGCAGCATCTGTACATCGGACCGCACGAGCGTTTCGTCGCAAAGGCCGATCAGAGGCGCTTTTATCTCTTTTACCGTACCCCGCAGATAAATATTCATTTTGTCAAGTGTGATCACCTCCATCCGGGCCGAGCTGCCGTTCACCGTCCGCGCGGGAATCCTTTCCGGTTCTCCGAACTGCCGCAGCCAGCTGTCCGGCAGCCTGATCTTTTCCACGATGCTGACCGGTCTGCCGCTCTTCGGGTGGCACAGCAGATTCCCGCTGTCACAGTACGCGGTCAATGTGAGCCGCTGTCCGTGAAAACAGAGTTCCACCGCGCATGTCGCGCAGAGCACCCGAAACCGTATCATCCACATGGCAAAAAGCGCCATGGCCGTGATCCCGTCAACCAGAACAGCTCCCGCACCTCCCATGCCGGACTGCCGGAGCAAAAACTCCTGCGCGCCTCCGGCAAAGATCACAAACACATATACCGTCAGCAGAAGCCTGATAAATTCTCCGGGACTTTCCGGCGCAAAGGCCGCCGCCGTCATTGCCGGATTAATGATACTATGTACCAGCAGCATATAGAAAAACCAGCTGCCGGCATACAACAGAAACAGAATGCCGGCGCAGACAGAGACTGCCGATACAAGAAAAATCCGAACCGGCGCCGTCCTGCGGTTACGGCAGACAGCGGCAAAAATGAGCGCGGAGGCATCCATCAGAAAATTCACCAGAAAGAAAACATCGATATACCACTCATAATTCACAATTCACCTCCTGCTCCCTTAAAGTATAAAAAAACCCTGCGATTTTTTTGTCAAAATCACAGGGCTTTTCTTTATTTCTTATAAAAACGGAACAGTGAAAATTATTTCTTTACGGATTTTAAAAATGCCGGAATCTCTATATCCTTCTCCTGAACGGTGGGCGTCGGGTTCACCGGCCTCTGTACGGGCCTCACATTCGGCGCGTTCTGGGTGCCGGCTGTCCGGCTGATATTCATGGAGGAAGCCGTGCTGCCGTAACGGCTGCCGCCGATGCCCGGCATGAGATTCGGGGACTGCGCGGGCTCCTCCAGTCCCGTAGCGATGACGGTGATCGTCGCCGCGTCCGGAACGGACTCGTCAAACTTCGCGCCGAAAATGATATTCGCCTCATCTCCCGCCAGATCCTGAACATAGCTGGCGGCGTCATTCGCATCCATCAGGGAGATATCTCCGGAAATATTGATGATGACATGGGACGCTCCCGTGATCGTCGTCTCGAGGAGCGGGCTGGATACCGCCATCTTCACAGCCTCGATGGCCTTCTCGTCTCCGGAAGCGGCGCCGATTCCGATGTGCGCCATGCCCTTGTCCTTCATAACAGTCTGTACATCCGCGAAGTCGAGATTGATCAGAGCCGGAAGATTGATCAGATCCGTGATCCCCTGCACCGCCTGCTGCAGCACCTCATCGGCCTTCTTCAGGGCATCCGGCATCGTCGTCCTCCTGTCCACGATCTCCAGAAGCTTGTCGTTCGGGATCACGATCAGCGTATCCACGCTTTCCTTCAGATGATCGATCCCGGCGATCGCGTTCGTCATACGCTTCTTCGCCTCGAACTTAAACGGCTTTGTCACGACGCCGACCGTGAGGATCCCCATATTCTTCGCGATCTTTGCTACGACCGGAGCGCCGCCCGTACCGGTGCCGCCGCCCATGCCGCAGGTAACAAAAACCATATCCGCTCCCTCGAGCACCCGCTCGATATCCTCGGCGCTCTCCTCGGCGGCCTTCTCTCCGATCTCAGGCTGAGCGCCCGCGCCCAGTCCCTTGGTCAGCTTCTCTCCGATCTGGATCTGTGTCGGCGCCTTGCAGAGTGTCAGCGCCTGCTTGTCAGTGTTCACTCCCACAAACTCCACACCGCCGATGTTCTCATCGATCATACGGTTCACGGCGTTATTGCCGGCTCCTCCCACACCGACCACAATGATTTTAGCGCTGGACTCAGCCCCAATAGACATAATCTCAACCACAACTGTTCCTCCTTAAATGTTCATCTGTTTACTATTTATAATGCGGATTTCTTAAAATCTTCTATAACTATTCTATAATATAATTTTTTACGTAAAATATCAACTGATTTTTTTACGAATTTCAAATTATTCAAATTATTCGGTATTTCCGGATGGAATCGTCTGCTCATCCACCGGAATCTCGGTCAGTTCGTCCTTTTTGAAATAAATATCCGTGCTCGTCGTACTCCAGGTATCCAGATGCAGCGTGCCGGACTGATCCTCATCCAGCTGCGACAGGACCTGATCCATGCGAAGAATCTTCTCATTCAGCGAAGAGCCCGTACCGAGGTTCACCTGGACGCTTCCGTAGCTCAGAAGGATCTCGCCGTCCTGAATATAGATCACCTCCGGCACGCGGTCATATTTCTTTAAAAGCTGCGTCAGGGAGAGAAGCGTTTTCAGGATACTGCTGTCATCCAGCTCCAGTTTCTCATACAGCTCGGCACTCTCGACCTCCAGGCCGCTGATCTTCATCGTACCCTCGATCACATCCGAGGAAATTTCCACAACAAAACCATCCTGGTCAAAGTAGGCGTTCTGCCCGAGCGAGGAGATATAAACATATCCGAGAACCCCCTTCTCGGTCACTGTGATCTGAAGCTTCGAGGGAGATTTCAGCGAGATATCGATGGTATCCACAAAAGGGATCTCCTCCTGCTTCTGAAATCTGTTTTTCAGGACGACGTAAAGAGAATTCCAGGAGTAATCGTCGTCCAGCGCCCAGCTCTCAATCTGTTCGTCCGTGTAGATCTCATTCCCCACCACATCCAAAACAAAAACAACAAATACCTTCCAGACCATGCTCACGACCAAATCCACGCCCAGACTCAGTA
>JAJQDV010000057.1 GCA_021202015.1 Clostridiales bacterium | reverse complement strand
TTATTTGCAACAAAAAAAGAGAGGTGTTAACCTCTCAAAGTGTTTAACTACCGGTCATCATCGCCATGGCGGTCTGGATGTTTTTTTATCATATAAGAAAGTTCTCCGAACTTCCTTAATTATAATTCATACTTGAAAAATTCACATATATCCATCATACTATAAGAGATATACCGGAGACATGCACATGTCAGCTCTCAGGCCTTGCGGGTGTACCCGTAAGCCTGTTTTACAAGTTGGGAGGTTCAGGTATAATGGAAAGTTTCAAAAAGTACGTTGCAGAAGTGATCGGGACGTTTGTCCTCGTGACGTTTGGCTGCGGAACCGCAGTGGCGGTCGGCTGCGACAGCGTTTCGGGCAGCGGTTATATTCTGACGGCACTGGCCTTTGGTCTTGCCATTGTAGCGATGGCGTATAGTATCGGGAATATTTCCGGATGCCATGTCAATCCCGCAGTATCCCTTGCGATGCTGATTCGCAGGCAGCTGTCAGCGAAGGATTTTATCGGATATGTGATCGCGCAGATCATCGGCGCGGCGGCCGGATGTGCGGTGCTGGGGATTGTGTTCGGCTTTGACTGCGGGTTTGGTGCAAACCAGATTCAGGACGGCTGGACGAACGGGACAATTGGCGGCGCTTGTTTACAGCTTCCTGGAAAAGGAAAAGGAGAAGTAGGCAGATGATAGTGCGTGTCTTTCGGTATACTGCCTGTAAAAATGAAGGGAAGCAGGGTAACTGTGAAGGTGCTGAACCGTTACGAAGCAGGAAGAAATGCCCTGTATAAATGGTTGTACGGATCTTGGAAAAGGAGTCGATTGTGTATACAAAACAACAGATTGCGGCCTGGCTGGAACGGATTCATTATGATGGGGATCTGACGATTTCGAAAGAAACGCTGGATGCGCTGGTTTATTCGCACCAGTGCGCCATCCCTTTTGAAAATATTGACGTATATGATTTTCACAGAGAGATTCCGCTGGACGAGGTCAGTCTTTTTGAGAAAATGGTTACCCGGAAAAGAGGCGGTTACTGTTTTGAGACGAATGGCTTTTTCTGCCGGATGCTGCAGTCGATCGGCTTTGACGCCCGGCCCTGTCTGTGCCGGGTCATGTTCGGGCTGCGCAGGCCGGAGGAGAATTTTATTGACCATCGGGCGACGATCGTGGCTCTGGACGGACAGCGGTATTTCTGCGAGGCCGGGATCGGGGGCGCCATGCCGCCCGGGGCGCTGCAGCTGCCGCCGGAGAGAAGCGCAGATCGCGCGGATCGTCCGGAAAGGGCGGAGGGAACTGCGGATTCTTCAGGCTGCCCGGAGAGGGCGGAAGGAATTGCAGGCTGCCCGGAGAGGGCGGAGGGAAGTGCAGGCTCCGCAGACTGCCCGGAGAGGGTGAAGGGAAGCGCAGGCTCCGCGAATTGCCCGGAGGGAACCTGGCAGGAGATGAGGGGCGAGTATTTCTGTGTGAGGAGGATTGAGCGGAACTGGTACGGGACGATAAGGAGAGTGAATCTGAGCCGGGACATCTATGAGGATCCCATGGATCGCCGGGAGCGGCTGGAAATCATGTTCTGTGATGCCGCAGCTCATGAGATTGATTTTGTCACGTTGAATCATTTCCTGTCGCAGTCGGATCAGTCAAAGTTCCGGCGGGAACGCATTGTGAATCTACGAACGCCGGACGGCTATCGGGCGCTGACGAACCGCACCTACCGGGAGGTGAGCCGCGGAAGACGGACGGAACGGGAACTGGATGCCGCGGAAATCCCCGGTATATTGAAGGATAAATTCGGGCTGGAGATTAAAATGAATGGTGCAGCAGGCGGTTTTTGACGGAAGCCCGCCGCGGCAACGAACAGGAGGCGTAAAAACGCCTCCTGTTCGATTTAAGAAAAGATTAAAGAATATCAATGTATTCGCCCGAAAGCGCCTTGTTCATGCTACGGACTGCGCAGAACTTTCCACACATACTGCAGGTGTCGCTGTGGTCGTCCTCCGGTAGCCGATCGTCGCGGATGGCCTTCGCGGTCTCGGGATCCAGAGCACACGCGAACTGCGCGTCCCAGTCGAGGTTCCTGCGGGCGTCCGCCATCCGGTCGTCGATCTCTCTGGCGCCGGGAATACCCTTCGCGATGTCTGCAGCGTGAGCTGCGATCTTTGAGGCGATGATGCCCTGTCGGACATCCTCCACATTGGGGAGCGCCAGATGTTCCGCGGGCGTGACATAGCACAGGAAGGCCGCGCCGCTCATGGCGGCTACGGCGCCGCCGATGGCGGATGTGATATGGTCGTATCCGGGCGCGATGTCGGTGACCAGCGGACCGAGTACATAGAAGGGCGCGCCCATGCAGATGGTCTGCTGTACTTTCATATTTGCCGCGATCTGATCCAGGGGAACGTGTCCGGGTCCCTCTACCATAACCTGTACATTGTGATCCCAGGCGCGTTTTGTGAGCTCGCCCAGACGAACCAGCTCTTCGATCTGACACACATCGGTCGCGTCCGCCAGGCATCCGGGCCGGCAGGCGTCCCCGAGGGAGATGGTCACATCGTATGCCTCGCAGATGTCCAGGATCTCGTCGTAATATTCGTAGAACGGATTCTCCTCGCCGGTCATGGACATCCAGGCGAAGACAAGGCTGCCTCCGCGGCTGACGATGTTCATTTTACGTTTATGTTTCTTGATCTGTTCAATCGTTTTTCTCGTGATTCCGCAGTGCAGGGTGACGAAATCCACCCCGTCCTCCGCGTGCAGCCGCACAACGTCTATAAAATCCCGCGCGGTCAGTGTGGCCAGGTCCCGTTGATAATGGATTACACTGTCGTAGACCGGAACGGTGCCGATCAGCGCCGGGCATTCCCGAGTCAGCTTTCGGCGAAACGGCTGTGTGTCTCCGTGGCTGGAAAGATCCATGATCGCTTCCGCGCCGAGATTCACGGCGCTCATGACCTTTTCCATCTCGATCTCATACTCCCTGCAGTCCCGGGATACGCCAAGGTTGACGTTGATCTTCGTGCGAAGCATGCTGCCGACGCCCTCCGGGTTCAGGCAGGTGTGAATCCTGTTTGCGGGGATGGCGACCTTCCCTTCGGCAACCAGTCCCATCAGTTTTTCGACCGGAATATTTTCCTTTTTTGCTACGGTTTCGATCTGCGGTGTGATAACGCCTTTTCGTGCAGCGTCCATCTGAGTGGTGTAATGACTCATTTTTTTCCTCCTTCTCATGCACGTTTTCTATAGCGACAGAAAGTGGTGTCCCCGATCGGCCGCTTACCCAAATTATACTCCTTTCCGCTTGCATTTCAAGGCTTTTATGATTTGACAATTCCGGGAATGGTGGTAAGATAGGGTTCACGTAACCGGAGGTACCGGCCGCTTGCGGACAGGAAATTTTGCGATGCAACCGCTCGCGCGCAAAGTACCCACAGGGCAGAACCTGTCGCAAGCTGCACTTTATTTAAACGCATGAGAAGAAAAACAGGGATAAAATCAGATATAAAAAAAGAAGAATTATTGTTTTCCAACCGGGATCTGTATCTGCTCCTGGTTCCGCTGATGGTCGAGCAGATCCTGAACGCGCTGATGGGAACGGTGGATACCGTGATGGTGAGCAATGTGGGCAGCGCCGCCATTTCGGCGGTCTCCCTGACGGATTCCATCAACACGCTGGTGCTGCAGGTGTTTGTGGCTCTGGCAGCCGGCGGTACGATTGTGTGCTCTCAGTATCTCGGGCAGCAGAATCATGACGCTTGCAGACGGGCGGCGAATCAGGTGTTTCTCACCATGTTTCTGATCTCCGTCGGACTGATGGCAGTCTGCATCGTGTTTCGATATCCGCTGCTGAAGCTGATCTTCGGGCAGGTGGAGCCGGACGTGATGGAGGCGTCGCAGATTTATTTTCTGGTGACGGTGTTATCCTATCCGTTTATCGCCCTGTTCAACGCGAATGCCGCTTTTTTCCGTGCGGAGGGGAATTCCCGTCTGCCGATGATGGTGTCGGTGCTCTGCAACTGTATCAATATCGCGGGGAACGCGGTCATGATCTTCGGGCTGGATATGGGTGTGCTTGGTGCTGCGCTGGCCACGCTGTTCTCCCGCATTGTCATGGCGGTCGTCATGATCTGTTTTCAGCGGCGGAACCGGCAGGTGATCGTGATCCGGCACTACGCGAAGATCCGGCCGGAGATGGCGCTGATCGCCGTGATCCTGAGTGTGGGGATTCCCTCCGGTATAGAGAACGGGATGTTTCAGTTCGGAAAGCTCGCGATTCAGTCCACGGTTTCCACGCTGGGGACGACAGCCATTGCCGCGCAGGCCATGACGAACATTCTGGAGTATCTGACCAGCGTATCCGCTATGGGTATCGGGATCGGCCTGATGACGATCGTCGGACGCTGCATCGGCGCGGGCAGAAAAGATCAGGCTGTCTATTATATCAAAAAACTGAGTCTATGGGCGGAAGTTACGCTGGTCGCGTTTTCCCTGCTGATCTATGCGCTGACCCGCCCTGTCGTGCGGCTGGCGGGTATGGAAGCGGACAGCGCCGAGCTGTGCATTTTTATGATGTCCTGGATCACCCTGATCAAACCGGTTATCTGGACGATGGCGTTTGTCCCGGCCTACGGCCTGCGGGCAGCGGGAGACGTAAGATTTTCAATGCTCACATCTACCCTTTGCATGTGGATCTTTCGCGTGACCCTGTGCGTTTATCTGTGCCGGGTGCAGGGCTTCGGTCCGATGGCGGTCTGGATCGGGATGTTTGCCGACTGGACGGTGCGGGGCATTATCTTCGGCGTTCGGTTTAAAAGGCGGAAGTGGCTGCGACATCAGGTTGTGTGAGGACGGAAATGGCTGCGGCATCCTGTCACGAACTCTTCTCGTCCTCTCTTTTGACCAGCGGAGGCGGATAGGGATAAAGATCCTGGTAGGATTCCCGTTCGGCGTCGCTGTTGATACCGGTGGGGATCAGGCCTGTCTGCTCATTCGCGGATGCGGAATGCATCAGATAGTCGTAGCCTTCGATGTCTTTTTCTTTTTTTTCTTCCATATAAAAAACTCCTTTCACAGATGTGGCGTTTTTACTTCCGGATTCTTAGCGGGTTCTTCAATTTCCGGTTTATGAATCAGTATCTGTAAAAAGAAGTATTTTATTCTCAAAAAGAAGTTTTTTTAAAGGATTTGCAGATTGAAAGAGCGCATTCTGCGCGGCTCCGGTGCGTGCAAAATCATTCCGGCAGCAGGAAGGCGTTTTCCAGGATAAAATCCAGCGCTTTGTCCATCAGGAGCTGGTCGAACAGGCTTTCCAGCTCGTCCGTCCCGAGCATTTGTCTGAATATACCGGGATCTTCTCCCTCCTCCCCGGCAAGGGCGATGATTTCCGACGTCAGCTCTTCGTCGGAGACGCACAGATTCTCCCGGTCCGCGATCGCGTGCAGGATGGATTCCGTCTGGATGAGGCGAACCGCTTCTTCTGCTTTTGATGCCCGGATCTGTTTTTTCGTCTGCCCGGATCGTTTGCAGTAGGTCTCGAAGGACATTCCCTCGTCCTCCAGATCCAGCAGCAGTTCCTCATACAGTTCGTCGGCGACCTCGCGTTTCAGTTCCGGGTCGATTGGGATATAGGAGTCCGCGATAATCTGATCCAGAAGCGCGCGCGCCATCTTTTCATCCTCGGAGACTCTGCGGCGCTCTTCCAGATTTTCCCGGATTTCCGCCCGCCAGGCAGCGAGCGTATCATGTTCGGAAAAATCACGGGCAAAATCATCGTCGATTTCCTGGTATTCCGGTCGGCGCAACGCTTTCAGATGCACATGGAAAACGCCGTTGCGGCCGCGCAGGTCCGGGATGCGGTAATTGTCGGGAAACGTGACCGAGATATCGAAGCGGTCTCCCGGCATGTGTCCGACGATGGCTTCCTCGAAGCCCTTCACAAAGGTGTGAGATCCCAGAAGGAGCGGATAGCTGCGGCTCTTTCCGTTCGGAATTGGTTTTCCGCCGCATTCCGCGTCGAAATCCAGCACAGCCTCGTCGCCCCGGTCCGCGGAGCGGTTGTCCACATGGAAGACGACGGCGTTTTCGTGCTGTCTGTTTTTTAATACCTGATCAATTTCTGCTTCCTGAACCGTGAGGTTCGGCCGGCTGGTCTTCAGGCCTTTGTATTTTCCTAATTTCATGATAATCTCCATTTTTTAATTCGAATTTTGCAGGAGGCTGTTTTCGGAAACCTGTTTTATTGTGATTATCTTAGCACGTATGAAGAAAAATGTACAGTTCCTTACTTTTCCAGAAAACAGTTTTTTTCCGTGATTAAATATGTTATGATACATGAGGCAATATGATATATCATGAGATTTGGGAGGAAGTATGGCAAAAGAAAATAAATTTGCGCTTTTGATCGATGTGGACAATATCTCACCGAAATACCTGACGGTGATGCTGAATGAGGCGAAATCCTACGGGATCGTCAGTGTCCGCAGGGCATACGGAGACTGGACGGATCGTCAGAAAAAGACATGGAAGGAGTGCCTGCTGGACAATTCCATCATCCCGATGCAGCAGTACAGCTATACGACGGGGAAAAATGCGTCCGATTCCTCCATGATCATCGACGCGATGGATATTCTGTATTCGGATAATGTGGACGGGTTTATCATCGTCTCGTCGGACAGCGATTTTACGAGGCTGGCGATGCGTCTGCGGGAGGCCGGCAAGATCGTGATCGGCATGGGCGAGTCCAAGACCCCGACGGCGTTTGTCCGCTCCTGTGAAGAGTTCAAGGTCCTGGACGTCCTCTTTGAGAATACGATATCCGAGGAGGAGCAGGCCGCGGAGACGGGGAATGCGGCGGAGGAGGATACCGCGGCGGAGACTTCTCCGATCACAAAGCTGTCCAAAATCCGAAAGAACATATTTGACATTCTCGACAAGAATTCCGATGAGGACGGCAGGATGCTGCTCTCTGAGCTGGGGCGTCTCCTCACAAAGAAGTTTCCTGATTTTGACGAGCGCAACTACGGGAAGTACCGGAAGTTCAGCGAGTTCATCAAGGTGATCGACGGTCTGGAGATCGAGATGGTTTATTTTGACGACAATAAAAAGACGCCGATCGCGTATGTGAAAAAGAAGACGCCTCCGAAGAACGAGCCGCAGAGAGCGAAAAAACCCCGGAAAAGATAGATCGGGTGTGCGTTTTAAATGCAGCGCGCCGCAGCGGTTTCAAATTCTATTGGGCGGCATACGCGGCGAGGATCGCTTTGGAGAGCTGGTCCCCGCAGGAGGTCGGCTTCATGCCGCAGCGGATGCCGGACAGGGTATTTACCACCTCGTTTACCGTTCGACCGGCCACCAGGCGGGAAACGGCCTGCAGGTTACCGTTGCAGCCTCCGGTGAATTTTACATTTTTTACGATATCGCCGTCCAGTTCTACCTCAATGGCGGTCGAGCAGGTGCCTTTTGTTTTGTACAGATAACTCATAATCATTCCTCCTCGTTCTGAGCAGTTGCCGGATTTTGGCGTCGCTCTTGTTTTTTATAAATATATCAGCTTTTCAATGCTCACGCAAGATGGAAAAAGCTGAAGCAGACCGGTCAGGATACATTCCAAAAAGGAAAAAACGCTACGGAAACGATGAAAATCAAGTCCAGGATCACGGATCTGGAACGAACGATCACATCCGCCTATACGGACATCGGGAAACTGTATGTTTCCAAATACGCAGGCAATCTTCCCGATGCGGAGATGGCGCCTTATTTTCAGAAAATATCAAACTGCACGAAAGAAATTCAGGAGTACAATCAGCAGATCCGTGTTTTGAAAGGGGTTCGTCTCTGCCCGAATTGCAATGGTGAAGTCGGTGTGAACGCGGTATTCTGTAACCACTGCGGTGAACGTCTGATGCCTGTGATACCTGAAACAGGGAACAGATGTCCGAACTGCGGGACGCCGGTTGAGGACGGTGCTATGTTTTGTACCGGCTGCGGAGCCAGGATCGAAACGACAGGGGCAGCTCCGGGAGAAAAAAGACATTGTGTACAGTGCGGAGCAGAGCTTGAGGATGGCGCGCTGTTCTGTGTGAGCTGCGGGACAAAAGTGCAGGAAGCACCTCAGATGCGCGGACCGATGGATCCGATGCCGACAGCGGAAAACAGCTGGCAGGAGACACGGCCGGCAGAAAATAACGTGCAGGAGCCGCAGTTTGCAGCGGCAGACAACGGTCAGGAACAGACATCGACGGAGGAGTATCCGGCGTTTTCCGACCGGGAAGAGATCACGCATGAGGATATCGCACAGGGCGTTTTGGAGAGGCGTATCGAGAGTGAGACCGTAAAAGAAGAGGCCGCTGCCGGTTTTTGCGTCAATTGCGGCGCACCTCTCGGCCCCGGAGAGATTTTCTGTTCGAACTGCGGAGTCAGAGTCAGTGAATAGTGTCCGGGATGCAGATGATTCAGATAGTGAAAATGATCAATGATACAGAAAAACTGTTATCGACGATAAGGAACTTTTTATTTTTCGGATGCCGTAGAATTTGACTGGATCAGGCGGGTATGTGAAATGCAACGCTGTCCCTTTGCACCAGTCTGCAGGGGAATTCGATTCGCACGGTTTCCTCGTGCCCTCCTGCGATTCGATCCAGCAGGAGATTGACCGCCATATGCGCCATCTCGTCTCGAGGGACGTTTATGGTGGTCAACAGGGGCTGCGTATCCTGAGATTCCCCGACATTGTCAATGGAGATGACGGAGATGGACTCGCGAATTTTCTTTTTTTCCTTTTGAAGGAGACTCAGCACACGGATGGCGGTGCTGTCGTTGGCGCACAGGATGGCCGTGAAATCCGCTTTTGCGGCTGCTTTCTGTTCCAGTAGCTCATACAGGGCGGTCTCCGCCTCCTCTTTCGTCTGATCCGTCTGTTTGATCAGGCTGTAATCCATGGGAATGTTATTTTGAATGATCATATTGCAGTAGCCGATGTAACGGCTTTCGTAGGAGCAGTCGCCGATGTAGGCGATTTTTTTATGTCCGCAGGACAGGAGATGACGCATTGCCAGTTCCGCGGCCTTTTTTCCGTCGCAGATCACTTCGTCCACATTGAAATTCATCGGATTTCTCCAGATGGCGACTACGTTTTTGCATTGCCCGGTTATATGGGCGAGAAGCTTTTGAGAGCAGCGGCCCAGAATAATAATGCCATCTGAATCCGAAAGCTCCTGGGAGAAGGATTCGTCCGCGTAGATGACCTGGTCGATCAGAGTCTTCTGCTTCATCATTTCCACCTCCAGATTGCGAAAAAGCTCGGAGAAGAACAGATCCTTTTCCAGGGAGGAGATTCGCGCGAGAACGATGGAAATACGGACGGCGGATACGTTTTCCCGGGCGGTTTTTTTGAGCTGTCGGGCCGCTTCGTTGGGGAGGTAGCCGATCTCATGGGCGGCGGCCCAGATCCGGTCCTGCAGATCGCGGGACGCGCAGGTGGCGGATGTGTTGTTTAATACGCGGGATACGGTCGAAACGGATGTCCCGACCATTTCTGCAATCTGTTTCAGTGACATAGACTCCTCCTGATTGAAAATAAATCTCGTAAGAATGAAAACGTTTGCACAATTAGACGTTGACAAAACCTATGGAATATATTAACTTAGTCTCAACAATTACATTGTGATTGTAGCATACGGGAAATATAAAATCAAGAAAATAAAGCAAACGTTTGCGTTTTCCCGGAGAGGAAAGGACTGGTACATAAAAATGAAGAGAAACAGTTTATGGAAAAAAGGAATCGCTCTCGGAGTGACAGCGGCATTGCTGGTCGGAGGTCTCGCGGCCTGCGGAAGCAGTTCGGATTCATCGGACAGCAGTGATACCGGCAGCGCAGAGACAGAGACAGGCAGCAGCTCGAGCGGAGATACGATCACGATCACAAATGTCTCCTATGACCCGACGAGAGAGTTCTACGCGGCCTACAATGAGATTTTTGCGGAATATTATGAGGAAGAGACAGGACAGTCAGTGGAGATCGTGCAGTCCCACGGCGGCTCCGGTTCCCAGGCCCGTTCCGTGATCGAGGGAAGCGATGCGGACGTGGTAACCCTGGCGCTGGCGCATGATATCACATTGATTGAAGAAGAAGGGCTGATTGATGAGGGATGGATCGATGAGTTTGATCTGAACAGTTCTCCTTATACCTCCACGATCGTATTTCTCGTTCGGGCGGGCAATGAGAAGGACATTCAGGACTGGGATGATCTGATCAAAGATGGCGTGGAGGTGATCACGCCGGATCCGAAGTCCTCCGGCGGCGCGTGCTGGAACTTCCTCGCGGCCTGGTATTACGCGGATGAACAGTATGACGGGGATGAGGATCATATGAAGGATTTTGTATCCGCACTCTATGACAATGTCCTCGTGATGGATTCCGGCGCCCGCGGCGCGACGACGACGTTTGTGGAAAACGGGCAGGGCGATGTGCTGATCGCGTGGGAAAATGAGGCGCTGCTCGCGATCGATGAGTATCCGGGTGAATATGAGCTGGTAACCCCGAGCATCAGTATCCTGGCGGAGCCCTCCGTGGCGATCGTGGATGAGAATGTGGACGAAAACGGCACCAGGGAAGTGGCTGAGGCTTATCTGGAATACCTCTATTCCGATGAGGCGCAGGTTCTGGCGGGAGAGAATTATTACCGTCCGAGCAACGAGGAGATCCTGGAGACATTCTCCGATACGTTTGACCTGACGGTGAACCTTTGCACCATCGATGATTTCGGCGGATGGGATCAGGCCTATGAGGATTTCTTCCAGGACGGCGCGATCTTTGATGAGATTTATAATGATTGAGTGAATGTTCAAAATCGCGGGCAGGGGATAGTCCTGCCCGCCCCGGCATTCATAGATGTTGGCGCGCTGCGACAGTAGCGCATGGGAGTTTATTATGACAAAAAACAAATCGGTCATTCCCGGCAGAGGTCTGACCGCGGGAATTACAATAACCATGCTTTCTCTTTTGATATTGATCCCGCTTGCATCCATTCTGGCTTATTCCTTTAAACTCAGCTGGTCGGAATTCTGGCAGCTGATCTTCCGCCCGAACGTGATACAGGCGTTTCGTACCAGTATTGTGTGTTCTCTGATCGCCGCGGTCGTCAACTGTGTATTCGGGCTGATCCTCGCGTGGATTCTGGTACGCTATGAGTTTCCGGGAAAGCGCATTATGGATGGGATGATCGAGCTTCCTTTTGCGCTTCCCACCGCGGTTGCCGGCATCACGCTCTCGAAGATGTATTCCAATCAGGGTGTGCTCGGAAGCTGGTTTGATCATTTCGGCATATCGATCTCCTACACAAAGATCGGACTGACGATCGCGCTGATTTTTATCGGCATTCCTTTTGTGGTGCGCGCGCTGCAACCGGTGTTGGAAAAGCTGCCGGACTCATACGAGGAGGCGTCGACCATGCTCGGCGCGAGCCGCGGTTATACTTTCCGGCGGGTGATCCTGCCGGAGCTGACTCCGGCGTTGCTCACCGGCTTCGGTCTTGCGCTGGCCAGAGGAATCGGGGAGTACGGCAGCGTCATTTACATATCCGGGAACAGTGAGAAGCAGGGGACGCAGGTGGTTTCCTATGTGATCATGCAGAAACTGAATTCGGGAAATGTGGATTACGAGGGTGCGGCCGCGATCGCGCTGATTTTGCTGATTATTTCTTTTCTGCTACTGTTTTTCATCAATATGGTGCAGCTGGCGGCCGGAAAACGGGCGGAAGGATAGTGATCAGTGAGTAGTGGAGAGTGGGCAGTGATTGGAGACCATAAGATGCTGATGAATGATTTACTGAAGTCATTCACTGACAACAGCCCATTGCAATAGAAAGGTGCATTTATGAATACTCAGAAGAAGAAAGAAAAAGGCAGGATCGCTCCGGTTGTTCTGATTCTGATCGGCGCTGCGTTTTTTGTCATCATGCTGATCCTGCCTCTGGCGACGGTCGTCTACCGTTCGCTGCGGTCCGGTCTGTCGATGTACGTCAGCGCGATCACGGCTTCCAATACGCTTTCGGCGCTGCGTGTGACACTGATCGCCGCAGGCATTGCGCTGGCAGTCAATACATTTTTCGGTTTGTGCGCGTCATGGCTGATCACAAAATTTGAATTTCGAGGCAGACAGGTGCTGTCAACGCTGATCGATATTCCGTTCTCCATTTCTCCTGTGATCGCCGGCCTGGCTTTTATCATGACCTTCGGGCGTATGGGCTGGGCGACGCCGCTGGTCGACCGGGTCAATGATCTGCTGGGCACGGACATTGCTTTTGTGTTTTCCGTTCCGGGCGTTGTCCTGGCGACGATCTTCGTGACCTTTCCGTTTGTGTCCCGGGAGCTGATTCCGGTGATGCAGGCGCAGGGAAGCGCGGAGGAGGAGGCGGCCGCCATGATGGGGGCGAAGGGACTGACCATTTTCCGGAGAGTGACTTTCCCTCATATCAAATGGGCGCTGCTTTACGGAATCATTCTCTGTACGGCGCGGGCGCTTGGTGAGTTCGGCGCGGTTTACGCCGTATCGAAGGCCAGAGGACAGACATTTACGCTTCCTCTGGAGGTGGATGCCCTGTATATGGCCGGGAGCGCGGATTCCATTACGCAGGCGTTCGCCGTTTCATCGATTCTGGTAATCATGGCGATCGTGATATTGATATTGAAACAAATAGTAGAAGCGCGGGGCAAGCGTGAAGGACAATAAAAGTTTGTGGAGGAAGAACCTGATGTATGTGGAAATGAAAAAGATCAATAAAAATTTTGGCGACTATGAGGCTGCGAAGAATATCAGTTTTGGTGTGGAGCAGGGAAAACTTGCCGCATTTCTGGGACCCAGCGGAAGCGGGAAGACGACGATTCTCCGGATGATCGCCGGGCTGGAACATCAGGATTCCGGGGACGTCGTCATCGAAGGAAATGTCGTCAATGATGTTCCGGCCGGAGAGCGCGGCATCGGTTTTGTGTTTCAGAATTACGCCCTGTTCCGATATATGACAGTCTATGAAAATATCGCTTTCGGACTTCGGGTGCAGAAACAGAACAGACAGAAGGTGGATGCGAGAGTACGGGAACTGATCAAACTGGTGGGGCTGGAAGGCATGGAGAAACGTTATCCGAATCAGCTCTCCGGCGGACAGCGGCAGAGGGTTGCCTTTGCCAGAGCCATCGCGCCCAATCCGCAGCTTCTGCTCCTCGATGAGCCTTTTGCCGCCATCGACGCGAAGGTGCGCAAGGAACTGCGCAGCTGGCTGAAAAATATGATCGCGCAGGTGGGGATCACCAGTATCTTTGTCACTCACGATCAGGAGGAGGCCGTGGAGGTCGCGGACGAGATCCTGATCATCAATGAGGGCAGGCTGGAGCAGAAAGGTACTCCTATTGATATTTATGAAAAACCGCAGACTCCTTTTGTTGCACAGTTTATCGGGACTTCATCGATTCACAGAGATTTTCGCGGTTTCAAGGGCTTTGAGCATGTTCCGGAAGCGAGACAGGTGGTTGTCCGTCCGGAGTTTGTCGAGGCGTTCAAGAGCGACAATGAGAAGTTCCATAATCTGATCGCTGACGCGGAGGAGGGGACGATCACCGGGATTGCTTTCCGCGGGAACTGTCTGGAGCTTACCCTGGACGTCAACGGCGTGCAGCTGACGACGGAGCGCTCTCTGGAGCGCAGGCCGGTACAGATCGGTGAAAAAATGTGTGTGCTGGTGTACCGTGTCTATGTAGTAAATGACGGGGAGACAAAGACCTTCCTCAATCAGAGATTGAAGGACATAGATATAGAGGCTCTGTAAAAAGAACCTCTGATATATGTTTTTCTATATAATAAATACCCTCTTTTTGCCACCCGCCGTCAGGCGGGTGGTTTTTATCGCTTACTCCGACCGCAGCGCCGACACCGGATCCATCTTTGAAGCTTTCCGCGACGGGATCAGTCCGCCGATCAGGGTCAGGACCACGCTTAAGACGACCAGCATGATTCCGTAGTAGTACGGGAGATAGGCTCTGGCGTTGTCAGCCTGGACGAAGTTGTGGACCACCATATTGATCGGAATCAGGAGCAGGAGGGCGATGCCCACGCCCAGCAGTCCGGCGCACAGACCGATGATGAAGGTTTCGGAATTAAAGATCTGCGCGATATTCCGTTTTGAGGCTCCGATAGCCCGCAGGATCCCGATCTCTCGGGTTCGCTCCAGTACGGAGATGTAGGTGATAATGCCGATCATGATGGAGGAGACGACCAGCGAGACGGATACAAAGGCGATCAGCACGTAGGAT
This sequence comes from Clostridiales bacterium, assembly GCA_021202015.1. Taxonomy (GTDB): domain Bacteria; phylum Bacillota; class Clostridia; order Lachnospirales; family Lachnospiraceae; genus Eubacterium_I. Next base: position 15,452 of record JAJQDV010000057.1, on the reverse strand, counting down.
ACGAGGTTGATGATCGTCGTTACCGTGGACATCATCGTTCCGACAAGATCTGTATAGGTGATTTGTTTTTCCTCCTCTCCGTCAGCCAGTACCTGTGCGTTGTAGTCATCCAGAATCTCGACGACCTTGTCCTTGCTTTCAAAATCCTTCGGATAGATGTCAATCTCGGACGGGCTGTCAAAATCCACATAGCCCAGATCCGCGAGGTTGCTTTCATAGCTGGAGCTGGCTGCGGTGCTCATGGACGTCATGAGCTCCAGCAGGGAATCCGCATCCATGTTTGTGCTGATGGTCTCCATGATGGAATCCGCATCAATGCTCATGGAATCCAGAATGCTGTCAGACATATCGCTCATGAGGTCCTCCATGTAAGCCGTGATCTGCTCGGTCAGCTGAGAGGACATCTGAGCCATGGATGCTTCCATCTGCGCGGATATCTGCGTGCTGACGGAGCTCATCATTTCCGTCATATAGCTCTGCATCGCGGAGGAGATCATTTCGTTCAGCGCATCTGTATCCAGCATGCCCATAATGCCGGCGGTCAGAAGCTCTGTGGCTGAATCGGAGGTCAGGTAATCGCCGACGCTCGCGCTGATGCTCTCCGCGGTAGTCAGATTGTTGGTGGCCGCGTAAGAGGCGTATCCTGCTACAAGCTGTGTGGTGAGAGCGGTCATCTGGTCGGAACTGATCGTAATGCCGCCCATGCTGTCCAGCATCCATTGTGTAAGAACGGCATTCGCATCCTCACTGCCGGACTGCGCCAGCTCCTGCAGCAGATCGGTGACGTCCTGATTCGTCAGGGCGTCGCTGACGGCGTCCTCAATGATCTCCGACATAGCCTGTGAGAGAATGCTCTGTGCCTCGCTGCTCGACAGGTAGGCGGTAAAATCGTCCGTCAGATCCGTGTAGGAGACGGCCGCGTTCTCGGCGGCGTAGGTCTCATAACCCGCCATCAGCTCGGCGGCCAGATTGCTGACGTCCTCGGAGGAGGCGTTAAACAGATCGCTGACCTCGATGCCTGAGAGCAGCGCGCTCATGTCCAGATCGGACATATCAATGTCGAGATCTGAAAGATCCAGGCTCAGGCTGTCCGAGTCGATGAGATCTGAAAGATCCAGGGAACTGTCGCCCATGAGACCGGACAGATCCATGGAGTCGGAGAAGGCATCGGTAAGAGCGTCGGATCCGAAGAGCTCCTCCAGCGTACTGTCATCCACCGAGAACAGTGTTTCCAGATCGAATTCCGCGTCCTCGCCGAACGCCTCGCCGGTAAAAATGTTCGTATCCGGATGCGCAAGCTGATCCTGGACGATCTCACTCTTTGCCGCCTGCTCCGCAACATATTCGATCAGGGAATTCGGATAATTGATTCCTTCAGTGAGAGCCGCGGCAGTCGCGTCCTCCTTCGCCTGAACAATGCCGACAATCGTAATGTCCTCGCCGCTGTCCACCAGTTCCTTCATATAAGCTTCGTTGTCGGTTTTGCTGGTCCAGACGCCGTATTCCTCATCATATTCATAATAGTCCGAAGCGTTGACCAGTTTGTAGGTGGTTCCGAGAACTTCATCATAGCCGTAGGTCTCAAGATATTCCACCGTGCTGACATCGTTCCCGTTGACGGCATCTTCGATCATCTGTTCATACTCGCTGTAGTCGCGCAGACCGAGGGTGTACAGCATATAGTCGCTGACACTTCCCTCGGATGTGAGTACGAGGATACATTCGTCATAGCTCTCGGGCCAGCGTCCTGCCAGTACATCGTAGGAATCAATGTAGAGCTCCTCGTTTTCGGGCATCTCATAGAAAAGATCCATGCTCATATAAGAAGACATCATGCTCATAAGACTCGAGCTGAGTCCGAAGCCGGGCGTCAGGGTGGATTCGGGGTTGACCTGATGGTAATCGTCGCCGTCCTGAAGATAGATCTGCGGCTCCATATCGTAAAGGTATTCGATCGCCTTCGTATAGTCGTCGATCTCACTGTCCCCGCTCTCGATATATTCCTTAAATGAGACCAGATCGTTGGAGTCCATCATGGAAAACATGCTGGAGATCATCTCTGTTACCGAAATCGTGTCCTCGTCCTCTTCTCCGTCATCCGCCGCGGAGCTGCTGCCAAGGAAGGAGGACATCATGGATGAAATATCAAACCCGGAGCTGGACACCTGGATCGGATACTCCGACATCGTCTCCTCCTCCAGCGTGTCGATATAGTCGTTTACGCCCGCGGAGACCGACAGCACCAGGCCGATGCCGATGATACCGATGGAACCGGCGAAGGCCGTCAGGAAGGTACGACCCCGCTTTGTTCCGAGATTATTAAACGAGAGTCCGAGCGCGGTCAGCCGGGACATGGAGGAATGCCCCATGTTCTCATGCTTGGGCGGCTCCATCAGGGAGTCGTCCACGTAAAAGGGATCGGTATCACTGATGATACGGCCGTCTGTGAGCCGGACAATTCGCGTCGCATATTCCTGTGCGAGCTCCGGATTGTGGGTAACCATGACGACCATGCGGTCTTTTGCGACCTCCTTCAGCAGGTTCATAACCTGTACGCTGGTCTCTGAATCCAGGGCTCCCGTGGGCTCGTCCGCCAGCAGGATGTCCGGATTATTGATCAGGGCGCGCGCGATCGCGACACGCTGCATCTGTCCGCCGGACATCTGGTTCGGCCGTTTATGGAGCTGATCCCCGAGTCCGACCTCCTCCAGCGCCTCTTTCGCTCTCTGTCTCCGCTCTGTTTTGGAGATTCCGGAGATCGTCAGAGCCAGCTCTACATTGGACAGCACCGTCTGATGCGGGATCAGATTGTAGCTCTGGAAGACGAAACCGATCGTGTGGTTCCGGTAGGAATCCCAGTCCCGGTCGGAATACTCTTTCGTGGAAATCCCGTTGATGATCAGATCGCCGCTGTCGTAGCGGTCCAGTCCGCCGATGATGTTCAGCAGGGTGGTTTTTCCGGAACCGCTGGGTCCCAGAATGGCAACGAATTCGTTGTCACGGAAATTCAGGCTGACATCGTCAAGCGCGGTCTGTACCAGGTCGCCGGTGGTGTACTTTTTGCTGATGTTTTTCAGTTGGAGCATAATTTTTCTTTTCCCTTTTTCGTCTAAAAATTATAGATTTTGAACTCATTGTAGAATAAAAAACGGCGGTGTCAACACATTTTATGGAAGTTTTAGAAATAAGTTTTTGTTCTTACTCAGCATGAAAAATACTGTGTAAAAACAGGTTGATTTTGCTCGACAGGAAGACAGAAATATGTCTATAATGTAACTTACAAGAAGTTCACGGCGCTTGCGGCAGGGAACTTCGTAAGTTAACGAGCAGCCGGTTTTGCTGCGAGTAACGAACCATGGGTATAAAACGTAACGACTTCCGGAATGGTTTATGCCGTTGCCCGGCGGCGGATTGGAGAGTAATATGCGAGATATAGGAGAGATTGAAATAAAAGAACTGCTGGCGACAGACCCGGAACAGGGAATCGTGCTGGATATCCGCCCGCCGGAGACCTTTCGCCGCGGTACCGTGGAGGGAGCCGTCAACATTCCGATGGATGAACTCCCGGAGCGGATGGATGAACTGGACAGAGAGAAAACCGTTTATGTGCTCTGCCATACCGGCGATCAGAGCATGGATGCGGCGGAGCAGCTCTCCGAAGCCGGATTCTGCGCAGTCAATGTAAAGGGCGGTTACCGCGCCTTTTTAAAGCATCAGCTCGCCGGGCTGATGGCACGGCAGGAATCGCAGGAGGAGGAGCGTGCGCGGATCGAACGAAGCCTGATCAAAAAGTTCCGGAAGTCTGTCTGGTGTAAATTCACAAAGGGGATCAACGAGTATGACCTTATTCAGGACGGCGACCGGATTGCGGTCTGCATCTCCGGTGGCAAGGATTCCATGCTGATGGCGAAGCTGTTCCAGGAATTGCACAGGCACGGCCGGGCGAATTTTGAGCCGGTATTTCTCATCATGAATCCGGGCTATAATGAGGAGAACTGGGGGATCATTCAGGATAACGCGAAGCTGCTCGGCATTCCGCTGACGGTGTTCGAGACGGACATTTTTGACGCGGTCGCCGGGGTTGAAAAAAATCCCTGCTATCTCTGCGCCCGGATGCGGAGGGGATATCTGTATGCGCAGGCGAAGGAGCTGGGCTGCAATAAGATCGCGCTCGGACATCATTTTGACGATGTGATCGAGACGATCCTGATGGGGATGTTTTACGGCGGAAAGGTGGAGACGATGATGCCTAAGCTTCACAGCAGGAATTTTGAGGGGATGGAGCTCATCCGGCCCATGTATCTGATCCGCGAGGCGGATATTCAGGCGTGGCGGGACTATCACCGGCTCTGTTTTATTCAGTGCGCCTGCCGTTTTACGGAAAACTGCGTCAGCTGCGGCGGCGGACAGGGATCCAAGCGGGAGGAGATGAAGGAACTGATCGCTGAACTTCGTGAGAAGAGCGAGTTTATCGAGATGAATATCTTCCGCAGCGTACAGAATGTGAATCTGAAGACGGTCATCGGGTACAGTATCGATGGGGAAAAACACAGTTTTCTGGATGATTATGAGGCAAAAACACAGGAAAATTTATAACCCGGTATCAAATACTTCTATTAGACAAAATCCGGTCAGAATGGTAAAATTAAAACTTAAGAGGATTATCAGAGAGGAGAGTATGTATGGCAGGGATTGATTACGCAACATTGAAAAAAGGCGGTTTTATGAGGCAGAAGCAGAAAGGGTTTTTCTCGCTGCGGCTGCAGGTGGTCGGAGGGAACCTGACGGCGGAGAATATCCGGACGATCGCTGAGGTGGCGGATCAGTACGGTAAGGGTTATGTACATATGACTTCCCGCCAGGGAGTGGAGATCCCGTTTATCAATATAAAGGATATCGACGCGGTGAAAGAGCGGCTGGCGGAGGGCGGCATAAGCCCTGGCGTCTGCGGCCCCCGTGTCCGCACCGTCACGGCCTGTCAGGGCGAGGAGGTCTGTCCGAGCGGCTGTATTGATACGTACGCGCTGGCGCAGAAGCTCGATGAACATTATTTCGGAAGGGAGCTTCCGCATAAATTCAAGTTCGGCGTTACCGGCTGCCAGAACAACTGCCTGAAGGCGGAGGAAAATGACCTGGGCGTCAAGGGCGGCATGGAGGTAGCCTGGTTCGCGGATTCGTGTATTTACTGCGGCGTATGCGAGAAGGCCTGCCGCGAGGGAGCCATTGTCTGTACGGAGACGGAGGTTCTGATCGACCGGGAGAAATGTACGTACTGCGGCCGCTGCGTGAAGTCCTGTCCTACAGAAGCGTGGAAGGGCGAGAGCGGCTATCTGGTTTCCTTCGGCGGACTTTTCGGGAATCAGATCTATACGGGCGAATGTTTCCTGCCGCTGATCAAAAGCGAGGAGGTTTTCTTCCGCGTGGCGGACGAGGCGATCTCGTTCTTTGAGGAGAAAGCAAATCCAGGGGAACGATTCCGGTTAACACTGCAGCGCGTAGGGGAGAAGGAGTTCCGACAGAGGATCTGGGACGCCTATAACGGCCCGGACGAACCCTGATCCCTGCGAAGCGTTGGGGGCAGGATCCGTCCGGACAGCAGATAAGCCATGTGCTATTTTGTCTGGCTGAACAGCCATTCGCGGATCGTATCCAGATTGTAGGCGACACGCCAGGTATTCATATGCTCCGTGGCGTCTGAGGAGGTCACGTCATCCCGCATGACGGTTTCCACGTCAAAGATCGTCCAGTTGATCGATGTTCCGGCGGAGGCCTGTTCCTCTGCGAACTGTTCCTGCTCGTCGTCCGTCAGCGCGGCGGACCACTGTGCGGTGGTGACGTCTGTGCCTGCGCTTTCCACGGCCTCCGTGATCCCGGTCATTCCGGGATAAGCCCTTGCATCACCTTCGGAGCAGACCATCCAGATGTTTTGAGAAGAAAGCGCGGAGATGGAATCCTCGTACGCGGAGTCTGTCTGGCCGGCAACAAGGAATGCGCCTGCGAATTCATCCGGGTAATCGATCAGCATTTTTATGGATCGGATCGTTCCGGACGACTGTCCGACCAGATATTCCCTTGTCGTGTCTACGCTGTAATTCTCTGCGATTTCATACAGGAGTTCCATCGTACAGGCCGGGTCTTCTGTATTTGATTCAACATACTGCGGGACAAGCACGATCGTTTCGTGTTCTTCCTGCCATTCTTCTGTTGTCCAGATCACACCGCCCAGACTTTCTGTCAGGGCAAGATATTCATCGTCGCCTTCTCCGGTCGCGTCCGGCATGAACAGTACAAGCGGATATTCTGAATTTTCGCTGTAATTCTCCGGCAGGTAAAGGCTGTACATCATCTCTGTCCCGTCAGACAGTGTAAATGTATACTGCGTAAAGTTTTCGACCAGCAGATTGATGTTTTCCGTATAGTCCGTTGAGAAGTCTTCTTCCCAGGCACTCAGGGATGAACCGTCCGCATATGCGATCTCTCCGGTCTGACGGAATGTGACTGACAGCTGATTGCTTGCGGATGATGCCGATGACATATTTCCCCTTCCGCCCTGCATCTGACCTCCGTCTGTTTCGGAATCATCGATATCCGTTCTTCCTGAGAGGTCTTCTCTGTCATCGGAATCCGTCAGATCGGAGAGGCCTTCCCTTTCATCGGAATCTGTCAGATCGGAACGGTCTTCCCTGCTTTCGGAATCTGCCGGATCGGAGAGGTCTTCCCTTTCTTCGAAATCGGATTCGTCAAAATCGCCGTCGGTCGGTCCGCCGTCCCCGAAATCGGATTCCGTGTCATTACTGAGATCTTCTCTGTCTCCGTACATGTTTCCTCCGGAAAATTCCGAGCTGCCGGAGCCGCTTCCGCCGTAGTTTGACGTCGTATAATCTGTGGAAAGCTCGATCAGCACATAGCTGCCGGCCGTACTCTCCCCGGGAAGAGAAGATTCCGTATTCGTGTATACGGCTTCGATGTCATAATTTTTCATCTCGTAATCATCTGCCGATATGCTGTCCGGGTCGATCTCATCACTGTACTCCAGTACGATGTACCACGGCTTCTGTCCGTCTCCGTAGACGTTTGTCACGAGATAGCAGTCCGTGAACGCCATCGCGCCCGCATCAGTCTGCTCCTGGACGGTTTCAGAATCTGAAACAGACACTTCGTTTTCCGTATCGGCGGCAGATCCGCAGCCCGCGAGCAGCAGTGCGGGAATCAGCGGAAGAAGGATCGGGATATGTTTCCGAATCTTACGTTTCATAATAGTTTCCTCCGGGTTATTGAATGATATTTGCAGCAGACGGCTGCAGAAACAATGATACGCCTTTTTTTCTGCAAATTCAACCTTCTGAAAATAATAAAATTTCCTTGAAGGTATCCCGGGGAGCGTTTATACTGATTCAGAGAATGTATTTTCGGGAAACGAGGGTAATCGGAAAACGCTTCAATCCGCTTCGACCTGAGATACTTTTCGATGTACCGTGTACCGGGGCATATGGATGAGGAGGATGAGAACGGATGGATTTTGAACGTTTGAAAGAGGCGCGCAATAAGGGATTTATCAGGGAGATCGGATTGAATATCACCGAAATCCGGGAGGGTTACGCGAAGGGTGAAATCATGCTGCAGCCCATGCACGGGAATCCCATCGGCTCTGTCCACGGAGGATTGATCTACAGTTTGGCCGATACCGTGGGCGGAACGGCGGCAACCAGCCGGGGGCGGTTTGTGACGACGGTGACGGGCAATATCAATTATCTGCGCCCGGCGATGGGCTGTGAGAAACTGGTCGGCGAGAGTAATGAGGTCAAGATCGGGAGAAACATGTGCGTCTATGATGTGATGATCACAAATGAGACCGGAACGGAGATCGCAAGAGCGACGATGACATATTATTATCTGCAGAATATGCCTCCGGTAGAAAACGCATTGTAAAACGTCCGAAACGGATATTTACCGGTTGTAAAAATACTTAAAATCGAGTATACTTTTTGTGTCGGATTTCGGAGTGGTTTGATGACAGAAGGAGGAAATGAGAATGAAGAGAAAATTATACAAATCCGAGGACAATCGGGTATTGTGCGGTGTCTGCGGCGGTGTGGGGGAGTTTTTCGGAATTGATCCGACCATCGTGCGTCTGATCTGGGCGATCCTGATCATCTTTGCAGGAATGGGCTTATGGATCTACATCCTGGCCGCGATCATTATGCCGAGACAGCCGGTGAACTGATGCAGGCACCGGTTCATGAAGTACGGGATATGGTCATTGAAAAGTGATTGTACGTGATACAGGAAAAGGGGCGGCGGATGAAGTGTTTTAAGGAACTCTATCTGAGCGGAGAGATCGAGTTTGAGGACATTGATGATTATGTAATGGAGTGGGGATACAGCGATGATGAACGCACGCTCGCGCAGTATCTCGGGCTGAATGCCGGGGAGGAGGACGCCTGGGTGAGCGTCAGTGAGGACGCGATGCGGGAACTGCTGGATCGTCAGAAGGTTTCGTCATGAGCGGGCTCGGAGAACTGACGGTCATCGCGCATATCCGCACGGATTTCCCGGAGAAGTTCGGCGTACCGCGCCAGAGCGGGCTGGTTCCGGAGCTTGCCGGGACGATCCTGTTTGAACCGGACTACCGGGATCCGGAAGCGCTGCGAGGCCTGGAGGATTATGATTATATCTGGCTGCTCTGGGGATTTCAGGGGACGGATCGTGCAGGATTTCGCGCTGTGGTGCGCCCGCCCCGTCTGGGAGGCAACCAGCGGGTGGGGGTTTTTGCCACCCGTTCACCCTTTCGACCGAATCCGATCGGCCTGTCTTCGGTAAAGCTGGAGGGTGTTTTTCAGGGGCAGGACGGACCGGTGATCAAAGTATCGGGGATCGATATGAGGGACGGTACGCCGATCTATGATATCAAGCCTTATCTGCCTGGCGCGGACAGTCATCCCGGCGTGCGGGGCGGTTTTGCGGAGCAGGTGAGGATGGATGAGCTGGAAGTGGATTTTCCAGAGCATCTGCTCGATCGGATGCCGCCGTCGGAACGGCAGACTGTTCTCGCGGTGCTGAGACAGGATCCGCGGCCGCAATACCAGCGGGATCCGGAGCGTGTGTACGGGATGGCGTTCAGGCAGTACAATATACAGTTTACGGTGGCTGACAATCGGCTGCGGGTGACGGGGCTGTCAAACCGGCAGTCCTGAGTGCGCAGGGGCGTATAAGGAAATCAGCAGCTTGCCCGGAAGATGTTCTACTCTCTCAGGAATCCCTCCCCGACCACATCGCTGGAATCCATGATGACCAGAAAGGACTGTGGGTCTGCCTGTTTGATCAGTTTCCGGATACCGTACATCTGCTTCCTGCTGCAGGCGCACATGACGACGTCACGATTTTCTCCTGTGTAGCTGCCCTGCCCTTTTAATATTGTAGAGCCGCGGCCGAACGCATCATCAATGCACCGACAGATGTCGGTGCTTTTTTTCGTTACGATCAGGGCGACTTTGCCCCGGCTGATGCCGTACATCAGCCTGTCCGTGACGACAGAGATAAGCCATGCGATGATGACGCCGTAGATGAGACTCTCCGCATCCCGGGCGACCAATACGGCGCCGGGAACGATAACGGCGAGATCCAGAACGAAAATGATGTTGCCGACGGACAGATGCGGTTTTTTTGTCCGGATGGCCATGGTGATAAAATCCATTCCGCCGGTGGAGGAGTCCCGCATAAAGATCAGCGCGTATCCGGCACCGGAGAGCACGCCGCAGCACAGGGCGGCAAGAAAACGGTCAGACGCATAGAGGGGCAGCCGGGGAGCGACGGCGTCCATGATGAATGAGGTGATGAGGATAGATTTTACAGACCGGAGAAAAAACCGTTTGCCGAGGATGCGAAAGGTACACAGGACGATGGGGATGTTCAGCAGGACAGTCATGGCGCCGATCGGCAGGCCGAACATCTGGTAAAAGATCAGAGCGATGCCGCTCACGCCGGGCAGAGGAAACTGCGCTTCAGACGCAAAGTTGTATACTCCGACGGCAATCAGCAGGCCGCCGGCAATGTCTGAAAAAATATCTGCTGTAAGTTTACGCGCTTTCTCTGTCTTCATATGATACAGTATGCGTAAGTTTCGGAGATTTATTTACAAGAAAAATCCCGATGCAGACCAGCGCCAGCGCCGCGAACGTCTGCCAGCCGAATGTGTTTCCTTCGCGCAGGAACAGGGCGGAGAATAAAACGCCGAAGATCTGTATCGTAAATCCGAAGACGGTCACCCGCGAGACGGGATTATGCTTCAGCAGAATCCCCCACAGGGAGTAGGCCGCGGCGGAGATGAACGCCATGTAGAGCAGCAGGAGGACGGCGGATACCGAAAATCCGCTCAGACGTCCGCCGCAGGCGAATCCGATCGCCGCCAGAATGATTCCTCCGAGCAGGAACTGAAAACCGCTGAGCATGACCGGGTTTTCATCTTTTGAAAACTGTTTGAAAAAGACGGCGGAAAAAGAGCCGGAGAGTGCGGACAGCATCATAAATCCCTCCCCGATGAACTGAAAATCCATATTCAGTCCCGCACCGTTAAAATTGACCAGAATAATTCCCGCGAACCCGATCACACAGCCCAGTGATTTGAAAACGGTCAGTCTTTCCGTGCGGAACAGAAGGCAGACGATCAGGAGGGAAAACAGTACACTCGTTCCCTGCAGGATAGAACCCTTTACGCCCGTGGTGTGCGCGAGGCTGATGTAGAAAAAAACATATTGTATGACCGTCTGGAACAGACTGAGAATCACAATCTTGTGAAGGGATCCTCTTTTCGGCCTTAAGATCTGTCTCTGCCCGATGCTGCCGATCAGAAGCGCGAGGATCCCGGCTCCGAAGAATCGGATTCCTGCAAACAGAAGCTGGGAGGCGGCGTCAGCGGAGCCGATCTGAAAAAGGGCATATCCGGTTTTTACGCATGGAAAGGCGCTGCCCCAGAGTGCGGTGCAGACGAGGGCACAGAGGCATACCATCCATGGTTGCTGTAACAGAGGTTTTTTCTTTTCGTTCATGATGTCCTATCATATAACGAATCCGGAATTGTTGCAAGAGAATCGTTGAAATTGAAACCATGATAAAAACGCATACCTTGTTATTTCCGCGCGAAGCGCATGAATTAAGGGGTGCCTGGAAGGTATACCGAATCGTTTCCCTGCATACATAGTAACAATAGCGTTTTGACAGGTGAAACATGCGAAAAGGGAAAATGCGCTTTATTATTTCCGCTGCGGGCGCCGTTCTGGCTGTTTTTGTCGTAATAATGACCCTGCAGGCCCGGACGGACATCATTTCTGTGAGCAATACGGTAAACGGGCGGAATCTTCCGATTTACAGTGTAGATACAGAGGAGAAAAAAATAGCCATCAGCTTTGACGCGGCATGGGGCGGAAGTAAATTGCGGTAATTTGTACCGATATGGTACGTTTGATTTTTCTTAAAAGTGCTTCGTAGAAAATTGAAATCTGCTGTTGACAAATTTCAAAAGGAGTGCTATGGTCTTTATCAAAGAGGAGCAGTTTTTTGCCACTTGTCTACAATGTTTTGTAGTCCTTGAGTGGGTTACTTGCTTCTTTTTTTATGTCCAAAAGATCATATAAAAATAATTTCCCATAGGATGTCCTGTTCACAAGCAAACGGGCCGAATAAAAATTATAAATCTCCGTTTTTTGTTCATCAGCATAAACAGGCAAAGCAAAACGTGTTTTATAATAATACCATCCCTTTTTTGCCATAGAAAAATGCTTGTCCTTCCGATTCTCATGAAAGTCCTTTTCCGTAGCAATTTCCAACATCTCAGGTATAGCCTGCGCAGCATTCGCCTTCACCTTGGCATTTGTTCCTTTCAATCGTTTCGTATATTTGGAACCTGTATATTCATCAGGAAATTTTTGTCCAATATAAACAATGTCTCCTGTCTCAGCGATTGTTACAATTTCGCCCATATATCTCTTTAAATAGTCTTCTACCGCAGACCAGTCAATATTTTGCCTGTTCTTAAAAATAATATCCGGTATTACTACGATCTTATGACCCTTTTCATCCATTACAATCTTCATATTCTTTTATTCACCTTCTTTCTGTCCATGACTTTCATTTTCATAAGTATCTGGGAACAAATGTGCCAGCTCGTCTGAAAAGTTGTAAGTGATTTTTATTCTGTGATCCTCATAAACCCGAATCTCATGAATCATCTCCACGACCATATCCCGATCCAGCTTTTCCACATTCCGAAATGTGAGCAGCCTTTTTACCCATGGGCTTTCCAGAACATCTCCGGCAGTTCTCTTTTCTGACTGGCGTTCCAGATCTTCCATCTGCTTTGTAAGCATTTCTTCTTTTTTTACATAATCCTGTCTGTAAGCGACAAACTCGTCTTTGGAAATCAGCCCCTCCCGGTAATCCTCATAAACTGCTTTTTTGAGGTTTTTCAGCTTTTCCAGCTCTGCGGACAACCAATTCCTTTTGTTTCCGGTTTGACGTTTTGCGAAAGCCTCCTGCGCCTGATTCTGCTCAAGCAGTTCCTGAAGATTCTCCACACTCTCTATGATTGCGTTCAGGTCGTTCCGTATTACATCCTCGAGAACCGAATACGGAATGGCATGTGCGCTGCAATACTGTCTGCCGGAGCGGACATAAGTTCCGCAATAGTAGTTGATATTCCCGGCGCCATGTCCGGACGATCCGATTTTCTTCACCAGCGCCCTGCCGCAGTCCCCGCATTTCAGGAATCCGGCAAACACAGACATATTAGAGTTCAGGTCAAGCTCGCGCGTCCGGCGTCCCAATAATTCCTGTGTCTTCTGCCAGGTTTCCGGATCAATGATGGCCTCGTGTGTATGCTCCACAATAATCCAGTCCTCTTTGTCCACGCTGCGTTGTCTGCCTTTCATCCGCTGGGTTTTCCTGCCCTGCACCATATTTCCGGCATACATCTCATTTTTCAGGATGCGGTTCACCGTGGAATACGTCCAGTAAGAAGTGCTTTCCAGCTTCTGGCTGTTCCGATAATTTTCGCCATTTATCCGCTTATATTCAGACGGACACACAATCCCATCTTCATTCAACGCTTTCGCAATACTGTTTTTCCCATATCCGCTGACATACATTTTGAAAATCCGGCGCACCACATTCGCGGCGTAATCGTCAATCACCAGCTTATTTTTGTCAATGGGAGATTTCCGATAACCATAAGATGCAAACGCCCCGATAAACTCCCCTGCCTTCTGCTTGGTTTTCATGGAGGCATGGACTTTCTTTGAGATGTCCCTGGCATATTGCTCATTGAAAATATTTTTGATCGGCAGCAGGATATCATAAGCCTGTTTCATGCTGTCAATATTGTCTGTGATGGCGATAAACCGCACATCGTTATCCGGAAAATAACGCTCCAGATACCTGCCGGTCTCAATATAATCCCTCCCGAAACGGGATAGGTCTTTGACAACGACACAGTTTACTTTTCCATCCTCGATGTCATCCATCATTCTCATGAAGGATGGCCTTTGAAAGCTAAGACCCGTAAAGCCGTCGTCCACATAGGTGTCATAGATGACAAATTCGGTCCGTCCTTTCAGAAAATCCGCAATCAGTTTCCTCTGGTTTCCGATGCTGTCACTTTCTGCCTTATCACCATCCTCTCTGGATAACCTGATGTATTCAGCTACGTTGAAAAGAGTTTGTTTCTTCATGTTACTTACCTTTCAACCGCTGTCCCTGTGGCTATTGTACCGCAGGAAGCGACATTTTCCAATTCATTTTTACAAGTTTCATCCGGTTTTTGCAGATGTGTCCGGATCAGACGTCGGAGCATTTCCTCCGATGTGCAGCGGGAGAGAAATTCTCTTTCGATCACATATGATATTTTTTCAGATTTCTTTTTTGACACTCTGCAGCTCTCGTTTTATTATCTGTACAACATATGGGACAGGGCTTATCCCATATACGTTCTTATTTACTATGAAAGTGTTCTCGATATTCTGTCAGATGGGGTGCTTGCACACCTGAATGATAGAATATCAGAGAACCTGACCCGTATGAGCAAGTAGGCCGTCAGACCGGATTGCGAATACAGGCAGCGATTGCGAGAGCACGAAGTGCGGAGCAATCGACTTTCATACATAAAGGATATTTCTATCGTCTTTCCTTTGAGGGCGGTTAAAAAGTGCTTGATTTACAAGGGTTTCAGAGACTCTAAAGCGTGACATCTCTCCCTCTGTCTGTGCTTGCGTTCTTTCGCTCTTTGCCTTTTCATATGTGCTGCACAAGTCTGGCAATACTTCCCACGGTTGGACTTCGGTACAAACCATGCGCCGCAGATAACACAGGCTTTTCGATCTCCCTTGTGTAAAAGTGTTGCTTCCAGTTCTGCATCCAGCGGAAGCACTGCCTCCCTGAACCATTTGCAGCATAAGGAGTAACTGATACTCTGCACACACACGCAGGTGTCCTCCCGTTCCAGCAGGAGGCAGTTTCCCTCATCGTAATTACAGCACTCATGTACCAGGCGGCGCATGGTACGATATTGGTGATAATTAAGTCCGATTCGATTGCTATTTCCTTTATCTATCATAATCTTGCTCCTTCTTTCGTTTCGGTTTCTGTGGCTGCATCTGCCGGATATTTTCCCGGGCAGTCTGAAGCTCACGGAATCGGTCGCGTTTCTCACGGTAATCGTTGTACTGCCCATTCTTCTGGACTGTGAGCTGCTCGATCTCTTTTTGCAGCACTTTGCTGGACGGCAGCTTTGCCACGCCGTGGCTCTTAAAATAGCGCACGGCGGTGTCCGCAAGGATAAAATCGCTTTCATGCTGCTCACGCCATGCTTTCCGGGCTTTCTCGGATTTCTGTGCTTTCAGGTCGTCGCGGGCGGGCTTTGTACTGATATAATTTAAGAGGTGCCGCTGGAATTCTTTCTTTTCGCTGATCAGTCCTTCCGTCTTTTTCAGCGCTGCAAAGCTTTCCCGCATATTCGCACTGGCGGCTTCAAAGGCTTCCTCCAGTTCTTCCACGGAAGAAAAACCCTGTTCCTCATAATAAAGGACAGTCTTTGCCATCTGCTGGAGGTTGTGCTTCGTCGCCCATCGGTCATAGCCGGTCTCCGCTCCGCTTCGGTCGGCGCTAAACGGACGTCCAGCGCCCTTTCCCCTCGGCGCGCTTCGCTTCCCGGTCAACAAGACGCTGCAATCCCTCGTCCTGCGTCTGGAATGGGTTATCTTTCTTCCCGGTATCTATTGCCCTGTTCTGTTCCAGAACCGTAAGGACAGCGGCGCGGTCAAAATCATCCCCCAGCTTCCTTGCAGTGATCGGCTTTGTCCGCTCCGGCGTGAGGTAGGATAACCGTCCCCGGCTTTCCCTGACGGTCACGCCCTCGCGTAACAACAGGGAAGCAAACTCATCAAAGCTGCCTGCTTTCTCCAGCG
>JAJQDV010000025.1 GCA_021202015.1 Clostridiales bacterium | reverse complement strand
ATGAGAATTCCAGGAGTCATCGTCGTCCAGCGACCAGCTCTCAATATGTTCGTCCGTGTAGAGCTCATTCCCGAAGACCTCCACTTCTTTGACCACAAATACCTTCCAGACCATGATCACGGCCAATGCCACGACCAGAATCAGTACCGGCAAGACGATGCGGAGGATGCTTTTTTTTCGCTTTTTTCTTTTCTTATCTCTCATTTCAGCTACCTGCCGCCGGCCGCTGCCGGATCCTGTTTTCACACGGCTGTCCGGTGCCTTTACAGTCGCGAAAACACTTTTACGTTACTCAGGGTAATCTTCATCCAGCCGGATCCCCCTGGAGACGGACAGCACCAGACCCATCTCCGCCAGGAGAAAGATCATGGACGAACCTCCATAGCTGATAAACGGCAGGATCACACCGGTATTCGGTATGGTGTTCGTCACAACCGCCAGGTTCAGGATCACCTGAAGGGAAATGTGGGACATCACGCCCACCACCACCAGAGCGCCGAACAGATCGGAGGCATTGTTCGAGATCACCATAAATCTCCAGATCATCAGGACAAACAGCAGAATCACACAGATGGCGCCGAACAGTCCGAGTTCTTCACAGATAATGGTAAAAATGAAATCATTCTGCGCCTCCGGCACATAGCCGAGCTTCTGAATACTGGCGCCCAGGCCCTTCCCGAACAGGCCGCCGGAACCGATGGCATACAGTCCCTGCAGCGTCTGATAAGCGTCGTCCGGATAATCCTCCGGGTGCAGCCATGCCAGAATACGGTCGCTCCGGTAGGACTGTGTCAGGATAAAGACCGCCGCCGCGGCCACGACCAGCACCGCCAGAACGAAGAAGTGCGAATATTTCGGGCTGGCGACAAACAGCATCAGAATACAGATCCCGGCGATGATGATCGCCGTACTCAGATCGCTGTACGCGATCACGGCAATGATCGGAACCACGCGGATCAGGACCTTGACGACCGTCCGGAAATTCCGGATCTGTTTCGGCATTTTACTTAAAACCGCCGCGAGGTAAATGATAACCGCGATCTTCGCGATCTCGGACGGCTGAAAGGAAATGGGGCCGACCTGCAGCCATCTCGTAGAGCCGTTCGCGTCGCTTCCGACAAAAATAACCGCCGCGCACAGGACGAAGGCAATCAGATAGACCGGCGGTCCCGCCTTCTTCCACCACTGATAGGGAATTCTCGACAGCAAAAACATCAGCACAAGCCCGATCGCGATATTCCGCGCCTGATGTCTCAGATAGTACGTGGCGTCGCCAAACTCACTCTGCGCCTCATAGGCGCTGACGCTGTAAAGCATGACCAGGCCGAACCCTACCAGAAAAATAATCAGGAACAGCAGGGTGTAATCAAAATATTTGATTGTCTTTCCTTTTGCCTGCCGATTCATTGATCCCTGTTCCCTCTCTTTTACTCATTTTCCTTCCTGCAAAAACCGGTTCTTACTCTTCGAGGGCATGAACCATTTCCTTGAACATCTTCCCTCTCACCTCGTAATTCGGGAACATTCCCCAGCTCGCACAGGCCGGGGAGAGCAGAACGGCGTCTCCCGTCCGAGCGTTTTCATAACAGATATCCACCGCTTCCTGCAGACTTTCGGCAAACACATAGTCCGTAAATCCGCACGCTTTCGCCGCAGCGGCTATTTTCTCTCCGGTCTGCCCGAGAAGCACCAGCAGCTTTACCTTTCCCTCAAAGCTCCGGATCCATTCCGAATATTCGGAATCCTTGTCATATCCCCCGCCGATCAGGCAGGTCGGACGATCCATCGCCTGAATCCCCTTGATAGCCGCGTCAGGGTTCGTCGCTTTGGAATCATTATAAAAACGCACCCCGCGCTTTTCCGCCACATACTCGATCCGGTGCTCCACAGCCTGAAAGCGTTTCAGGGTCTCCCGGACCGCATCCATCGGAACGCCGAAGCTTAAGGCCATAGCCGCGGCAGCCATCACATTCTCATAATTGTGGCGGCCGAGGATATTCAGTTCCCCGGTGGAAATCACCTCCGTGACAGCGCTCCCGTCTGCGTACAGGATCCGGTCCCCGTCCAGATATAGGCCCTCCTCCAGCCGGTGAAGGCTGGAAAACCAGAGGACTTTCGCGGAAATACATTCCGCCCGTTCCCGAAGGATCTCATCCTCGTAATTTAACACACAGACCCGGTCTCTGCCCTGGTTCTTCGTGATATTCATCTTCGCCGCGATATAATTTTCCATCGTATGATGACGGTTTAAGTGATCGGGCGTGATATTGAGCACGGCACTGACATTCGGGTTAAACGCGTCGATCGTCTCCAGCTGAAAGCTGCTCACCTCCGCCACCGTCACCGTGTCATCCCGCATTTCCTCCACGACGCCCGAATAGGGAATTCCGATATTTCCGACCACGTTTACATGCTCAAAACTGCTTTTCATGATTTCGCCGAGCAGAGCCGTCGTCGTCGTTTTTCCGTTCGTCCCGGTGATCGCCAGGACCTCGCCCTTCCCGCACCGGTAAGCCAGCTCGAGCTCGCCCCAGACGGGAATCCCCTCCTCCTTCATGCGGCTGACCAGCGGCAGGTCGAGCGGGACCCCAGGACTTAAAACCGCCAGGTCAAGCCCTTTTCGAACCGCCTCCGGCAGCTCGCCTTTATAGAAACGAATACCCTCCCTGTCCGTAAAATCCGCCATCACGCGCTCCGCATCCAGCTGTTCGTTTCCGTCAAACAGGATCACCTCCGCTGATTTCTTCTGCAGCAGTCCGGCGGCCGCGATGCCGCTCAATCCTGTTCCGAACACCAGAACCTTTTTTCCGGAAAAGTCCATTTTCATCCTCCTCAACATCTGTATTCGGTCACTGTCCTGAATAGTTACTTCGGAACAGCTTTATTTCATCCCTATGAACGCAACAAGGCAGAGCAGCGCCGTGATAATGGAAAACACCGCCACGATCCTGGTCTCCGACCATCCGCACAGTTCAAAATGATGATGGATCGGCGCCATCTTAAAGAATCGTTTCCCGCCTGTCTTCTTGAAATATGTTACCTGTATCATGACTGAAATGATCTCGACCCAGTAGATCAGACCGACGATCAGTATAAAAATCGGCATCTGCATCATGTACGCCGAAGCCGCCACAAATCCCCCCAGCGCGAGAGACCCCGTATCGCCCATGAATACGCTGGCCGGATAGACGTTAAACAGCAGGAATCCGAGCAGCGCGCCCACAACCGCACAGGTGATCGGCGCGATCCCGCAGGAAGTGCCCACGGCGACCACGGAAAAAAACGTGGCAACCAGTACTGTCACGCTGGACGCCAGTCCGTCCAGTCCGTCCGTAAAATTAACCCCGTTGACCGTGCCGATCACCGCCAGAAACAGAATCGGGATCGCCAGCCAGGACAGGTACAGATACTTCCCGCCTGAAAAGGGGATCAGCATGGCCAGCGAGATATCCGAGCGCACCATGTAAACGGCAAAGACAGCGGTCACCGCGATCTCGCACAGCATTTTCTGCCAGGATAAAAGTCCGTCGGAACGCCGCAGCACCACCTTCAGATAATCATCCAGGAAACCGATGATGCCGAAACCGACCGTCACAAAGAGAACGGGGATGATCCTCGGATATCCTCTCACATAAAACAGTGATGTGACCACAACGGCGATCAGGATCATGATGCCGCCCATCGTCGGCGTTCCGCTTTTCTTCTGGTGGGACACAAGCTCTTCCCGCTCCGTGTTTCCGACCTTTAACTTTCTCAGGAGAGGGATCATAAACGGTCCCAGAATCGCAGTGACCGCAAAAGCGATCAGTACCGGAATAATTACCTGATATGTCATCTTTTTCCTCTTCTTTCGGTATATAGTAGGGTTTGTGAAAACCTCAGTATCAAAGTATACGTCTTTTCCCCCGCTTTTGCAACACTTCATTCTCATCTGTAAGAGGCCGGTTACTGTTCATTCGAGCCACTCACACCGCTGAGTGGCTGCGCAAAATCTCTATTCCGCCGCCTCCTCCGAATCCGGTTCCGACAGGGCCTCCGTCTGCGCGATCCCCATATACGGCAGGACATCCTCAAAGATCTCCTGCATGACGGGAGCCGCGATCGTTCCTCCGTAATAGGTGCCCTGGGGATCATAGATCACCACGAGTCCGATCACCTGCGGGTCATCCGCGGGCGCGAACGCGAGGAAAGAAGAAATATATTTATTCTCACTTCTCGGCAGTGTCTGCGAGGTGGCGGTCTTGCCTCCGACGGAGTAGCCCTCCACCGCTCCGTTTATCCCCGTCCCCTCAGAGACGACCTTCTCCAGAAGAAACTGCAGCGTCTCCGACGTTTCGTCATCCACAAGATCCTCTGTCGTGTCCCATGAAAAAGTCTCCACAATCTCCCCGTTCTCATCCTCCACGCGCAGGCCGAAGTGCGGCGTGACCCGGGTGCCCCCGTTGATCAGGGAGGAGACTGTCGTAATCAGCTGAATCGGTGTGATCTGAAAGGACTGGCCGAAGGATATGGTCGCCAGCTCCACCTGCCCGATCGCGTCCCTCGCGTGCATGATCGAGGCCGCCTCGCCGGGCAGATCCACACCGGTTTTTTCCAGCAGGCCGAACTGCTCAAAATAGTCATAAAATGTATCCGCGCCCAACCGCAGGCCCAGCTCGATAAACACCGGATTGCAGGAATTCATGATCGCTTCGGTGAATGTCTCGGAACCGTGCCCCGCAACCTTGTGGCACCGGATCCTGCGATCCTCCACAAGCTTATACCCCGGACAGTAAAAGCTCTCGTCCAGAGAGACCAGATCCTCCTCCAGCGCCGCGGCTGTCGTAATGATCTTAAAGATGGAGCCGGGCTCGTAGGTGTCGCTGACAGACGGATTTCTCCACATCTGATTTAAGAGCTCCTGCTCTTCCTCCTCCGTCAGGCTACCTGAAGTCTCTGTATTTAAAGTAAACGGGTCGTTTAAATTATATTCCGGAACATTCGCCATGGCTAAAATCTCTCCGTTTTGCGGATCCATCAGGATGATGCTGACAGCTTCCGCCTGTTTTTCTTCCATAACCGTCTCCGCCGCCTGCTGCACATAACACTGAATATTATAATCCAGGCTTGTCACCAGATTGTCTCCGTCCACCGGCTCCTGCCTCCGCTCGCCGGCCGCCTCGACCTCAATGCCCGAGGCGTCGGTCAGCGTCAGGATCTTCCCCGGCGTACCCGCCAGATAATCGTCGTACAGAACCTCCAGCCCCAGAATGCCCTGATTATCACTCCCGGTAAATCCAAGCACCCGGGAGAGCAGCTCATCGTAGGGGTACCAGCGCTTATAGTCCACATCCACCTTCACGCCGGCCAGATCATACGCCAGGATCGCGTCCCCCGTCTCTTTGGAGACATTGGTCCGGATCCGCTCGATGGAACTGACCTTCTCCACCCGCGCCCGCACGGTGTCCTCCGACAGATCAAGCTCGCGCGACAGCATGTCGATAACAGCCTCCTCATCCTCAATCTGCGCATGGATCACGGATATCGTACAGACCGACTGGCTGGAAGCCAGGACGACACCGTTTCTGTCCAGGATCTCGCCCCTCGCCGCCTTGATGCTGCGCTCCCTCTCATGCAGGTCCTCCGCCCTCTGTCCGTAAAACTCGGACTGAAAGATCATGAGCCACACCAGCCTTCCCGTCAGAACACCGAGAAGAGAGAGAAAAATCAGTACGAGTACGAGCAGCTTCTTCTTTTGAAATGTCAGGAAACGCTTCAAAAGCATGCTCCGAATATGTCATTTTTTACAGTTTATTCGGTTATTCTTTCTGCTATGAATCATAAAGATCATTCCGCGTCGATATCTGTCCCGGCTGCGTCGGTATCCGTATCGGCTGCATCGGTATCCGTATCGGCTGTGCCGGTATCCGCTTCGGTATCCGTCCCGTCGGCCTCGGTCTGGGCGGCCCCGTCCTCATCGGTTCCGTCCGTTCCGCCGATGATATTCAGATCGGCATTGGCACCGGTTAGCTCCTCATCCGGATAAATATTCAGATAGGGAAGCGCCTCCTCCAGAATCTCCCGCACGACATTCTGCGCGTAGGAGCTGTGCGCCTGATCCTCCACATTCGGCGCATCTATGACGCAATAGATCACGATCTGGGGATTCTCCGCGGGAACGGAGCCGATAAAGGATACCACGTATTCCCCGTCCGCGCGCACACTGGTCGCGTTTCCGTCCTCATCCAGCACGTATTTCTCAGCCGTACCGGTCTTGCCGCACATGGAATAACCATCCACCTTTGCCGTGGAACCGGTACCCTCTTCAACGACATTCCGGAGATACTGGATCATTGTCGCGGAGGTTTCAGCGGACACGGTCTGCTTCAGGAGCGTCGGTTCGATTTCCTTCACCGTGTTGCCGTCCTCATCCTCCAGTTCCATGACAACATGGGGAAGATAATAACTTCCGCCGTTGACAATGGAAGAATACGCGCTGACCATCTGGATCATGGTCACATTAAAATTCTGGCCGAAGGCGTTCGTTGCCAGGTTGATCGTCGTCAGGTCCTCCTCCGAATAGATCAGGGAAGAGGTCCGGCTCTCCCCGGGCAGATCGATATTTGTCTTCAGCCCGAAATTAAACAGCTGCTGATATTTCGCGAAATTGGACGCTCCGATCTTATAGGAGATCTGCATCAGAGCGTCATTGCAGGAGTTCTCCAGCGTCTCGGACAATGTCTCCAGCCCATGTCCGCTGCGGTTTACGCAGTGGATGGTATGGCCGGAGATCTGCTCGTACCCGTCGCAGTAAAATGTCATATCCTCGGTGACCGTGCCCGTATCCAGGCCGCAGGCGATCGTAAAAGGCTTTGCCGTGGAACCGGGTTCATAGGTGTAGGTAATGCAGAAATTCTGCTTTAAAGCCTCCACCGCCTTTGTCACGGCGCTGTCGTCCATCTCCGAAACATCCTCCACGGAATTGAAGAGGGCGAGGTTCGCCAGATTCATGATCTGCGTATCGCTCATATCCTCCAGTTCCTCATCGGAATAAACCTCCGAAAGCGAGGACACCGCTTCCTCGTCCTCCGTGATCGTATAGTCGTAATTCGGATAATCTGCCATGGACAGCACTTCCCCGGTATTCGGATCCATGATCAGAACCGCGATATGCTCGGCGCCACCGCCCTCTCTGGCATTATCCGTCAGCGTGTCATAAAATTCTCTGATCTTTTCCTCCACGATAGACTGCAGGTTCACGTCGATCGTAGAGACGACCGTCTCGCCGTTGACCGCGTCCTTCACCGTGACCTCATAATTGGAATCGGAGTTCAGATAGCCGTACTGCCGTCCGTCCGTTCCGTTTAAGACGTCGTCATAGGAATCCTCGATCCCGCCGACACCCACATTTCCGGATGCGGTATAGCCGATCAGGGCGCTTGCGAGAGATCCGTACGGATACTCCCTCTCATATTCCTTCTCAAACCATATGCCCCTGATCAGAGAGTTCTCCTCCTGCATTTCTTCAAAGTCCTGAATCTCCTCATAGGAGAGGTCCTCCGCGATCACATAATAGGTGCTGTCCGGATTGTTTTCAATGTAAGTCTCGATATTTTCAAAAGTGAGCCGGACTTTATTCCCGTCCGAATCCGTGATATATCTCAGGTCATCCTCGTCAAAACAGGCTTCCAGAGCCTCCATGGTCGGTTCAAGATAGTCTTCCTTATAGTTGATCACGCTGCAATCTAAAATGACATTGTATATATCCGTGCTGGTCGCGAGAACCGTGCCTTTGCGGTCTACAATGTCTCCTCTTCGAAACGGGATCGTCGTACTGGAATACTCCTGATTGCTCAGTACGATCTTTTCATATTTGTCTCCGCTCTTTATCTCTATATAAGCCAGCCGTCCGACCATAAAAGCCAGACAACCGATCACGATCACAAACAGAAGCATCAGTTTTTTCTTCATCCGAAAAAGAAACCGAAAGCTTTTCTTTGCGTTCTTTCTGTTTTTCTTTCTCCTCTCTGCCATACATATGTCTTCCTTTTGATCGATTACACCCCGTCCCTACCGGGCATCCACATCGGAATACTGATTCATGTAATCGCTGCTCTCTATGGAATAATACCGGATCTGTTCCGTAGTCGGGTAGACCAGCCCGAGTTCTGCGGCTCTCAGCTTGACCTCGTCCAGCGTCATGGTCGTCTCAAGACGGTTCTCGGCGGCATCATTGTCAGACTTCTGATCGCTGACCTGCGCCTCGAGAGATGTGATCGCGGACAGATGCGCCGTGATATCGGACTGCAGATGAATAAATATCATGCATACGCAGAAGCAGATCACAGCCGCAACTGTCAGAAAGACTACATATCCGAGATTGATCGACATGGCTCTTTCCCTGTTTCTCTTCGCATGGAGACGACGCTCCCGATCCCTAAGGATCTCCTCCCGGCTCTTCGGCGAAACGGCAGGCTCCTGCTTTGGCACAGCCTGTCCTCTGCGAACGGCGTTTCCTTCAATATATATTCTGCTGTCGTCATCATATTTACGTGCCATGGCGATTCTCTCCCTTCTGATCCCATGCTTTCTCAAATACGCGAAGCTTCGCGCTCTTCGCTCTTTTATTCCGTTCCGTCTCCTCCGCGGCGGGAAGAATCGGCTTCTTCGTCAGCATCCTGCCTTTTGAAACCTTCCCGCACACACAGACCGGAAATTCCGGCGGACAGGTGCAGGGGTTTTCATTTTTTCTGAAATTCGTCTTGACGATACGGTCCTCAATGGAATGAAAGGTGATCACACACAGGCGTCCGCCCGGCGCCAGACAGTCGATCATCCCATCCAGGGAATCCGCCAGCACCTCCAGCTCACGGTTCAGCTCGATCCGGATCGCCTGATAGGTTCGTTTGGAGGGATGGCCGCCCGCGGCTCTCGCCTTCGCGGGTATCGCCGCGCGAATGATCCCGTTCAGATCACCGGTCGTCTCGATGGGCCTGTCCGCCCGTGCCCTCACAATATGCTTCGCTATGTTCTTCGCGAACCGCTCCTCCCCGTAATCACGGAGCACGCGGTACAGCTCCTGTTCGCTGTAAGTCTCAAGAATATCGCGCGCCGTCATGCGCTGTCTCTGATCCATGCGCATATCCAGCGGCGCGTCCTCCTCTCGGTAGGTAAAGCCCCGGGAAGGCGTATCAAGCTGGTGGGAAGAAACGCCCAGGTCGAGAAGGATCCCGTTTACATCATTGATCTCCAGCTCCGAAAGGATGTCTGTCATATCCCGGTAATTGCCGCGGATGATCTTTACCCTGTCGCCGAACGGACAAAGCCGCTCAGCGGCCGCTTCGATCGCGTCCGCATCCTGGTCGATCCCGATCAATCTTCCTTTTTCGGAAATCCTGCTGCAGATCTCTGCGCTGTGCCCGGCCCCGCCGAGGGTGCCGTCCACATAAACTCCGTCCGGATCCGTGACAAGCGCGTCAACAGTCTCATTCAGAAGTACGGGAACGTGTTTAAAATTCATCTTTTCCTCCGGTTCCGGTTATACAAAGACCGCCGTGCAGGTTCGAGAACCTGCGGTTCTCGAACTGTCGGGCTGTCGCCCTATATCAGATTACAGAAAAACATCCCCTTACATACAGGTATGACGTGTCTGTCTTTCTGTAATCTGCTGCACGGCTCGTAGCTTCATCATATCATCAGACCCATATCAGCCATGCGCTCCGCAATCTCGTCCACATCGTCGAACTCATTCTCCTGCCAGCGCTCCGGGCTCCAGATCTCGATGCGGTTCAGAACACCGACGGAAAACACTTCCTTTTCCAGATCGGCATAATCGCGCAGATGGGCGGGAATCTGAACCCTGCCCTGTCTGTCCATCTCACAGTCCTCCGCACCCGCGAAGAAGAATCGCATGAACTTTCTGGCTTCTTTGTTTCCGGAAGGGATCTCCTTGAATTTGTCTTCGATGTTCTCCCACTCCTCATTCGAGTAGACAAACAGACAGTGATCCAGGCCTCTGGTAACCACAAAACTGTCCCCGAGGCTCTCGCGAAATTTGCTCGGTATGATAATCCTGCCCTTCGCGTCTACAGAATGCCTGTATTGTCCTTTGAACATCAAAAACACCTTCTCTCACGGTACAATTTCGAAAAAAGATGAATCAGAAAGTTATCCACAAAGTTATCAACATTATCCACTTCGTGGCATTTCAAACCCAAATCCACCACTTTACGCCACCTGTTAACCATTCTATAGCATTTCTCTCTAAAAATCAATATGAAGTTTTTGAGAAATCCGAAAAAAAGTGTACAAAAAAAGAAGCCGTGAAATCCGTTTTTCTTCACAGCTCCTCTTCGGTGACATTTTCATATTCTGATCGGTTATCCGTTCTCTAAATCCGGCGGCCGCCAGTATTCCTCCAGAAGGCGGTCGACCCTTCTGCTCTGAAGGATCACATCCGGATCATCCGTTCTCTTTGTGATCAGTTCATCCAGACGTTTTTTCTCCGTTTCAATCTCCTGAAGCAGAATTTCCTTTGTTTTCATATCCGAAAAACCTTCTTCACTCTCCGCGCACCGTTCACGCGTCGCTCCTGCGTCTGCAAAAGTCTTTTATCGGCACCTGAAATCTTCACATTCAGTCTCCGTACACTTACAGACGCCGCCTCCGCCGCCGATTCCGATATGCGCCGCCGTGCATCTGCAGTCCTCATTGTGGATACACTCGCACGCGTTGCACGCGATCCGGACATTTTCTCCGGCGTGTTCGAGTGCATTGAGCGTATTGGTCCCTTTTTCACAGAAACTCTCGCAGCAGGTCTCTCCGGCTCTCCTCGCGTCGCTGCCGCCGATCGTGATATTCTCCCTGCTGCACAGGCAGTCTCTGTTGTAAAGACAGCTTGTCACAGTACAATCTAACTGGGTCATGATAATTTCCTCCTTGTTATTCAAACAATTTACCCGCTTAGCATGTACTGTTTTCCGAATAATATTCGAATCTGTTTAAAAAAGACTGCGCCCGGGCGCATCCTCGCGCCGAGCGCTGCCGCTTTTGCGACATAATTCCAGACGCGCGACGTATCAGTTCACTGCTCCACGCTCTGCGCCGTGATATAGTCAAGCGCCTGCTTGTGAAGAAGATCGTTTCCGACCATCTCCACCCCCTTTTCTCCGATTTTCTGACGCAGCTCCTCCACCGTCATCTGATAGCCGCGCGCCATCTCAAACAGCTCCTGCATCAGCTGCTCCGGCGTATAACCGAAGCTCTCCGCCCGGGCGACCTCCGCCAGGACCGCCTGCCCTTTCAGCATGCTCAAAGCGTCGTTTACGGCGGAGGCGTCAAGCATCTCCTCTGTCATGTTATTATAATCCAGCCACGTCTCCAGCGTACTGCCGCTGTTTCGAAGCTGCGCGATCAGATTATTTTTCAGAACCTCCGCGCGTTCCCGTACCAGTTCCTCCGGTATTTCGATCTCGGAATGTTCCACGATATAGGAAAGCGCTTCATTCTCCTTATCCTGCAGATTCTGATCCGCTTTATGGCTTCGGATCTGTTCCTCCACATGAGCGCGGAACTCCTCCACCGTCTTGCACGGTGAAATCCTGGAAACCACCTCATCCGTGAGCTCCGGCACAACCGTCGCGCGAAGATTTTTCACCGTTACCTTAAATATGGCGTCCCTGCCCGCGTACTCCTTCGCATGATAATTTTCCGGAAACGGGACCTTCACATCCACGCAGTCTCCGGCTCTGGCTCCGACGAGCTGCTCCTCAAAACCGGGAATGAATGTATTCGAACCGAGGACAATGGGATAATCCTCCCCGTCCCCGCCCTCAAAGGCCTCGCCGTCGATATATCCGACAAAGTCGATCACCACCTGATCTCCCATCTCAGCGGTTCCGTCCGGCTTGTCCACAGTCTTCGAGGCATACCCCCGCGCCCGTTCCATCTCCGCGAGAATCTCATTCTCCGTCACCGTCACCTCGCGCTTCTGCACCGGCACGCCTTTATAGGGCGCGAGCTTTACCCGAATTGTTTTCTCTTCCATATAAGATCCTCCATGGTTTGTAAATATTTATTCATTTTACCTTATCCGGGATTATTATACAAGAAAAAATATGAAAATCGACTTTCCTATATTAATATTAAGAAAAAGCGCCCGAACTGCTTCGGGCGCCGTAAGAAAGGAATGTTACTGAATATATTATATAAGGAGAAGTTACTTTCGTGAAAACAGATCCGATCAATCCTGCAGCGCTTCGTAGCCCTCGGCTCCGCTGCTGATACGTATCGCGTTTTCAACATTGTATACAAAGATCTTGCCGTCTCCCGGATGACCGGTGTAGAGCGCTTTCTTCGCCGTATCGATGACCAGTCTCGGAGATACCTTGCTGACGACGATATCCACCTGAATCTTCGGCAGGAGGTTCATCTCCATCGGTACGCCACGGTACTGGGCGGCTCTGCCGCGTTCGATCCCGCAGCCGAGGACATTGGTAACGGTCAGACCGGTGATGCCGATTCCGGACAATGCCTCATTCAATGCGTCAAACCGACTCTGCTTTGCAAAGATCGTAATCTTTGTGATGCTGACGTCGCTGGCCGTCGCGATCGAAGGATCCGGTGTGCGCAGCTGAACCGGTACGGCGTCGTCGATCGGAACCGCGTCTTTCGGGATCTCAACCGGCACCTGCGAGGAGAAGTTGTTGATGCTGGACGTCAGGGCAAAGTCCGCGTAAGCGCTTGCCAGGCCGTGCTCGGTCGCGTCCAGACCGGTGATCTCCTCCTCCGCGCTTGCACGCAGTCCGAGAATCGCTTTGATCAGAAGGAATGCGATCGTGATCGTAATCCCGGCCCATGCGATTACAGTAACAACACCGAGCAGCTGAATGCCGAGCAGCTTCGCGCCGCCGCCGTAGAACAGACCGACCATTTCCGTTCCGTTTTTATCGGCAACCCCATACTCCGGTGCGCTGTTGGTGGCAAAAAGGCCAACCGCGATCGTGCCCCAGATACCGTTCATCATATGTACCGCCACAGCGCCGACCGGATCGTCGACATGCAGCTTGTAATCCAGAAGCCATACGCCAAATACTACCAGCAGTCCGGCAACGCCGCCGATCACAACAGCGCCTGCCGCATCTGTCACATCACAGGGCGCCGTAATGGCGACCAGTCCGGCCAGCGAAGCATTCAGACACATCGAAACATCCGGCTTGCCGTATTTTAACCATGTAAAGATCATACACACCACAGTCGCAACTGCCGGAGCTATCGTCGTGGTCAGGAAGATGGAACCCATCTGGGAGACCGATGTCGCCGCCGCGCCGTTGAATCCGTACCAGCCGAACCAGAGGATGAAGCACCCCAGGCAGCCGAGCGCCAGGTTGTGGCCCGGAATGGCGTTGACCTTTATGACCTTGCCATCCTTATCTTTATTAAACTTTCCGATACGGGGACCAAGTATCGCCGCGCCGATCAGGGCGCAGACACCGCCGACCATATGGATCGCGCAGGAACCCGCGAAATCGTGAAAACCGAGCTGTGACAGCCAGCCGCCGCCCCAGATCCAGTGCGCCTCGATCGGGTAGATCAGGCCGGAGATGACAGCAGAGTACACACAGTAGGATAAAAACTTCGTCCTCTCCGCCATGGCTCCGGAAACGATCGTGGACGTCGTCGCGCAGAACACCAGGTTAAACACAAAATCCGAAAAACTGAAATCCGCGTAGGAAGTGAAGAGGTCCATTCCGGGTTTCCCGATGAAACCGATCATATCCTCCCCCAGCAGCAGAGAACAGCCGATGAGGATGAACATCACGGTTCCGATGCAGAAATCCATCAGGTTCTTCATCAGAATATTGCCGGTATTTTTTGCTCTGGTGAAACCGGCCTCCACCATGGCGAATCCGGCCTGCATCCAGAACACCAGGGCAGCACCGATCAGAAACCATACGCCGAAAACATTGTCACTTACAAAACTCATAATTTCCTGACTCATAGTTACCTCCTTATCCGTACCTGAATCAGGGTCATTTCATTTCTGACAGACTCTGTACAGATACCCTTAGTTAGTGGCATAACAGTGACAGTTTTTCCTGTGGGGAAATCCCATCAGATGAAAAAAGGCGTGTGATCCGCAGCCGGCTTCGCGGATTACACGCCATTGTGTCATCTGTATTCAAAAGAAAAAGGCACCGGAAGTTAATCTTCTCAGCACCCTTGCCTTTGATATGTCGTATTTTATGACTTTAATAAAAATTTGTCAATAAAAAATATTAAATTTTTCTAAATTCGTCATTTTGGAGAAATAGTACATAATCTCGCCTGATTTTTGTGCACATTTAATGATGAAACAGCCGGATTCCGGTAAAACACATCACCATGCCGTATTTATTGCAGGTCTCGATCACGTTGTCGTCGCGGATGGAGCCGCCCGGCTCGGCAATATACTTCACGCCGCTCTTATGCGCGCGCTCGATGTTGTCGCCAAAAGGAAAGAACGCGTCCGAACCAAGCGCGACGTCCGTGTTGCCCGCCAGCCACGCTTTTTTCTCCTCTGCCGTAAACACCGGCGGTTTCTCCGTAAATACGCGCTCCCAGGCGCCGTCCGCCAGGACGTCCATATACTCCTCGCCGATATAGAGATCGATCGCATTGTCCCGGTCGGCGCGTTTGATGCCCTCTTTAAAAGGCAGGTTCAGCACCTGCGGCGCCTGGCGCAGATACCAGTTATCCGCCTTCTGTCCGGCCAGCCGCGTACAGTGGATACGGGACTGCTGTCCGGCGCCGATCCCGATCGCCTGTCCGCCCTTCGCGTAGCAGACGGAGTTCGACTGCGTGTATTTCAGCGTGATCAGCGCGATGATCAGGTCGATCTTCGCGGAATCCGGAAGTTCTTTCCGCTCCGTCACGACATTTCCGAGGAAATCGCGGTCGATCACAAGCTCATTTCTGCCCTGTTCAAACGTCACTCCGAAGACCTGTTTGCGCTCGATTTCCGCCGGAGTATAATTCGGATCGATCTCGATCACATTGTATTTGCCGCCTTTTTTCGCGGTCAGGATCGCGAGCGCTTCCTCCGTATAGCCGGGAGCGATCACGCCGTCGGAAACTTCCGGTTTGATCAGCAGCGCCGTGTCCCTGTCACAGATGTCCGACAGGGAAATAAAATCCCCGAACGAGGACATGCGGTCCGCGCCTCTCGCCCTCGCGTACGCGCAGGCCAGGGCGGACATCTCCCCTCTGTCCTCACCGACCCAGTAGATCTTCCGCTCAATATCGGTCAGCGGAAGCCCCACTGCCGCTCCCGCGGGGGAAACATGCTTGAAGGACGTCGCCGCGGGGAGGCCGGTCGCCGCCTTTAATTCGCGGACAAGCTGCCAGCCGTTGAAGGCGTCCAGGAAATTGATATAACCGGGTTTTCCGTTTAAAACCTTTACGGGAAGCTCACCGCCGTCCGCCATGAAGATCCGTGAAGGCTTCTGGTTGGGATTGCAGCCGTATTTTAAAGCTAATTCATTCATGAGTTTTCTCCTTTTATATATTGATTGAGGGATCGTCTGATTTATCTGTTCTTATTTACAATACGCGTCTCGCAGATCCCGTCTGCAATATTGATATACCGCACAAACAGGGACACTTTATTTTCCTCATTCAGGCTCGTCCATAAAAGATCCGTGTAAGCGTCGATGTCGTCCGACACATCCACAGGCTCCGGCTCGCCCTCAAAGCTCGGAAGAGGATCGCCGTCGCCCATATAGGTGTGGATAAAATGCGCTTCACCGGCGATCGGTGTGGAATAGGCAAATGTGAAACGGTTGCATGCAGCCGGATTGCCGTTATTGCTCTTTAAGATGGACAGCGCGTAGCTGAAAGCGCCATTTTCCACATGCAGGACGCCGGAGATGCGGGGCGTATAGTTCGGCGCGTCCGGCTCAAAATCGCGGCCGCGGAGCGACTGCTCGAACGTCATCTGTTTGTCCATCAGTTCAAAGATCGTGTCGGTCTGATCGCCGTTCGTCACGATGGTCTTGTTGCCCAGCACGCGCACCGGCGCGTAGATCACCAGGCTCGGATCCTCCATTTTCGCGGGATCAAAAGCCTGCGTGCGGATGCCGTCCCCGTCCTCCACAAAAACACGGTTGCGGCTGTTTAAGCTCCTGCCCATGATAAAATAGGCGGCGACAGCCTTCGTGCCGTCCGGTGTCTTCCCGAGGATAATCCCCCGGCCCGGATAGGAATTGTTTTTCAGCTGCTCTGCGATAGATCTCATTTTCATGTCATTTCCTCCTCTTTCCATTTCAGTTTTTAAAGCTGTGTACCGGCGCAGGGATCCGTCCGCCGCGGCCGATAAACGCCTCGCAGGAATACGGGTTGACCGGAATGATCGGAGCGCGTCCCAGCAGGCCGCCGAACTCCGCTGTCTCCCCGACGCCTTTTCCGATCACCGGAATCAGGCGCACGGCCGTCGTCTTCTGATTTACCATTCCGATCGCCATCTCGTCCGCGATCACACCGGAGATGGTGCTCGCGCTCGTGTCGCCCGGAATGGCGATCATATCCAGCCCGACGGAGCAGACACAGGTCATGGCCTCCAGTTTCTCGATGGTCAGGGCATTCGCCTGCACCGCGTTGATCATCCCCTGATCCTCGCTGACCGGAATAAAGGCGCCGCTTAAGCCGCCCACATAGGAGGATGCCATGATACCGCCCTTTTTCACCTGATCGTTCAGCATGGCCAGCGCGGCCGTCGTCCCCGGCGCGCCCGCGTACTCCAGCCCGATCTCCTCCAGGATCTCCGCGACACTGTCGCCGACCGCCGGCGTCGGTGCCAGAGACAGGTCAATAATGCCGAAAGGAATCCCGAGCATCTCAGAGGCCTCCCGTGCCACAAGCTGACCCACACGGGTGATCTTGAACGCGGTCTTCTTGATCGTCTCGCAGAGCACCTCGAAATTCTCTCCGCGGGCGGACTCGATCGCCTTTTTGACCACGCCGGGTCCGCTGACGCCCACATTGATCACGGCGTCCGCTTCCGTCACACCGTGAAAAGCGCCCGCCATAAACGGATTATCATCCGGCGCGTTGCAGAACACGACCAGTTTGGCGCAGCCGAGGGAATCATTCTCCTTTGTATATTCAGCAGTCTCCTTTATAATCTCACCCATCAGGCGGACCGCATCCATATTAATGCCGGTCTTTGTGGAACCGAGGCTGACGGAACTGCAGATACGCTCCGTGCAGGCCAGCGCCTCCGGGATGGAACGAATCAGCAGCTCATCACTCCCTGTCATCCCCTTCGCGACCAGCGCGGAATAACCGCCGATAAAATTCACGCCGACCGTATGTGCCGCGCGATCCAGCGTCTTTGCGATCTCCACATAATCGGCGGAGGTCCTGCAGGCCGCGGCGCCGATCAGTGCGATGGGTGTGATCGAAATGCGCTTATTCACAATAGGAATACAGTATTTTTTCTCGATCTCCCGGCCGGTGTCAACCAGATCCTTCGCCACCGTTGTGATCTTGCGGTAAATATTCTGATTTAATTTTTCCAGATCAGCATCGATACAGTCCAGCAGGCTGATGCCGAGCGTAATGGTGCGGACGTCCAGATTCATCTGGCTGATCATCCGGTTGGTCTCGTTTACTTCATATATATTGATCATGGCGTTCTCCTTTATGATAAATTCAGATAAACGCAAAACTCTTCTGAAAACGTTTCACATATCCGAATATCAGATCCGGTGCATCATTTCAAAAATCTCTTCCCGCTGGCAGCGGATGGCCACGCCGATCTCCCTGCCGATTTCGTCCAGATCCGCGGAAACCTCATCAAAAGGCTTTTCCGATGTATTCAGATCCGCGATCATCATCATATTAAAGTAATCCTGCACGATGGTCTGAGAAATATCAAGTACATTGATATGGTGGCCGGCCAGGTAGGTACACACTTTCGCGATAATGCCGACCGTGTCCTTTCCGACGACGGTGATCACAGTCTTCCCTGTTGTCTTTTCATTCATTTTCCATGTCTCCTATCTTTCAATAATATCAGCGTCAGAATTCAATCAGTTCCGAGAGTCCGTCCCGTTTCGCCACCTCGATCGGAAAATCCGAACCCTTATAGGGATTGTCACCCATCGTGACCTCCATCTTCACGCTCTCGCTGGCAAGCTGCGGATAATTATTCTCTTTGCTCAGATGGCCGAGCAGCACCTTCTTCAGCCGGTCATGCAGCACCTCCCCGAGAAGCTGTCCGGACAGCTCATTTGAGAGATGTCCCTTCTCACTCAGGATGCGCTGCTTCAGATAGTAAGGATAAACCCCGACCTGCAGCATATGTACGTCATGATTTGCTTCCAACAGCAGTACATCCATCCCCTGCAGCCTTTCCACAACGGAAGAATCATACATCCCGAGATCCGTGACGACCGCCATGGACTTTTTGTCCTTCCGCATAATATAGGCGACCGGTTCCGCCGCGTCATGGGAGGTTGAAAACGGCGTAATCCCCATATCCCCGATAAAAAACGGCACATCCGGCTGAATGACATGAAACAGAGACTCATCCACATCCCCGATGGCATGACGGCTGTTGATATAATCGATTGTCCCCTGTGTGCCGTACATGGGAAGCCCGTATTTTCTGGCGATCACGCCGAGGCTCCGGATATGATCCGAGTGCTCATGAGTGATGAGAATCCCGTCCATCTCCGCCGTCTTCAGACCGATCTCATTCAATCCGGCTTCGATCCGCTTCCCGCTGATCCCGGCGTCAATCAGCAGATGACAGCGCGACGTCCCCGCGTAGACGCAGTTCCCGCTGCTGCCGCTCGCTATGCTGCATAATTCCATACTTCCTCCGCAGAATGGCATCAATCTGCCGGAACGCGTCTTCCGGCGCACCATTGTTATCGATCACTTCCGCACAATGCGCACGGAAAGTCTCCTCGGAAAGCTGGCTCGCAAAAATCCCGTCGATTTTCTCATCCGTATAGCCGCGGTTCTGTCTCAGCCGCTCTCTCCGATTCTCTTCCGAGGTATAAATATACCATAATTCGTCACAGATTGCATCATATTTTTCTTCGATCAAAAGCGCCGCCTCCAGGACAAGGAAATCGAGTTCGCCATGTTCCTTCTCACCCTCATATTGCTCGATCGCGTACGCTCTGACTGCCGGATGCACGATGCCGTTTAAAGCTGCCCGCTTTCCGTCATCCGAAAAAAGGACGGCTGCCAGCTTTGTACGGTCAAACTGCCCGTCCGGCTGCCACACGTCCTCTTTTTCGAATAAAATACGCAGCCTGCCGTAACAGGCGCTTCCGGGCCGCATCTGCTCATGGGCGATCTCATCCGCGAGCATGACGCGGCAGCGGTAATGTTCCTTCATATAACTCAGGATTGCGGATTTCCCGGCGCCCACGCCGCCTGTGATTCCGATAAAAAGCATCATATACTACCTCTGCCCTGCTCAGTTCCTTACCGGCTGAAATTTGTCACGCTGTCCTTCTCCATCACCGGCAGCGGCACCCCGGCCTTTTCGCCCGCCTGAAAACACTTCATCATCCACGCCAGATTCCGGGCCAGATTGCGCATGGTCTGCATACCCTCCGCACCGGACGCCGACTCCTCCGGCACATGGCTGTGTGCCTGATCCCAGTAAATACTGCCCGCCACGGGCATCCTGGAAATACCGAAATATTTGTTCAGCACGTCAAAGTTCGTGCTCGTCCCGCCTTTCCTGGCGACGGTAACCGACACGCCCGGCTTAAAGGAAAACACGGCGCTGCTGCTGTAAAATACCCGATTCAGAAAAGAGAGTACATGTCCTCCCGGATGGGCGTAATAGACCGGCATCCCGAACACAAAACCGTCCGCCTGCTTCGCCCGGGCGATAAAATCATTGACACTGTCATCTTCATATATACATCCGCGGTCTGTACATTTGCCGCAGGCGTTACAATCACGGACCGGCGTGCTGTCAATTTGAAAGATCTCGTAAGAAATTCCCTCTTTCTCCAGCTGCTTCCCGATCTCCAGCAGGACGCGATGTGTGTTTCCGCCCTTCCTTGCACTGCCGTTCAGCATTAAAACTTTCATTTTCAGATTCCCCCTTTTTTAATGCGCCTCAAACCAGTTTTTACCCACGTTCATGTCCACCTCGAGATCCACGGAGAGGTCCGCCGCGCGGCGCATCTCCTCCGCCAGAATCGTCTTCACCTGTTCGACCTCGTCCTCCGCCGTCTCGACCAGAAGCTCATCATGCACCTGCAGGATCAGCTTCGAACGCAGTCCCTCCGTGCGCAGTCTCCGGTACACCCGGATCATGGCGATCTTGATGATATCCGCCGCGGTTCCCTGGATCGGGGAATTCATGGCAATACGCTCCCCGAAAGACCGCTGCATAAAATTGCTCGAGGACAGCTCCGGCACCGGACGCCGCCTTCCGAACATCGTCACGGCATATCCGGTTTCCTTCGCGCTCAGCACCATCCGGTCCAGATAGCTCTTGATGCCGGGGAAGGTGGCAAAATAATTCCGGATATACGCCTCCGCCTCTTTTCGCGAGATACTCAGGTCCTGGCTCAGCCCGAAGGAACTGATGCCGTATACAATACCAAAATTCACCGCCTTCGCGTTCCTCCTCTGCAGCGGCGTCACCTCATCGACCGGCGTGTGAAACACCTGGGAAGCCGTGATCCGGTGAATATCCTCCGCGTGGCGGTAGGCTTCGATCAGGTTCTGATCCTCCGACATATGCGCCAGCACCCGCAGTTCGATCTGCGAATAATCCGCGTCGATAAAAACAAACCCTTCCCTCGGGATGAAAACCTTGCGGATCAGCCGCCCCATCTCCATGCGGATGGGGATGTTCTGCAGATTTGGCTCGGTGCTGCTCAGGCGTCCCGTCGCCGTGATCGTCTGATTAAACGTCGTATGAATCCTCCCGTCGGCGGCAATACAGGCGCTTAAGCCCTCGGCATAGGTGGATTTCAGCTTCGTCAGCTGCCGGTATTCCAGGATCCCGGAAACAATGGGATACTCCGGCGCAAGCTTTTCCAGCACGTCCGCCGCCGTGGAATAGCCGGTCTTCGTCTTCTTCCCGTTCGGCAGATGCAGCTTCTCAAACAGGATCACGCCGAGCTGCTTCGGGGAATTGATGTTGAACTCCTCCCCCGCCTGCTCATAAATATCCTGCTCCAGCTGCGCGATGCGCCCGGTCAGCTGTTCCCCGTAAGCGCGAAGCGACTCACGCTCCACACGGACACCTTCCTTTTCCATGGCGTCCAGCACCCGCACCAGCGGCAGCTCCACATCCAGATACAGTCGTTCCATTCCGCTCCCGCGAAGCGCCTCCATGAGAGGCGCCTGTGCGCAAAGCGCGGTGTATGCCGCAAAGCAGGCGAGCTTCGCCACGGCCTCCGGTTCCTCCTCCGCGGCCTTTGAAAGCTTCCGCTTTCCGAGGAGGTCCGCTCTCGCCGGAACCATCTGACCCAGATAATCCTTCGCGATATCATCATACGTATATTCATTTTTCAGCGGATTTAAAAGGTAGGCCGCGAGATTCACATCTGTCGGCCGCTTCTCCTCCGCGATCTCCACATGCTTCAAAAGCGCTTTCAGGTCCGGCGTGGCCAGCTCCCCGCAGGCGTCGCAGAAGCGATGCAGCTTTTCATCGAGAAAATCCGCGGACATTTCATCCGTACAGGGGAAAAATACCGCTTCGGTGTCGGCCACACTTCCTCCGCGCGCTCCCGGTTGCCCGTTTTCCGTATCTGTCGCCGCGGCCGGATACGCGATTGCCATTCCGTAGAAACGGTATCCGGCCTTCTCCCGTCCCTCCGCTGAAAGATTCTCTGCAGCCGGAACTCTCTGTCCCTCCTCAAGGATCACCACCGCCGCCCGTTCACCGGAGAATTCAGCGAAAAAGCGCTCCGCCTGTGCTCTGTCCTCCACAGTCCGGAACGCGTCCTCAATCGGATTCCCGGCGCGGCTGCCCGAATCGAACCGAAGCAGCATCTGCTTAAACTCCAGCCGTTTAAACCAGGCATAGGCTTCCGGCGTATAAAAATCCTCCACGGCGGCGGATTCCATATCATAATCGATCTCCGCATCCGTTTTGATCGTCGCCAGCTCTTTGCTCATGCGCGCCAGGTCATAATGCTCCGCGAGCGCCGTCTGCGCCCGTTTCGGCCGGATCTCATTCACATGCGCATACGCATCCTCGATACTTTTATATTCGGCAATTATGGCGGTCGCGCCCTTTTCCCCGATGCCCGGCACGCCCGGAATATTGTCCGAGCTGTCTCCCATCAGCGCCTTGACGTCGATAAACTGCTTCGGCGTCACGAGGTAACGCGCCTCGACATCCTTCGCGTAATAATCCTCAATCTCCGTGCCGCTCCGCTTCGTCTTCGGGATCCGGATCATCACCTTCTCCGTGGCGAGCTGCAGCAGGTCCCGGTCGCCGGAGATCACACGGACCTCCATCCCGGCCGCCTCCGCCCGGCCGGCGATCGTGCCGAGGATATCGTCCGCCTCCAGTCCGGCCTGCTCCACCGTCACGATTCCCATGGCATGAAGCACATCCTTCATCACGGGAACCTGCTGACGCAGCTCCTCCGCCATCGGTTTGCGCGTGCCCTTATATTCCGCGTACATCTCATGGCGGAACGTAGGTTTGCTGCGGTCAAAGGCGACCGTCAGATAATCCGGCTGTTCCTCGTCCAGAATTTTAAACATGATATTTAAAAATCCGTAGACCGCGTTCGTATGCAGTCCCTCCGAATTTGTCAGATCGGGCACTCCGAAAAACGCACGGTTCAAAATGCTGTGCCCGTCGATCAGCACTATTTTTTTCATATTCTCTGATTTCCTGTATTATTCGATTTCATGATATTGGGTCGAAAGTCCTGAATTCGAATGCGGGTATTCGATTCATGACCTTCTGACTCCTGTACCGTTTCAGTTTATCACAGGAAACTCACCTGTGCAAGAAAGATATGAGGAGTGGAACATTCCACTCCGGGAATTTGGCGCTGGCTCGCAGCCGATATCTATTTCATCAGCCATTGACATATATCCACAACCCGGATTCCCTCATACTGATATTCTTCATGCCGCGTTCTGGCTATGATCATTTTAGGGTATGCATCTTTGATCGACAATAGTGGTGAATATTCTCTCTCAAATGTCTTATCATCGGAAATATTATCACTTACCTGAAGATAGATCCGTTCATCCCTTTTCTTTGCAACAAAATCCACTTCTTTTTTATAAAGTTTTCCGACATAAACTTCGTATCCTCGTCGTTTTAATTCCAGGTATACAATATTTTCATATACTCGTCCAAAGTCCATATTGCGGGTTCCATTCACCGCATAACGGAAAGATGGGTCACAAAGATAATACTTGCTGTTATTTTCTAAATATTTTTTCCCTTTCAAATCGTATCGCTTTGCTTCATAAAACAGAAAAGCATTTTCCAGATAGCCGATATACTTTGATACTGTTTTTCTGGTAATCTCACTCTGATCGTTCTTCAATGCCTTACTCACATTGTTCGGAGACAACAAATTGCCGATATTATCCATCATATATTCAGATATGTTGGTAAACTCAGACTTATTTCGGATTCTATATTTTTCAACCAGATCTCTGATTAAAATCGTCGCATATACATCTCTTACATAATCATACTGTCTGC
The DNA here is from genome assembly GCA_021202015.1 of Clostridiales bacterium. GTDB lineage: Bacteria > Bacillota > Clostridia > Lachnospirales > Lachnospiraceae > Eubacterium_I. Next base: position 6,160 of record JAJQDV010000025.1, on the reverse strand, counting down.
TCGCTGTTTTATATACATAGGAGCCCGGCATACCACCGGTTCGGACGTAGCTGTCAAAGGCTTCATCATAATGATCTGTAATATCATAATACGTCAGATACTCGGAAAAAGAAAACGGATACACCTTAATCTCCATGGTTCTTCCCGTAAAAAGCGTTGCCAGATCAGAACTCAGCAAAAATGCATTGGAACCTGTGATATAGATATCATAAATGCTTTTGGTATAAATGCTGTTAATAGCCAATTCAAACTGAGGACACAGCTGAACTTCATCAATCAGCAAAACATTCGTCATTTCCTCCTTATATTGTTCCAGAATATATTGATGCAGCGCATGATATTCCAGTAAATGATCAAATTCTAATTCCTGCAGGTTTATCATTACAATATTTATCAATTCATCCAATGTCTGCAAATAATCGATAAATTCCTGCAGGAGTACCGATTTTCCACTTCTCCTGATACCTGTGATGACTTTTATATCCGGCGTACCTTTTAACTCAATGAGCTCTTCTAAATACTGTTGCCGCACAATAAACTGCATACCGCGCACTCCTATTCCCACTTCCTGAATTTTTTTCATTTTTCGGTAATGCGATTTTTATGTTTATTCTATCACAATATCTGCTCCCTGTCATTATTTTATTCCCACTTTTTGAAAAAAATTTATTTTTCGGTAATTCTTCCTTTGCGTGGCCAAATTTTCAGCCGATCCGTATTGTCAGCTTTCCTTCCCCGCCAGGATCGTCTGCAGCTGTCCGTCCGACAGCTCACAACGGTAGAAGGTTTTATAAAATTCCTTTATCGCACTGTTTACCTGATCCTCCGAATAGATCCCCTGGATGCGCCATGCGCTCCACGCTGTCTCCAGGATACTCTCGGCGCTTCCGCCGATCCAGTCCCCCAGACCGTCCGGGTTCACATATACCGCGTAATCACCCGCGATCACGGCAGTGATGTCGGTCGCCTTCCCGTTTACGACCAGGCTGCGGGAACCGCTGGCGTTTGTCGTCGTCACCAGATTCATCATACTGCCGGATTCCACAGATTTTTCCTTGTCATTCATCAGGGCGTCGTAGACTTCCTGTGACGCCGTGATCAGCGCCGGATAGGATTCGCTTCCCAGATTATAGACCAGTACATTTCCGTTGCTTTCAATCACGTAATTCCCTGTACTCTGGCTCACATTTCCCACAAACGAGTACTGGCTGATATACGCGTAGCTGTAGGAGGATACAGCAGGTTTTGTGCCGCGGCTCGTCGAAGTGCTGACGCTGTAATTATTATAAATGCCCGCGAGCTTCCAGAGGCTGTTTGCCGGACTGTTGCTCAATTTGGCGGCAATGCCCACACCGTACTGAGACGACCATGTGTAGGTCCCGGTTACACTCGACAGCGTGAGTTGTTCACCCGAATCCCATCCCGACACATACAGCGTATATTTTGCGGAATCATACTCCCCCACGGCCTCCGCGATCTCACTGCAGAAGGTCTTATACGCATCCCTCTGCTCCGACGCCGTGTCTGTCCCGAGGTTCGACACGACCGTATCCGCCGCGGAGAGCATGTTATTGTAAGTCGTAAACTTCAATGCCGCATTGCCAACGCCCGAAGCGGATAGCGTGGAGATATCCGAGGTATTCACATCGCTGTAGTCATACAGGTAGACGACGGTCTGCGTCGCCTCCGAAAGAAAGCTGCTCAGTTTTGATGTATTTATTCCGCCCGCCGCATTGCTGTCCCAGAGAATCTGGATCCCCTCGAGCTCCGCAGAAGGGAAATACGCCGACATCGCGTTATAGGTCTCCTGATCCGTGGCGGCGAGCGCGCCCTTTCCGCCCAGCATCTGTACCATGATGGCGGCCTCGCCGGTCGCGATCACCGTATTCGTACTGTCCTCCCCGGAATCCAGGATACTGCCCTCATCGCTCTGCGAGCCCTCGCCGCCGGTCTCGCCGGCATTGTACTCACTGTCCCCGTCGTCTCCCTCGCCCAGGCCGGCGCTGTTCGCGTCGTTCGACTCTCCGTCCCCGCTGCCGGTTGTATTTGTCCCGGAATCCGAGGCCGTGCCGTTTGTGCTGGTGTTTCCGGAGGAATCCTCTGTGCCGGAGGAGCTGCTCTCACCGATACTTGCCGCGTTGCTGTTGTAGGTAGTGTTCGCTCCGGCGGTATCATTGTCCGTGTCGTCGTCCTGCATCTGCTCGGACTCATCAAAATGACGCTCCGTATCCGAGTCGTCACGCTCATCCGTGGAAAAGATATCCTCGTCCTCGATGTCATTCTCCTCGTCATTGTCCACCAGCTGATCGTCGTCAACGGTGTCGGGGAAATCCTGATTGTACTCGATCTGCTGGAACGCCAGGCTCTCCTTGCAGCCGGTCAGGCTCACCGCCATCAGCGCGACGGCAAGCAGCGCCAGAATCCGTTTGTAAATTGATTTCATTATTGTATCGCTCCTTTCCCGGCAGACAGACACGCCCCTTTTACGCGCAGGGCTGCATATGGAAATTTTGCGTCAGGGAACATGCCGTTATTGTTTCACAGCCGGAATTGCTTCCACAGATACTTAAATCCGCAGATCTTCCGGCAAACCTTCCAGAATCTCTGATAATAAGTCAGATACTGCTCATACTCCTCCCCCGTAGGCGCGATTCCGCCGTAGGTCAGACGGGTGAACGTCTCACTCAGATCCAGCCAGGTCGGTCCGCCCTCGTCCAGGAGCATTGTGTCATTCTGCGCCTTTTTCGCGAAGACGACGGGCGAGTCGCAGCTCTTGCCGCTGATATGGATCACCTCCATCTTTTTGCGGAATAAATGATAAAGGATGCGGACCTGTCCGGTCTCGTCCTCCCGTTTTTTCAGCTTCGCGAGCCAGATCTCATGTCTTTTCCGGAACCGGTAAATGACCGCGATCACAATCAGCGCCGCGATGATGATCAGAATCACCGGCAAAAACGCGTAATCCAGGATGGAAGATCTCTCCATGGCGTTCGGCGTAATGCTGTCGTCACGCTGTGTCTCCAGCTCCTCCGACAGGACGGCCTCATCCTCCGGCGTATCCTGCTCCTCCTGCTCCTCGTCCTGCTGATCATTCTGCTGATCGCTCTCGATCTCGAAATCCTCCTCCTCGTTCGTGTAGTTCTGCCGGTCCATCACCACCTGTTTTTTCGAAACTCCGACCCGCTCGAGCACGTCAATGGAAACGACTCTCGTAATCAGCTGTACATCCAGCACGGGCGGATTCATCGGAGAGATGATCCCGAACCAGACCACCGCCGAAAGCGCGACCGCAACGACCACCGCCGCAACCGACGTCCCGATCAGCGGCCAGAACGCATGATTTCGGGAGGCCGCGTGCAGAACCTGATGCCGGTATCTGCTGTACAGGTAGAGCACACTCGCCGCAATCAGAAAGACCACCAGCGCCCAGACGGAAAAATCATAAAGGCACACACAGATCCACGCGTGCGCGATCGCTCCGGCTACCGCGAAAATACCGCTCCCCAGGCGGGTACGGCTGCCGATAAAAGCCAGCACCGCGATGATAATTACTACGAGGACGCAGACGCCCCAGTTCTCCTCCTCCACCTCCGACTCGATCAGGGAATATCCCATTCTGGAACAGAATACGACCAGAAGGGCCGCGATCACGATCAGCACCGGAATCCCGATCATCTTCGATCTGCTGCTGTAGCAGACGACGAACAGAGCCGCCAGCACGACCGCCGTCACGGCGAGAAACATCCCGTAGGAGGTGTACATCGCATCCGTCAGCCTGAAGCTCTGCAGTACGTTCACCGTGAGAGCCACGGCGGCGATCAGGCTGAGCACAAATTCCGGAACGGAATGGAGTATATATCGTCTGATCATTCGACCTTCCCCCCTTCCAGCATCTTCGGATCCGAGTACGAATACCACGGGATCTTATAGGAATCCAGGCTCCGGAGCGGCGCCACGGCCTCCGCCTCCTCCAGCTCGGTCAGCCCCTTCGGCAGTACCAGAAGCACCGAAGGATACCGGCCTCTCAAGTGGATGCGCGTGATCAGTTCAATCGTCTCGGTCGTGACCTCGGAGGTCACGAGTGCGACGTTGTTCTTTCCGTATAAATCGACGGCGGAACGATGCAGCAGCTGCTCCACCGGATAATATTTCTTATCCGAAATGATCTTCGGCAGATCCATGACCATGCGATCCATGTCCGACTCCTTCTGGAAAGAGGCGGATTTGCGCAATCCGTCCCGGTCGAAATAATAGAGCTCATGATCCAGATGGTTCGCCAGCGCATAGCTGCAGAGGGAACAGGCGCCCTCCACCAGCCCGTCATAGAGATCCATCCGCACGTCGGGATCCTCCTCGCTGCTGTAGAGATCCAGGATCACGCCGAGACCGGTCATGCCGATCGTCACCATCTGCTTTGTCATGTAAGAACTGGTATGAGCGGAGAGCTTCCAGTGAATACTCTTGATCGGATCGCCCTGCTCATACTCGCGCACACCGATGTAATCCATGCCGTCCCGGTCCGAGGACTGACGCGCCATGGGGTTTTCATTGTTGACCTGATGAGAAAGCGGAAAGCTTCTGATTTTCCAGATCTGCGGCATCACCTGCACCTCATGCTGTGCGCCGCCGCCCCCTTCTCTGGAAAAAATTCCCATCAGATCTCCGATATTCATCCGTTTTACAGACACGGTATACTGTCCGACATGGGTAAAACGGACATCCATGTCCACCTCTCTCTGTTCAAAAGGCGTAAGCGTCATCTCCGTATCCAGCGTACTGTCCGTCCCGCCGAACAGGTCGGAGAGGCTCAGGGTCACGCGCAGGGACGGGAACACAAGCGGTCCTTTGTTGTGCAGCACCAGTCCGAAATTCTGCTGGTCCCCTCTCCTGCAGAAGGCGGTCTCTCCTCCCTCATCCCAGGCGAGGCTTTTTTTCAGCCCCAGCAGGTACAGCCCGGAGATCAGGCTCAGGAAAAGGAAAACCAGCAGCGGGAAATAACCCGCCGGGCTCGCCAGGAAAAGCGGTGGCACCAGGCAGACCAGAAGCACGATCACCCAGAGCAGAGGGCGGACGATTTTTTTCAGAATCCGCTTCATTTTTTATCTCCCGCCTTCTCTCCGATGGGGACCGCCACACTGTCGAGCACGTTTTTCACAATATCCTTCTGCGTCTTCCCGGCCACGGTCGCCTCGTGCGTCAGGGTCAGACGGTGTGCCAGAATATGGGGTGCCAGATACTGGATATCGTCCGGCGTCACATATTCCCGGCCCTGCATCATGGCGTAGACCCTGGACGCGTTCACCAGAAAGATTCCGCCTCGGGGAGAAGACCCCAGCACGGTGTCCGCGCTCGTCCGCGTAGCGCTCACGATTTCCGCGATATAGGTCGCCAGCATGGGCTCGATATGTACCCGTCGTCCCTTCGCGATCAGAGCCTTTACATCCTCCTTGCCGACTACGGGCTGCAGGCTCTTCTTATACTCCTTCGGCATCAGGATGACCCTCGCCTCCTCCTGCAGATCCAGATATCCCACGGACATCTTCAGCAGAAAACGGTCAAGCTGCGCATCCGGCAGCGGATAGGTACCGAAAGACTCGATCGGATTCTGTGTCGCCATGACCATGAAGGGCTCGTCCAGAAGATAGGTGTAACTGTCCACCGTCACCTGTTTCTCCTCCATCGCCTCGAGAAGCGCCGCCTGCGTCTTCGCCGACGCGCGATTGATCTCATCCGCGAGAACCAGATTGCTCATAACGCCGCCGGGACGGAATTCAAACTCCCCGGATTTCTGGTTATACACCGAAAAACCGCACACATCCGACGGCATCAGATCCGGCGTAAACTGGATACGGCTGAAATCACAGTCCACACTCTTCGCCACAGAAGAGACCAGGCTCGTCTTTCCCACACCCGGCACATCCTCCAGCAGCACATGACCCTCCGACAGCAGGGCCAGAACGACCAGCTCGATCGCCTCGTCTTTTCCGAGAATCACCGTGCCGACATTATCCACGATCTTTTTTACCATTTCCGCAGCTTCCCGCGCCTCCTCGCGGGTCAGCTCCTGACCGGTTACATTTTCTTCCATCTTGTACCTCCTTCAGTTAATGCCCGGACATCAGCGGATGAGTGTGATATCTCAAAAGGTTTGGATACCACC
>JAJQDV010000044.1:393-30426 GCA_021202015.1 Clostridiales bacterium | reverse complement strand
CTGTTTTATGTCCAATCCGTATGATGTTAAGCTGTCATGAATAATTCAGGTTTAAGTAAATGTATGGATATTAAGGACTTATTAGAAGCACGTGGCACGATTACAGCCAGAATGTTTGCAAAGCGGCGAAATGTAACGGAAACCGATATCTGCCGGGCATGCTGTGAACTGGCACAGGCTAATTTAAAAAATGCGGAAACAGAACATCAGGGCTCATATGCAATTACAAATTGCTTCAGATATCTGGAAGGGAAAGAAGCCTACAAATGGAGGCTTTCGTTATTATATGATTTTGAATATTTGATGCAGCGTAAAAGTTTATTTATTTTTTTATTGCAGCGTTGCAGAGAATATGGCATTGGAAAAACAGAAGGAATCAATAGATGTGAGGGGTTATTGTATAAACAGCAGCAAATATTGGGAGACCTGTACATGTATCTGAATAAGACAGGTGAAATCAGCAAAGAAAACTTCTGCCTGTTGAGCGGTATGGAAAAAGAATTGTCGGAAATAAGCAGGATCCTCCTGTAAATATGGGTGTTTTTCATTGGCCAATGAATGTGGTTCTTCGGGGAATTTATAGTTTAAGGGAAAGAGGTGAGGGCGTGAGGGAATTCAACTATTCGCAGCTTAAAGAGAAACTTTGGGATTCGAAAGTGTTGGGACTCATAGCTGCTATATACAAGGAAACAGGCAAGCAGGAACTGTATTTGAAGCAACGCCCTGATGAACTCGAAAAGCTCGTTGAAATTGCAAAAATTCAAAGTACTGAGGCATCGAATGCTATTGAGGGAATCAGGACTACAAATACTCGAATAAAGCAGTTGGTTGAAGAAAAGACCACTCCGAGGAATCGTGATGAGCAGGAGATAGCTGGTTACCGAGATGTCCTGAATATTATACATGAGAGTTTTGATGCGATTCCAATCACAGGAAATTATATTCTTCAACTCCATAAAATTTTGTACAGTCACATGAACAATCCAATTGCAGGGCAGACGAAGAATGTTCAGAACTATATCAGTGCAACATATCCAGATGGACACACTGTTGTACTGTTTACGCCTTTGGCACCGTATGAAACGCCGGAGGCTTTGGATAAAATCTGTGCCGAGTTTAACCGTGTGATTGGCAATCTGGAAGTGGAGCCGTTGATTGCAATCCCTGTGTTTATCCATGATTTTTTGTGTATTCATCCGTTTAACGATGGAAATGGCAGGATGAGTCGGTTGCTGACCACGCTTCTGCTGTATCGCAGTGGATTCCAAGTCGGGAAATACATTTCTCTGGAAGCCAAAATAGCGAAGAATAAGGACCTGTATTATGACGTCCTAAGTGCATCACAAGACGGATGGCATGAGGGAAACGACGATCCTGTACCATTTATTAAATATTTACTCGGCATTGTACTTGCGGCATACAGGGATTTTGAGGACAGATTTTCGATTGTAGAAAAAAAGCTTCCTGCGATTGATATGGTTCGAATTGCAAGCCAAAATAAGATAGGACGTTTTACAAAGCAAGATATCAGGGAACTTTGTCCGTCCCTAAGCGTTAGTTCCATTGAAGGAGCATTAAGAAAGCTTGTGGCGGCAGGTGAACTTGTACGGGAAGGTTCAGGCAAATCAACCTGTTATATTAGGCTGAAATGACCTTACTCAACAAACTAATTTGTGTGGGATGAAACGAAGAACCAACCAGGCGGAACGGAGCCGAAACTGAAAACCTGTATTTCCATTAGTGCCGGGGATAAAGAGACGGCAGGCGCCATAGAGCAAAAAGTCGTCGATGCATTGAAAGTTTATTTTGACTGAGAAGATCCCTCTGTGGGTGGGAGATTCCGGAGGAGTGACCAAAACGGAAACAGCATATTACCTTATAAACTTACATTTGCCTGTACGGACATGGCCTTTCCTTATCCTGATCGGTGCGACCGCGTTTGTTGTGGATCTTTGGTGGTGCGGGAGGGCAGATTACAGGAATGTGGGGATATGTCCGATAATCTTCTGTGCGGGGCTGCACAGAGACGAAAAGATTTGGTATGCGTTCTTAAAGGCGTTGCTTATCACCAGCTTTGCAGTCGTGCTCTTTACCACGTTAATTGTAAGAACCCCGGCAGATTCGATGATGATAAAACCGGTACCCTTGTGGTCCTGGCGGGATGCGGCTGTCGAGCACAACATGAAATCTTTGCAGGAGATTATCCTGAATATAATATTGTTCTTCCCGATCGGTTTTTTACTGCACATATTGTATCATGTGAAGCCGGGGAACGCTTTCCTCACAGGATTGATTTTCTCCGCTGTGGTTGAGACGCTGCAGCTTGTGACGCACCTCGGATTTTTCGAATGGGACGATATGCTGCATAATGGGCTGGGTTGCCTGACTGGAGCATTGGTGGCACGGATAGCACAGGTGAGGGGTGCTCCGCCCGAAAGCGGCTTATGACGAGGCGGTAAACGATCTGCAGTAGCTGCTTGAGCATTATTCAATGGAAACCGGCCCATTAAGGCGCAGCTTGAACGACTGGTCGCCGGAGCAGCATGGAGCCCGGGGAGCAGCACCCGTCTGCTGTATATCAGGAAAGTCGGATGCCCGCTACCGGTTCATCCGTACGCCCGTAGCCAGCTCGATTACGCCGTCCGCGACAAGAATCACGCCGGACACTATAATGGCAGTGTTCACGACTGCGAAGGGGAAAGGTTATCCATTCTGCTCCTGATAATTTCGTGGCGGAATCTCGTCTCCCGCCTGACAGAGCGGGGATAGTCCTGCCGTCGTTTTTTCATAGATTTCCAGACGGTGAATCTGCAGATTAAACGGATCATATGCTTTCCCGAAATACGAATAAAAATCCTGAAGCACGAGGTCGGGCCTGATATTGTCCGTGCTGCCGGTACAAAGGCGCAGAAAGAATCCTTTTCTGGATCCCAGATCCGAAAGGATATATTCGGAAGAAATCGAAGTCGCCGCGTTCCCGTTCCCTGAAAAATGCGTATCTTCCGGAACGGCCCCGTCTTCATAAGGAAGAAATGCGTAGATCAGCGGTTTCAGATCGATCAGCCGCTCATTTTTCTTACTCTTTTTTACGACCTCAATTCGATCGCGTTCTGTGTAATAAGCGCGGATTTTCTCCCGGATCTCCTCCTGTGAATCGTCCTCCTTCTTTTTGAAATAAACGATATAGTCCGCTGCAGCGACTGCTGTCATCGCTTTTTTCGCTACCTCGCGCAGCGCGGTCCAGGAGACGACCTCCATGCCTTCCGCCATGACGCGGTTCAGCGCTTCCAGGGATTCCTTTGAGGAGGCGGACGAGTTTGCCTCGATATCAAAATATTCTCCGTCGCTTGTCACACCTACGCCGAGCGGAGCGGCGAAGGACATGATCGGATGCGGGCTGAACCCCTCGGAATAGGCGATATCTATGTCCGCGCGGCGCATGGCCTTCTGAAAATAGCGCATGATGTCGAGATGCCCGATATAACGCATGACGCCGTTTTTTCGAAATTTGATCCGGATTCTCATGGAATGGTTCTCCTCTGTGATTCGGTTTTCATAAATTTCTGATATTGTAGCATCACTTCCGGATTTCAACAAGACATTCGCTGAATATTTTTTTCTTCACCCTTTTTCTGCATTCCAGGGAGCCCCATACATACACATATGCAAGAAGAATTATCAAAACTTATCAAACAGGCAGAGCAATGCAAGTTAAAATGTATTGACAATGTAAATAATATTTGATATATTGACCATAATATGAAAGCATAAAAGGAGGGAGATATTTACAATGGCAAATACAAACGTTAATATACGTATGGATTCTGATTTAAAACGGCAATTCGAATCATTTTGTACAGACATGGGGATGACAATGACGACAGCGTTCAATATATTCGCAAAAAAAGCAGTAAGAGAATATAGGATTCCATTTGAAATCGGAGGAAATGTCCCAAATGCTGAAACAATTGAAGCAATAAAAGAAGTCCGGCAAATGAAAGCTGATCCTTCTCTGGGTAAAACCTATTCCGATGTCGATCAAATGATGGAGGAAATACTTGCAGATGTATAATGTCAGACCATCCACAAAATTTCAAAAAGATGTCAAACGAATAAAGAAACGAGGTTACGACGTATCTCTTCTTACAGATGTAATTAAGCTTCTGACAGCAGGAGAACAACTTCCAGAGCAAAATTATGATCATCCATTGACCGGAAATTTTACAGGTTGCCGCGAATGCCATATTACAGCAGATTGGATTTTAATTTACGAAGTAAACCAAAAAGAATTATATCTCTATCTAACACGGACAGGGACGCATAGTGATTTATTTAAAAAATAATTACAAATAGAAACTTGCGCAATTTCCATATGATATATTTAACAATAATAGGAAATATATGAAAAAACTCGCCTTAACTGATGAAATATTACTGAACATAGAGAAGCCCGCCCGCTACATCGGCAACGAGGTCAACATGGTGGTGAAGGATCCGGAGAAAGTGGATATCCGGACTGTTTTCTGCTTCCCGGACGTATACGAGATCGGCATGTCCCACCTCGGCATGCAGATCCTGTCTCACATGTTTAATCAGCGGGATGATGTCTATTGTGAAAGAGTCTTTTCTCCGTGGCCGGACCTTCATCGAATCATGAAGGAGCAGAACATCCCCCTGTTTTCTCTGGAGACACAGGATCCCATCCGGGATTTTGACTGGCTGCTCATAACGATACAGTATGAGATGTGCTATCCGAATATCCTGCAGATCCTGGATCTGTCGCAGATTCCACTGAAAAGCGGAGATCGGACGAATGCGGATCCCATTGTGATCGGCGGCGGCCCCTGCACCTGCAACCCGGAGCCGATCGCGGATTTCTTCGACCTGATCTACATCGGCGAGGGCGAGACGGTTTACGATGAACTGCTGGATTTATATAAAGCACACAGGGGAAGCGTTCAGTTTCAGCGCGCCGCGTTTTTGCGCGAGGCTTCCCATATTCCCGGTATCTATGTGCCCTCGCTCTATGAAGTGAGCTACCGGGAGGATGGGAGGATCGCTTCCTTTGAACCTAAGTATGAGGATGTGCCGCGTAGTGTCGTCCGGCAGGTCGTGGAGGATCTGTCGGCCTCCGTCTACCCGGACAGGCCCATTGTTCCGTTTATCAAGGTTACACAGGATCGCGTTGTGCTGGAGATTCAGCGCGGCTGTATCCGCGGCTGCCGTTTTTGCCAGGCCGGGATGATTTATCGCCCGCTGCGGGAACGCAGCCTGGATTATCTGAAGGAAAAGGCTTATCAGATGCTCAACGCTACGGGACAGGAGGAGATTTCCCTGAGTTCCCTAAGCTCCAGTGATTATACGTATCTGGAAGAGCTGATGGATTTCCTGCTGAGTGAGTTTCAGTCAAAGCATGTGAACATTTCTCTGCCGTCCCTGCGCATTGATAATTTTTCTCTGGACATCATGAGCAGGGTGCAGGATGTAAAAAAAAGCAGCCTGACCTTCGCTCCTGAGGCCGGTTCCCAGCGGCTTCGCAATGTCATCAACAAAGGGCTGACCGAGGAGGATATCCTGCACGGGGCCGGGCTGGCGTTTGACGGCGGCTGGCAGAAGGTAAAGCTCTATTTTATGCTCGGACAGCCGACGGAGACGGCGGAGGATATGCGGGCGATTGGAGAGCTGGCGGAGAAGATCGCCGAGCGGTACTATGAGGTGCCGAAGGAAAAACGGAACGGGAAATGTCAGATCAATGTCAGCACTTCCTTTTTTGTGCCTAAACCGTTCACCCCGTTCCAATGGAGCCCGATGTGCACGAAGGAGGATTTTCTGGGGCGCGCGCGTATCGTAAACGAAACGATAAAATCGCAGACCAACCGCAGGAGCATCCGCTACAGCTGGCATGAAGCGGACGTGACGATCATTGAGGGGATTCTGGCGCGGGGCGACCGCAGGATCGCCGACGCCCTGATCCGCGTGTATGAAAAGGGAGGGATTTTTTCCGCGTGGTCTGACTTTTTTGACGACGCCATATGGCAGGAAGCTTTTGCCGAAACCGGTGTGGATGTGGATTTCCATACGACGCGGGAGCGCGCGGAGGACGAGATTTTCCCCTGGGATTTTATAGACGCCGGTGTGACGAAGGGGTTTTTATGGAAAGAATGGCAGCGGGCTCTGGCCGGTGAGGTCACGCCGAACTGCCGTCAGCAGTGCGCCGGCTGCGGCGCCCTGAAATACGGCGGGGGCGTGTGCCGTGAATCGTGAGCGGGCACGAATGAAGTTGTCGTCGAAAAAACTTGAAATTACAGATTATTGTATTATAATGAAATAAGATGAAGGTTATTTCAGAGCCGTTTACTTAAGAAGAACGACATTTTCCGGTCTCTGTACGAGACAGGGTGAGGAGAGGTATGAACGGGATAGAGGAAGCAATCATTATTATTCTGTGTATTGTCATCGGATGTTTCGCATTGTTTCTGGCGATGACCTGTCCGGGCATGGGCAGGAGGGAGCGGATGCGTCCTTTTGAGAGTGTCCTGATCGCGCATCGCGGTCTGTTTGACAACGAGGGGGACGCGCCGGAGAATACGATGGCTGCTTTTCAGAAGGCGATCGATGCCGGTTTCGCGATTGAGCTCGATGTCCAGATGTCCTCGGACGGTCAGCTGGTGGTGTTTCATGACCCGGATCTGAAGCGCCTGGCCGGGGCGGATCTGAAGGTAAGCGAGACTACATATGAGGAGCTGGTGAGCCATCCGCTGGGTCATTCGAACGAGCGGATTCCGCTTTTTGCCGATGTCCTGGCACTGGTGGCGGGACAGGTTCCTATGGTCGTCGAGATCAAGATCAGTTCGGCCTACCGCAAGACGACGAGAGCGGCGGCCAGGATGCTTCAGTCCTACGAGGGGATTTACTGTGTGGAATCCTTCCACCCGCTTGCGCTTTTCTGGTATCGCAGGCATATGCCGCAGATTCTTCGCGGCCAGCTTTCCATGGACTTTAAGTACTGTGAAGAGAAGGTCCCGATGCTGATTAAAATTTTCATGACGAATCTCTGGTTTAATTTTATCTCAAAGCCGGATTTCATCGCATATAATCACAGGGACAAACGGACGACAGGTTTCTCCATCTGCCGGAAGATCTTTCATGCGAAGACCGCGGCCTGGACGATCAAGAGCCAGAAGGAGCTTGAACAGGCGCGTGACATGTTCGATATGTTTATTTTTGACAGTTTTCTCCCGGAAAGCAAACACACTTCCTGATGATCAGGCGATCACAGTTGTTTCTCACAAAACCTCCATGCGCCGTATCAGCGCACCATCATTTCTCAATGGGTCTCAAACTTTCCGGGTGTGCCCCGGCAATCGAGTAAGAGGCAAACGTTCCACATGATGTTCTGCAAAAAAAAGACAGATAAATTCATTTTCCTACTTGACAAATAGGAATAGTAGGAATATAATACATTCAAATCAAAAACATATAAATCGTATATGTGTTATAGGAGGATGTAAAAATGGCAAATATTTATAAGGGAACTCTGGGTCTGATCGGGAATACACCTCTTCTTGAGGTCGTAAACGTGGAGGAGGATCTCGGCCTGAAGGCGAGGGTACTGGTTAAGCTGGAGTATTTCAATCCGGCCGGCTCCGTGAAAGACAGGATCGCGAAAGCGATGATCGAGGACGCGGAGGAGAAGGGGATCTTAAAAAAGGATTCCGTGATCATTGAGCCGACGTCAGGTAATACCGGGATCGGTCTGGCAGCCATCGCGGCGGCGAAGGGATACCGGATCATTCTGACGATGCCGGAGACCATGAGTGTGGAGCGCAGGAATATCCTGAAGGCTTACGGCGCGGAGATCGTGCTGACCGAGGGCGCCAGAGGGATGAAGGGCGCGATCGAGAAGGCGGACGCGCTGGCAGAGGAGTATGAGAACAGCTTTATTCCGGGGCAGTTTGTGAACCCGGCAAACCCGGCCATCCATTACGCGACTACCGGACCGGAGATCTGGAACGATACGGACGGAGAGGTCGATGCTTTTATCGCGGGCGTCGGTACGGGCGGTACGCTGACCGGTGTCGGTGAGTATTTAAAAGAACATAATCCGAATGTGAAGATCATCGCGGTAGAGCCCGCGGATTCTCCGGTTCTCTCCGAGGGAAAGGCCGGGGCACATAAGATCCAGGGCATTGGCGCGGGATTTGTCCCGGATGTGCTGAATACGAAGATTTACGATGAGATCCTTCCGATTCAGAATGAGGATGCTTTCGAGCTGGCGAAATATCTGGCAAAGAAGGAAGGCATTCTGACCGGTATCTCCTCCGGCGCGGCGCTGAAGGCGGCCATCGATCTGGCGAAGCGCCCGGAGTATGAGGGGAAGACGATCGTTGCCGTGCTGCCCGACAGCGGAGACAGATACTACTCTACCCCGCTGTTCGTAGAGGCATAGGATACGGTGGGAGTCTGACACGGAAAAAAGGAAAACATCGCAGGGGCGGGACTTCCTGCCCGATCATAAAACAGGAGAACATAGATTATGGCAGAAAAAATTGCGAGAAAAGACAGAAATTTAAAATTTGAGACTTTACAGCTGCATGTGGGACAGGAGCAGCCGGATCCGGCTTCCGACGCGAGAGCGGTACCGATCTACGCGACGACTTCCTATGTATTTCATGATTCCGCGCATGCGGCGGCCCGCTTCGGCCTGGCAGACCCGGGCAATATTTACGGCAGACTGACGAACTCTACCCAGGGCGTATTTGAGGATCGGATCGCGGCTCTGGAGGGCGGCGTTGCCGGGTTGGCTCTGGCTTCCGGCGCGGCGGCCATTACGTACACGATCCAGGCGCTGGCGGCGAGCGGCGAGCACATCGTTGCACAGAAGACCATCTACGGCGGGACTTCGAACCTTCTGGGACATACGCTTCCGCTTCTCGGCATCACGACGACATTTGTTGACGCGCATAATCTCGAGGAAGTGGAGGGTGCCATTCAGGAGAACACCAAGGCGATCTATCTGGAGACGCTGGGCAATCCGAACAGCGACATCCCGGATCTGGACGCCATCTCCGCGATCGCGCATAAGCACGGGCTTCCGGTTGTTGTGGATAATACATTCGGCACCCCTTATCTGATCCGCCCGATCGAGCACGGTGTGGATATCGTCGTGCATTCCGCGACCAAATTTATCGGCGGACACGGCACCACCCTGGGCGGCGTGGTCGTGGACGGCGGCACGTTCGACTGGGCGGCGAGCGGCAGATATCCGTGGATTTCCGAGCCGAACCCCAGCTATCACGGCGTGAAGTTTACCGAGGCGGCCGGTCCCGCGGCCTTTGCCACCTACATCCGCGCGATTCTTCTGCGGGATACCGGAGCGCTGATCTCCCCGTTTGCGGCTTTCCTGCTCCTGCAGGGAACCGAGACACTCTCCCTGCGTCTGGAGAGGCACAATGAAAATACGAAAAAAGTGGTCGAGTATCTGGTAAATCATCCGCTGGTGGAGAAGGTCAACCACCCGTCCCTGCCGGATCATCCCGACCATGCCCTGTACGAGAAGTATTTCCCGAACGGCGGCGCAAGCATCTTTACCTTTGAGATTAAGGGCGGACAGAAGGAAGCCCATCAGTTTATCGACAATCTGGAGATCTTCTCACTGCTCGCGAATGTGGCGGATGTGAAGTCTCTGGTCATCCACCCGGCGACTACGACGCACAGCCAGTGCACAGAGGAGGAGCTGCTGGATCAGGGGATCAAACCGAACACCGTTCGACTGTCCATCGGCACTGAGAATATCGACGATATCATTCAGGATCTGGATGAGGCGTTTAAGACGCTTCAGTAAAAAACAATTTCAGTACCCGGGCAGATCTGGTATTTGCCCGGGATATTGTTGCGCAGGGGGTATTTATGAAGTTTTCAAAAAAGAGCAGGTACGGCATTACCGCGCTCATTGATCTGTCTGTCTATTCGAAGTCCGGACATGTGTCCTTAAACAGCATCGCGCAGCGGAACAATATTTCCGTTCAGTATCTGGAGCAGGTGTTCGGCGCGCTGCGCCGCGCCGGCATCATTCAAAGTGTGAAGGGTCCGCAGGGCGGTTATCTGCTGGGCGACGTCCCGGAGCGGATCACGGTGGCCGAAATCGTCGAGGCGCTGGAGGGCAGCTATTATCTGCCGGATGAGATCTCCGCCGGGGATCCGGGTGACCCCGGGTACCATGCGGCTGCCATAGCGATTCAGCACCGGATTGTGGAGGAGGTGAACCGCTCCCTGGATCAGGTTCTGAAAAATATTACGCTGGCGGATCTGGAGAAGGAATATATGAACTGCTGTCAGGCGGATCAGATGATGTATTATATATGATGAATTAACTTCTCCGGTCGGCCAAATCAATGAATAGCCCATTTTCTTCGTTTTAACAACTATTTTAGAAACAAAGTTGAGATAAAGTTGCTTTAATCGTTAAATTTGAATACTTTTTTGAAAACAATACTTGATTATTGCAAGGGGAGTTGGTATAATCTTTCTAAAATTGGTGTAAAAATGAGGAAATCTGAAGGGGCTTTTATATGCAGACAGAAGAGTTGTTACAGTTAATCAATAAAGTCCGGCACTTTAAATGTGAGTTTCAGACGATTGAAGTTAAAGCGGCAGAGGCAGGGTGCCCAACAAGATTGTATGACAGTCTTTCCGGTTTTTCAAATCAGAATGAAGGTGGGATTATTCTGTTTGGTCTGGATGAAAAGAGATCATTTGAGGTAGTTGGCGTTTACGATATACAGGATTTGCAACACAGGGTAGCGGAGCAATGTAAACAGATGCAGCCGGAAGTGCGGCCTCTTTTTACCGTAGCTGAAATAGACGGGAAATTTGTTGTGTCAGCGGAAATCCCAAGTGTTGAAGCGGATCAGAGACCTGTGTATTATAAAGGAGCCGGAAGACAGAGAGGGTCTTATGTCCGGGTAGGGGAATCGGACGAGCAGATGAATGATTATGAAATATACAGTTATGATGCATTCCGCAGGAGAATAAGGGATGACATCAGAATAGTTCCCGGTGCAAAAAAAAGCCAGCTTCGTGAAAAAGATTTACAGGGTTATTTAGAGGAATTAAAATCAAACAGTGGAAATCTTTCAAATAGTGCAACAGATGAAGAAATTATGGAATTGATGGGGATTACCAGTGACGGGAATCCCACGATGGCAGCTGTGCTCGCTTTTGGAAAGTATCCGCAGGCATATTTTCCCATGTTAGGTATAACAGCAGTAGTTGTTCCGGGAACGAAAATCGGTGATACCGGTACGGACAACGAGCGCTTTATTGCAAATCAGAGAATTAACGGTACAATTGGTGAAATGCTGGATGGGGCTGTTGAATTTGTAAAGAGAAACAGCAGAGTAAAAACAGTGATTGATGAGAATGGTAAAAGAAAGGATAAACCGGAGTTTCCGATAAAAGCTGTTCGGGAGGTGATCCTTAATGCACTTTTACACAGGGATTACAGCATTCACACAGAAGGTTCGCCTATTACAGTCTGTATGTTCTCTGACAGAATTGAAGTGACAAGTAAAGGTGGATTATACGGAAGGATATCCGTAAAACAACTGGGTAAAGTTCATGCTGAGATAAGAAATACAACTCTTGCCGGGATTTTGGAAATAATACATGTTTCTGAAAACCGTTATTCCGGAATACCAACAATCATAAGCGAAATGGAAGCAGCCGGACTGCCGGCGCCGGAGTTCATAACAAGGGGAGGGGAATTTAAGGTTGTATTGCGAAACAATATTGAGCGGGCAGCCGGCGCAGAGAGTGTGGCAACAGAGAGAACCGGTATAAGGCAGAATAATAGCAACAGAGAAGTGCGTCTGCTCGATTTTTGCAAAGTGCCGCGTTCCAGGGAAGAAATAACAGAATTTATGGGATTTTCAAGGTACTATGTCATGGAAAAGATAGTAAAACCTTTACTTGAAAGCGGACAGCTGGAAATGACAATACCTGATAAACCCAAAAGCAAGAAACAAAGATATGTAATGAAATAATCCTCATTTGCAGTGATGGGTACGTTGCCATAGAAAAGAAGGCTGACCCGTTTTATCAGGAGTTTTACGGACTGCAGCAATTTTATGACTTTGCAGGGAATCGGACGAAACTGTACGTCCGGTTTTTCTGCGTCTTGACTTTTTGATGGTTTCCCTATAAAATAAACTGTCAAGTTTTTAGACAGGAAGGAAGAAATTCGACATTGAAGTGGAAGAAATACACGATTGAGACCACCACTGCGGCGGAGGATTTTATCAGCAGCATGCTCAGCGACCTCGGCATCGAGGGCGTGGAGATCGAGGATAAGATTCCGCTCACCAGGGAGGATACGGCGAAAATGTTCATCGATATCCTGCCGGAGCTGCCGCCGGACGACGGGGTGAGCTATATGAGCTTTTACCTGGAGGACGGTGAGGATCACACGGAGATGATTGCGCGGGTGAGGGAGGCTCTTAAGGAGCTTCGCTCTTTTGTTAATGTAGGGTCGGGTGAGATTACCGAGAGTGAGACGGAGGATATCGACTGGATCAATAACTGGAAGGAATTTTTCCATGCCTTTACGATCGAAGCGGATCCGGATGCTTCCGCGGACGGAACCCCCTGCCGGGATCTCCTGATCAAACCGACGTGGGAAGCGCTTGCGGCAGGGGATGAGGACAAGCTGCTGATCGAGGTCGATCCCGGCATTTCCTTCGGAACGGGAAAGCATGAGACGACGCAGCTGTGCATCCGACAGCTGATGAGATATCTGCGGCCGGGCGATGAGGTGCTCGACCTGGGCTGCGGCAGCGGGATTCTTTCCATCGTCAGCCTGAAGCTCGGCGCGGCCCATGTGGTCGGGACAGATATCGACGAGGACTGTCTGACGTCCACATATGCGAATTTCGAGGTAAATCATCTCGGCAGAGAACAGGGCGATTTTTATGTGGGCAATCTGATCAATGATACAATTCTTCAGGAACGGGTCGGCACGGAGCGCTACGATATCGTTGTGGCGAATATCCTGGCGGATGTGATCATTCCAATGGCGCCGGTCATTCCCGCGCGATTAAAGAAGGGCGGGGTATTTATCGCCTCCGGCATCATTGATTTCAAGGAGAATGATGTCGTTGCTGCGATTGAGGCGGCCGGACTGGAAGTGATTGCGGTCAGTCGGCAGGGCGAGTGGGTCGGCATCACGGCGGTGAAGCGCTGATAAAAATATTTATCGAAGCAGGCGGATTTACGATGCATCAGTTTTTTATCGGAGACGATCAGGTCGGAAAAGAATATATCACCATCACGGGAAGTGATGTGAATCATATAAAAAATGTCCTCCGGATGCGGCCGGGTGAGAAGATCCGGGTCAGCAGCGCCTCCGGGCAGGATTTTTACTGTGAGATCGCGGAGCTGGGCGACGCGTTTGTGCAGGCGGATATTCTGGATGAGGAGGTTCCGAAGACGGAGCTTTCCTCCCGGATTTATCTGTTCCAGGCGATTCCGAAGGGCGACCGTATGGAATACGTGATTCAGAAAGCGGTGGAGCTCGGGGTGTATGAGATCATCCCGGTGGACATGAAATACTGTGTGGTAAAGCTCGACGAGAGACGCGCGGAGAAAAAGCTGAAACGCTGGCAGGCGATCAGCGAGAGCGCGGCCAAGCAGTCGAAGCGCAGCCGGATTCCCCGGATTCATCCGGTGATGCGGTATTCGGACGCGCTGGAGTACGCAGGAAGCTGTGACGTCCGGCTGGTTCCCTATGAGAACGAGCGGGGAATGCGTTCGACGGCGGAAGCCCTGGCGAAGCTTGAACCGGGAAAGTCCGTCAGTATTTTCATCGGACCGGAGGGCGGTTTCTCAACGGAGGAGATCGACGCGGCGCGCCGGGATATGGATGTCCTGTCGCTCGGCCGGCGCATCCTGCGCACGGACACGGCAGCCGTTTGCGCGATGTCCCTCGTGATGATGGGGCTGGAGAATGCGGAGGAGCACATATATGACAGAGATTTATCTGGATAATTCAGCCACCACCGCCTGCTCACAGGCTGCGGCGGACAGGGTGGCGCGGCTTCTGACAATTGAATACGGCAATCCGTCCTCCATGCACTTAAAAGGAGTGGAAGCGGAAAAGGAGGTAAGGGAAGCGGCAGCCGCGATCGCGAAGACCCTGCGCTGCCGGGAAAAGGAAATTATCTTTACCTCCGGCGGTACGGAATCCAACAATCTGGCCATCCTGGGAAGCGCGCTGGCAAACAGGCGCGCGGGAAAGCATATCATCACGACGGCCATCGAGCATCCCTCAGTGCTGAACACCATGCGTTTCCTTGAGAAACAGGGGTTTGAGGTCACGCGGCTTTCCGTAAATGACTGCGGGGAGATCTCCCTGCACGAGCTTGCGGATGCCATCCGGGAGGATACCATTCTCGTGTCCGTCATGATGGTCAACAACGAGATCGGATCCCTGCAGCCGGTGGAGGAGGCCGGACGCCTGATCCGTGAGAAGAATCCGAAGTTGATCTTCCATGTGGACGCAGTGCAGGCCTACGGGAAGTTTCATATCGATCCGAAGAAAATGAACATCGATCTGCTCTCGGTCAGCGCACACAAGATCCACGGACCGAAGGGCGTCGGATTTTTATA
Organism: Clostridiales bacterium; assembly: GCA_021202015.1. Classification (GTDB taxonomy): domain Bacteria; phylum Bacillota; class Clostridia; order Lachnospirales; family Lachnospiraceae; genus Eubacterium_I. The sequence goes on along the minus strand of JAJQDV010000044.1, from coordinate 15,762 downwards.
TAGTAAGGATAAAACGAAGATCCGCCCCATCCTGTTCGGCGGCGGACAGCAAAGGGATATGCGTTCCGGTACGATCAACGCACCCGGAATCGCCGGTATGGGCATCGCCGCGCGGGAGATCCATGAGAATCTCGACGACGATGTACAGAAAATGTATGCTTTGAAAGCGTATTTTTCGGAAAAACTGCGGACGCTGGAAAATGTCCGCATCAACGGAAAAACCGGCAGGGACAGCGCGCCCCACATCGTCAGCGCTTCCTTTCCCGGCGTGCGGAGTGAAGTCCTCCTCCACGCGCTCGAGGACAGGGGAATCTATGTCTCTGCGGGAAGCGCCTGCGCCTCGACGCACAGGGCTGACAGCGACACGCTGACGGCGATCGGACTCGACAAAGAGCATCGCGATTCCACCCTGCGTTTCAGCTTCAGCATACATACCACGCGGGAGGAACTCGACCTTTGCCTGGATGCGCTTTCCGAACTCCTGCCGTTCCTGCGCAGATATCGCAGGTTCTGAAAGCGGGAAACTTATGAAAAGAAAGAAGGAAGACCTCATGTTCCGTTCATTTTTGATCAAATATGGCGAGATTGCCATCAAAGGAAAAAACCGCCATGTATTTGAGGGTGCGCTGATTCGCAACATTGAGCACGCATTGTCGCCCGTGGAGGGCGAATTTGAAATCTCTGCGGAGCGCGGCCGCATCTATGTCGCAGCGGCGGGCGATTTTGACTATGACGGTGCCGTCCTTGCGCTTACCCGTGTGTTCGGCATCGTCAGCATCTGCCCGATGCGGCAGGTGGATGCCGGTGATATGGAGCAGCTGGTCTCCGACGTCCTCACCTATGTTGATGCGGTCTATCCGGACAAGAGGAAAAGCTTCAAGGTATTTACCAAACGGGCGGACAAGAGCTTCCCGTTGGATTCCCAGGAGATCAACGCGGAGCTTGGCGGCCGGATTCTGGACGCTTATCCGGAAATGCGCGTCGATGTGCATCAGCCGGAGATCAGGCTGCATGTGGAGATCCGGAACAGGGTGAACATCTATTCCAAGGAGATCCCGGGACCGGGCGGCATGCCGGTGGGAACGGCCGGGAAGGCCATGCTTCTGCTTTCCGGAGGAATCGACAGCCCGGTGGCGGGCTATATGATCTCGAAGCGGGGCGTTACCATTGAGGCTGTGTATTTTCATGCGCCGCCGTACACCAGCGAGCGCGCGAAACAGAAGGTGGTGGATCTGGCCCGGATCGTTTCGCGTTACAGCGGCCCCATCCGGCTGTATGTGGTAAATTTTACGGATATTCAGCTCTATATTTACGATAAATGCCCGCATGACGAACTGACGATCATTATGCGGCGTTATATGATGAAGATCGCGGAATATTTTGCGAAGGCGGACGACTGTCAGGGTCTGGTCACCGGCGAGAGTATCGGCCAGGTGGCGAGCCAGACCATGAAATCACTCATGGCGACGAACGAGGTCTGCACGCTGCCGGTCTACCGTCCGCTGATCGCATTTGACAAAAATGATATCATCGCGATATCGGAAAAGATCGACACCTATGAGACCTCGATCCAGCCGTATGAGGACTGTTGCACCATATTCGTGGCGAAGCATCCCGTGACAAAACCGAATGTCAATATTATCCGCCGTTCCGAACGGAATCTGAGCGAGAAGATCGATGAGATGATGGAGAAAGCCATTCAGACCGCGGAGATCATAGAGGTATCATAACTGCACTGCTATGCCAGATAATCCCGCAGTGCCTCAACGATCTTATCCGCGGCCTCTTCGTCAGCGTGAATGGTGAGCTCGATGGGCTTTGACAGGTCCAGGCTGAAGATGCCGAGCATGGACTTCGCGTCGATGACATATCTCCCTGAAATCAGGTCAAGATCATATTCGAATGAGGAAACATCCTTGACAAAGGATTTTACTTTTTCGATGGAATTCAGAGATACCATAACTTTTTTCATAGTGATTGCCCTCCCTTGACGATTTCACTGTCCTTGTGTAAAATCATATTCCGCGAGACAGCTGTCTATGACGTGTCAATGACGGATATGACCGCTTCACGCATTGTATACTAGCTTTATTTTCCGGAAAAGTCAAGAAAGCTATGGAAAATCTTAGAAAAATGTAAGAAAAATGTAAGAAAAGTTCATGTGTCATCCGGTATGTCGAAGAATGAATAACCGGTTACTTAATATTCGGGATACCGGGACGGGAAAGGAGAATTTTGGTGAAACGGGCGGCGCTCCACAGCCTCGGCTGCAAAGTAAATTCATATGAAACGGAAGCGATGCGGCAGAGCCTGGAGGAGGCGGGGTATGAGATTGTCCCCTTTCACGAGGAGGCGGATCTCTATGTGATCAATACCTGTTCGGTGACGAATATCGCGGACCGCAAATCAAGGCAGATGATACACAGGGCCCGAAAGCAGAATCCGGACGCGATCGTGGCGGCGGCCGGGTGTTATGTGCAGACCTCGGAGGATCAGGCTGTTCGGGACGCGGCGATCGATATTGTGATCGGCAATGACCGGAAGAAGGAGCTGGTCGCGGCGGTGGAGGAGTTTGAGAGATGCAGGAGACCCCGGAAATTATCCGTGCAGGAGACCCCGGAACACGAAATCCGGGAACCGTCCGGACAGAAGGTCGTTTTTGTGGATGATATCAGCCGACCGGGGCAGCCTTATGAGGAGATGCGGGTCAGCCGTCCCGCGGAGCACACGCGCGCGTTCCTGAAGGTTCAGGACGGATGCAATCAGTTTTGCAGCTACTGCATTATTCCTTATGCGAGAGGAAGGGTGCGCAGCCGTCGGACGGAGGACGTCCGGGCGGAGGCGGAGGAGCTGGCGGAAAACGGTTTTCAGGAGATTGTTCTGACCGGAATCCATCTGAGCTCCTACGGAACGGATCTGGGCTGTACGCTGCTCGACCTGATCCGTGAGCTGCATGAGGTGGAGGGAATCCGGAGGATCCGTCTCGGCTCGCTGGAGCCGGGCATTATTACGGAGGATTTTGTCAGGGCGCTGGCTTCCATGAATAAAATATGTCCGCATTTTCATCTTTCCCTCCAGAGCGGCAGCGATACGGTGCTCAAAAGGATGAACCGGAAGTATACAACAGAAGAATATTTTCATAAATGCGGGCTCCTGCGGAAATACTATGAGCATCCCGCCCTGACTACGGATATCATCGTCGGTTTTCCGGGGGAAACAGAGGAGGAGTTTGCCGCGACCTGTGCCTTTGCGCGGAAGGTATCCTTCTATGAGATCCATGTATTTCAGTATTCCCGCCGGGAGGGGACGGCGGCCGCGCGGATGAGCGGACAGCTTCCGCAGCGTGTGAAGGCGGAGCGGAGCAGGATCCTCCTTGACATTTCAAAGGAGATGAAAGAGCGCTTTGTCAGCTGGTACGCGGGCAGGCCGGTGGAGGTTCTTTTTGAGGAGCCGGTCACGGAAAACGGTGAAAAATTCTATGAGGGGTTCACTCCGGAATATGTAAAAGTCCGGTTTCGCACAGAGGAATCTCTCAGAAACAGAATAATGGTGGTTGAATTTTTTCCGCATTTCGTATAGAATAGGTTCAGATATATTTTCAGAATGTTTACCATGTACAAGAGGATGAGACGATGCAGGATGTAAACCGCACACAGTATTTTAAAGTTCAGAAGGCGCCGGACCTGAAGGTCGGGGATGTTCTTGAGATCGTATACAAGGCGATGCTTGAGAAGGGCTATAATCCGATTAATCAGATCGTCGGCTATATTATGTCGGGAGATCCTACATATATCACCAGCTATAACAATGCCCGCAGCCTGATCATGAAGGTCGAGAGGGATGAGCTGGTGGAGGAAGTCCTCAGGGATTATGTGAAAAAACGCTCCTGGGAACAGGAGATCTGATATGAGGATCATGGGTCTTGATTTCGGCTCCAGGACTGTAGGGGTTGCGGTGAGCGACCCTTTGTTTCTGACCGCGCAGAGCGTGGAGATCATACGGCGCAAATCACCGGGGAAGCTCAGGCAGACACTCGCACGGATCGAGGAGCTGATCGTTTCGTACGAGGTGGAAAAGATCGTGCTCGGATATCCTAAGAACATGAACAACACGGAGGGAGAGCGCTGCGAGAAGACCGCGCAGTTTCGTGACATGCTCGTAAAAAGAACCGGACTGGATGTGGAGCTTTTCGATGAGCGTCTGACTACGGTCATGGCGGATCGCACGATGATGGAGAGCGGGGTGCGCAGAGAGCACCGGAAGGACTATGTGGACAGTCTGGCGGCCGTTTTTATCCTGCAGGGGTATCTGGATCTGAAGAGGAATGAACTGGAGAGTGAATGATGGAAAGTATCACGATTACGGATCCTGAGACAGGGGAAGAGATTGAACTGTATATTCTGGAACAGACAAAGATCAGGGGCATTTCCTATCTTCTCGCGGCAGAGGAGGAGGAGGGAGATTCTCTTGCTTATATATTAAAAGAAGTACAGACGGAGGAAGACGACATCATTTATGAGATGGTAGAGGACAGTGTAGAGATGGACGCGATTTTAAAGGTCTTTACCGAGATGCTGGATGATGTGGATTTCGAAAGCTGAACACGGTTCGCGCTGATTGCGGACATTCATGAACGCGGACGGCGGATTTTTCAGGATCTGCAGATTCGCGGCGGAAATAATTGACGGAGGTGTATTTTTGAAAAATTCGAAAAATTCCAAATTGCGTATCATCCCTTTGGGCGGACTGGAAGCCATAGGGATGAATATTACTGCCTTTGAATACGGAGACAGTATTATTGTTGTGGACTGCGGACTGGCTTTCCCGGAGGACGATATGTACGGCATTGATCTGTGCGTGCCGGTCATCACCTATCTGCAGGAAAACGCGGAGAAGGTGAAGGGCTTTTTTATTACGCACGGACATGAGGATCACATCGGGGCGCTCCCCTATGTGCTTCTGGAGGTTAATGTGCCGATCTACGCGACGAGGCTTACCATCGCGCTGATCGAGCATAAGCTGGAGGAGCACAATCTGCTGGGGACCGTAAAACGAAAGGTCGTAAAATACGGGCAGCATATCAATCTGGGCGAGTTTCGCGTGGAGTTTATCAAGACGAACCACAGCATCCAGGACGCCGCGGCGCTGGCGATCTACAGTCCGGTCGGAGTCGTCGTCCATACGGGGGATTTCAAGGTGGACTATACCCCGGTCTACGGGGACGCTATCGATCTGCAGCGGTTCGGAGAGCTGGGGAAAAAGGGCGTGCTCGCCATTATGTGCGACAGCACGAACGCGGAACGGCCCGGGTTTACGATGTCCGAGCGGAAAGTCGGAAAGACCTTTGAGGGCATTTTCAGCGACCACGAAAAACAGCGCATCATTATCGCCACGTTTGCGTCCAATGTGGATCGCGTGCAGCAGATCATCAATACGGCGAATAAATTCGGCCGGAAGGTCGTGGTCGAGGGGCGCAGCATGGTGAATATCATTTCGATCGCGTCCGATCTGGGCTATCTGGATATCCCGGACAATACGCTGATCGACGTGGAAGAGCTTCGGAATTATCCGGACGACAGGATGGTGCTGATCACGACCGGCAGCCAGGGAGAGCCGCTGGCCGCGCTTTCCCGCATGGCGAACGGTTCGCATAAAAAAGTAAAGATCAGCCCGAATGATCTGATTGTATTCAGCTCGAACCCGATTCCGGGAAATGAGAAGGCGGTTTCAAAGATTATTAACGAGCTGTATCGGCTGAGCGCGGATGTTATTTTCCAGGATACCCATGTTTCCGGACATGCCTGCCAGGAGGAGATCAAGCTGATCTACAGCCTGCTGCACCCGAAGTACTCGATTCCGGTTCACGGGGAGTTCAAGCATCGCAAGGCGCAGGCGCAGTTGGCGCGGGAGCTTGGCATGCCGAAGGAGAATATCCTGATGCTCTCCTCCGGTGATGTCCTTGAGATTGATGAGGACAGCGCCGAAGTGACCGATAAGGTGGCTGCGGGATCCGTGTTCGTGGACGGCCTCGGCATCGGGGATGTGGGCAATATCGTGATGCGTGACCGCCAGCACCTGGCGGAGGACGGCATCATTATCGTTGTGCTTACGCTGGAGTCCGGAACCGGACAGGTTCTGGCCGGACCGGATATCGTCTCCAGAGGCTTTGTGTATGTCCGCGGCTCGGAGAGCCTGATGGAGGAGATGCAGGAGGTTCTGAACAGAACGGTCTTTGACCTTGCGGACCGGAGAGTCACGGACTGGACCAGGATCAAATCGACGATCAAGGATGTGCTCAGCGACCATGTCTGGAAGAGAACGATGCGCCGCCCGATGATCATACCGATCATCATGGAGGTATAATACCGAAAATGACGGAGACAAAGAACAGTATAGACCGCATGGTCGAGGAGATGAAGGACTGCGCCGAGTTTCGGCGCTACAGGGACATCGGCTCGAAAATACAGGCGTATCCGGAGAAAAAAAAGCGCCTTTTTGAGTTCCGGAAGAAGAATTATCAGCTGCAGAATTCAGAAGAGCAGATCGATCTGTTTTCGGAATCTGACCGGCTGATGAAGGAGTATCAGGACGTCTATGACGATCCGATGCTCCGCGAGTTTCTGGAGGCGGAGGTTGCGGCGTGCAGGCTCGTGCAGCGGCTGAATTTTGAATTGGCCCAATGTCTGGAGTTTGAGGAATTGTCAGAAAAAACATGATTGTCGATGAAAGATTTTGTACCTATATAAATTCCCTGGGTGCGGGAAACACACCGCTTCTCGAGGAGATTGAGACGGAAGCGAGAGAGCGGCATGTTCCTGTGATCCGGAGAGAACTGCAGGATTTTCTGAAGGTGCTGCTGGCGCTGCATCAGCCGGAACATATTCTGGAAGTGGGAACGGCGGTGGGTTTTTCCGCCCTTTTTATGGCGGAATATGATCCGGTGAAGGCTCAGATCACCACGATTGAGAATTATGAGAAGCGGATTCCCGTCGCGAGGGCAAATTTCTCACGCGCGGGGAGGGACGGGCAGATCACGCTGCTGGAGGGCGACGCCGCGGAGGTTCTTAGGGAACTGGACGGGTCGTTTGATTTTATTTTCATGGACGCGGCGAAGGGGCAGTATCTCCGTTTTCTGGACGATGTGCTGCGGCTGCTTGCCCCCGGCGGGGTGCTTCTTTCCGATAATGTGATGCAGGACGGGGATATCCTGGAGTCTAAATTCGCGGTCGCGAGGCGGAACCGCACGATCCACAAACGTATGCGGGCGTATTTATATGAGCTGACGCATCATCCCCTGCTGACGACGACGGTGCTCGCGGTCGGAGACGGGATCACGCTCAGCGTCAGGGGACAGTGATTAGTGGTCAGGAGTAAGGAATATGAATAAAAAGAAACCGGAGCTTCTGCTCCCGGCGAGCAGTCCGGAAGTGCTTAGAACCGCGTTGGTCTTCGGGGCGGATGCGGTTTATATCGGCGGAGAGGCCTTCGGGCTTCGGGCGAAAGCGAAGAATTTCTCCATGGAGGAGATCCGGGAGAGTATCCTGTTTGCGCACGAACAGGGCGCGAAGGTGTATATCACGGCGAATATTCTGGCACACAATGACGATCTGGAGGGCGTCAGAGCGTATTTCGAGGAGCTGCGCCCCATGAAACCGGACGCTCTGATCATTTCCGATCCGGGCGTTTTTTCTGTGGCGCGGGAGGTCTGTCCCGAGATCGACATCCATATCAGTACGCAGGCGAATAATACGAACTACGGGACGTTCCTTTTCTGGTACGGCCTCGGCGCGAAGCGGGTGGTGACGGCGCGGGAATTGTCTCTGGAGGAATTGAGGAATATCCGCGGGCGCGTTCCCGAAGAGATGGAGATGGAGACCTTTATCCATGGCGCCATGTGCATTTCCTATTCCGGGAGATGCCTGCTCAGCAATTTTTTCGCGGGAAGGGACGCGAACCGGGGCGCCTGTACTCACCCCTGCCGATGGAAATATGCTGTTGCGGAGGAGACCCGGCCGGGCGAGTATCTGCCGGTGTATGAGAATGAGAGAGGGACCTATATTTTTAATTCAAAGGACCTGTGCATGATCGAACACATCCCGGAACTGGTGGAGAGCGGGATTGACAGTTTCAAGATCGAGGGAAGGATGAAAAACGCCCTTTATGTGGCGACGGCCGCGCGGACTTACCGCCGGGCGATCGATGATTATCTGCGGGATCCGGCGCTCTACCGTAAAAATATGGACTGGTATCTGGATCAGATTTCGAATTGTACGTACCGTCCGTTTTCCACGGGATTCTTTTTCGGGAAGCCGAATGAGGATTCCCAGATCTATGACAGCAGCACCTATGAAAAAGAATATACTTATCTGGGGATTGTCAGCGCGCAGGATGCGCGGGGGCTGTATCGCGTCGAACAGAGAAATAAATTTTCGGTGGGAGAGCAGATCGAGATCATGAAGCCGAACGGAGAGAATATCGGAGTGCGGGTGAGACGCATTGTCAATGAGGACGGGGAAGAGATGGCGTCCGCGCCGCATTCGAAGCAGGTGCTGTATCTGGACTTCGGGCAGCCCGCGGCGGATGTTTACGATGTGCTGCGGCGCAGGGAGAGCTGAGGATACGTCAGTCGGTATAGATCTTCTTCAGGTATTCCATCCGGGCGGACAGATTCAGCAGGAGCAGATCCGTCAGAACCAGGGCGGCCATGGACTCGACGACGACGACGGCGCGCGGGACGACGACGGGATCGTGGCGGCCGGCGATGCGGATGTCAATGGGAGTGCCGTCCTTTTTGACGGTCTGCTGCGCGCGGGCGATGGAGGGGGTCGGTTTGACGGCGACGCGGAATACGATCGGATCCCCGTCGCTCATTCCGCCGAGGATGCCCCCGGCGTTATTTGTCTTCTTTGTAATCTTTCCGGAAGGAGCTGTGAGAAAGGCGTCGTTGTTTTCGGAGCCTTTTTTTGCTGCCGCGCCAAAGCCCGAACCGATCTCGAAGCCTTTGACGGCGCCGATGGAAAACATGGCCTTTGCCAGGTTCGCGTCCAGCTTTTCAAAAACAGTCTCGCCGACCCCGGCGGGCATGCCGGTGATCACGCACTCGATCGTGCCTCCGGAGGAGTCCTGCTCCTGCATACACCTCTCCAGATAGGCCTGCGCCTCAACAGCGGCAGCCGCGTCCGGCATAAAGAGTGCGTTGGCGCAGATCTCATCCGGATCAAACCTGTCCGGGGAGATGGCGACCGGCCCGATGGAACGGGTATAGGTCCGGATGGAGACGCCCGTCTCCGCGAGGATCTTTGACGCGACCGCACCGGCGGCCACGCGTCCGATCGTTTCGCGGCCGGAGGATCGTCCGCCGCCCCTGTAATCGCGAAAGCCGTACTTCGCGTCGAATGTATAGTCTGCATGCCCGGGGCGATAGTAAGAGGCGATTTCACTGTAGTCTTTTGATCTCTGGTTCTCATTCCGAACAAGCAGCGATACGGGCGTGCCGGCGGTCTGTCCCTCGAAAACGCCGGAGAGGATCTCCACGGCGTCCGATTCCTTTCGCGGGGTCGTGAACCGGGACTGGCCGGGTCTGCGGCGGTCTAAAAACTTCTGAATATCCGCTTCACATAAGGAAAGTCCGGCGGGACAGCCGTCGATGACGACGCCGACGCCCTTTCCGTGGGACTCCCCCCAGGTGGTGATTTTAAAGATTGTGCCAAAACTCGATCCGGCCATTGCGCAGTTCCCCCTTGAGTTATTTTGTCTGATTTCCGTTTCGGAATCGTCTTCTTGATTTTCTCCGTGTGATAGAGTACATTATAATGGAAATAAGGACGAAAAGCAATCGAAAAGGGGACTTTTGATGTATAAGCTGTTGAAAAAAAACGGCCGTGCGAAGCGCGCGGAGCTGACGACGATCCACGGCACGGTGCAGACGCCGGTATTTATGAATGTGGGTACCGCAGCGGCGATCAAGGGGGCGGTGTCCACGGACGACCTGAAACAGATCAGGACGCAGATTCAGCTTTCCAATACCTATCATCTGCATGTGCGCCCGGGAGATCAGCTGATCCGGGACCTGGGCGGGCTTCACCGGTTCATGGTCTGGGATCGGCCGATTCTGACGGATTCCGGCGGGTTCCAGGTGTTTTCGCTGGCCGGGCTGCGCAGGATCCGGGAGGAGGGGGTTCATTTTCATTCCCATGTGGACGGGCGGAAGATTTTTATGGGACCGGAGGAGAGTATGCAGATCCAGTCGAATCTGGGCTCCACGATCGCCATGGCCTTTGACGAGTGCCCGCCTGCGAAGGCGGAGAGGGAATATGTGAAGCCGTCCGTGGAGCGCACGACGCGGTGGCTCGTGCGGTGCAAAGCGGAAATGGACCGGCTGAACGTGCTGGAGGATACGATCAACAGGGAACAGCTTCTGTTCGGGATCAATCAGGGCGCCGTCTATGACGATATCCGGATCGATCACGCGAAACGAATCCGGGAGATGGAGCTGGACGGATATGCCGTCGGCGGCCTGGCCGTGGGGGAGAGCCACGAGGAGATGTACCACATCCTGGATGTGACGGTTCCCTTCCTGCCGGAGGATAAGCCGACGTATCTGATGGGGGTCGGTACGCCCGCCAATATTCTGGAAGCCGTAGACCGGGGCGTCGATTTTTTTGACTGCGTGTATCCGAGCCGCAACGGCAGGCACGGGCATGTGTACACGAACCACGGAAAAATGAATCTGTTCAATCAGAAGTATGAGCGGGATATGCGCCCCATCGAGGAGGGGTGCGGCTGTCCGGCCTGTGTAAGCTACAGCCGTGCTTATATTCGTCATCTGTTGAAAGCGAAGGAAATGCTGGGGATGCGGCTGTGCGTGCTGCACAATCTTTACTTTTATAATACGATGATGGAGGAAATCCGGGACGCGATCGACGCGGGCGGCTATCAGAGTTATAAAGAGGAAAAACTGTATCGGATGAAAGAACAGTGAATCGTTGATGGCAATAAAAAATATCATAAGCAAAAAAATATCTTGAATAATGATTGTTAATTGTGTAGAATGGAAGCGATATTGAGACGCTGAGTGTATCAGCGTATTTCAGAAATGGATCAGACAGGAGGAAATTGTATGTACGTTTTGACTTCCAGCAGCTCCGGTTACGGGATCATCATATGGGTGGTCATCCTGGTCGTGTTCATGTTCTTTTTCATGATTCGCCCGAACAGAAAGGAGCAGAGCAGAAAAAATGACATGCTGTCAAATATGGCGGTCGGAGATACGATCTGTACGACCGGCGGCTTTTACGGCACGGTGATCGATATTGATGAGGATGTTGTGATCGTTGAGTTCGGCAACAATAAGAACTGCCGTATACCGATGCAGCGCGCGGCGATCGCGCAGGTGGAGAAGGCGGAGGACGCCATCGAAGGATAGATACCGTTGGGTATTTATGGGACGCTGTACCGGCTGACGGATGAGAGGGGCGTGTGAAATGCTGAGAGGCGTTTTGCAGGCTTCCTTTTTCTCATCATATAGGAAAGTTCTCCGAACTTCCTATATGATAAAAAACGCTCCGCTGTGGATGCACATGCCGCGCAAAGGAAGATGTCTGCTTACGCAGACGCGCGGCAGCGCAGGAATCCCGCAAAGCGGGATTCTATTTGTATGAAAGATTTAATACTTGAAATCCGTGTCAAATTATACTATATTATTGAATTAAGTGCAGTGTTTCCTGTGTGCTGCACAGGATTGTGAATGGGAGGCGTATTTATGAAGTTTCAGATTGGAGTGATCGCCGGGGACGGGATCGGCCCCGAGATTGTCGCCGAGGCGCGGAAGGTGCTGGACTGCGTCGGCACGAAATTCGGCCATGAGTTTCAGTATGAGGACATATTGATGGGAGGCTGTTCCATCGACGCGACGGGACTTCCCCTCACGGATCACGCGGTCGAACAGGCGCGGGCGTCTGACGCGGTACTCATGGGCTCCATCGGTGGGGACGCGAGAACGTCGTCCTGGTATCAGCTGCCGCCGGAGAAGCGGCCGGAGGCCGGGCTTCTGAAGCTGCGCAAATCCCTGAATCTTTTTGCGAATCTGCGGCCTGCCTGCCTCTATGAGGAGCTCAAGGAGGCCTGCCCGCTCCGGGACGATATCATCGGGGACGGATTTGACATGATGATCATGCGGGAGCTGACCGGCGGGCTGTATTTCGGCGAGAGGCATACGGAGGTCCGCGACGGTGTGACGACCGCGGTCGATACGCTTTCCTATAATGAAAATGAGATTCGCCGGATAGCTGTCAGGGGATTTGAGATCGCCATGAAGAGACGGAAAAAAGTCACGAGTGTGGATAAAGCGAACGTTCTGGACTCTTCCCGTCTCTGGAGACGGATCGTGGAGGAGGTCGCGGCGGATTATCCGGAGGTGACCCTCGAACATATGCTGGTGGACAACTGCGCGATGCAGCTGGTTCGGGATCCGAGACAGTTTGACGTGATCCTGACAGAGAATATGTTCGGCGATATCCTGTCGGATGAGGCCAGCATGGTGACGGGTTCCATCGGCATGCTGTCGAGCGCGAGTTTAAACGATACGAAGTTCGGCCTTTACGAGCCCAGCGGCGGATCCGCGCCGGATATTGCCGGGAAGGGGATCGCGAATCCGATCGCGACGATTTTATCCGCGGCGATGATGCTGCGCTATTCGTTTGACCTTGACCGGGAGGCTGACGCGGTGGAGGCCGCGGTAAAGCAGGTATTGAAAGATCACTACAGGACCATTGATATTATGCCGCAGGAGGAGGACCGGAAGTCCTCCGTCGAACTGGTCGGGACGCAGCAGATGGGTGACCTCATCTGCGAGCGTATCGTATCGGACTAAAGTAACAATAAAGAAAAGGAGACAATAAGATGAGAAGTGACAACGCAAAAAAGGGGATGCAGCAGGCACCTCACAGATCTTTGTTTAACGCGCTCGGCCTGACGAAGGAAGAACTGGAGCGGCCGCTGGTCGGCATCGTATGTTCTCACAATGAGATCGTTCCGGGACATATGCATCTGGATAAGCTGGCGGAGGCGGCCAAGCTCGGCGTAGCCATGGCGGGAGGTACCCCGATCATGTTTCCGGCAATCGCAGTCTGCGACGGGATCGCCATGGGACATGTCGGCATGAAATACTCCCTGGTGACCCGTGACCTGATCGCGGATTCCACCGAGTGTATGGCGCTGGCGCATCAGTTTGACGCGCTGGTGATGATTCCGAACTGTGATAAGAATGTGCCGGGTCTTCTGATGGCGGCGGCGCGGGTGAACGTGCCTACGGTGTTTGTCAGCGGCGGCCCGATGCTGGCCGGTCATGTAAACGGACAGAAAAGAAGCCTCTCATCCATGTTTGAGGCGGTCGGTTCCTACGAGGCGGGGCTGATGAGCGAGGAGGATGTGACGCATTTTGAGGAGAATGTCTGCCCGACCTGCGGTTCCTGCTCCGGCATGTATACCGCGAACTCCATGAACTGTCTGACCGAGTCTCTGGGTATGGGACTTCCGGGCAACGGGACCATCCCGGCGGTATATTCCGCCCGGATTCAGCTTGCGAAGCACGCGGGCATGGCGGTCATGGATCTTTACAGGAAAAATATCCGTCCGCTGGACATCATGACCAGGGACGCTTTTATGAACGCGCTGACCATGGATATGGCGCTGGGATGCTCCACGAACTCCATGCTGCATCTGCCGGCCATCGCCCATGAGGCGGGTGTGGAGATCGACCTCGACATCGCGAACGCGATGAGCGAGAAGACTCCGAATCTTTGTCATCTGGCTCCTGCAGGTCCGACCTACATGGAGGATCTGAATGAGGCGGGCGGCATTTCCGCGGTCATGACGGAGCTGGACAAGATCGGACTGCTCCACACGGACTGCATGACTGTGACAGGAAAGACGATTGCTGAGAATATAAAGGGTTCTGTGAACAAGAACCCGGAGGTGATCCGTCCGATCGACAATCCTTACAGCAAGACGGGCGGCATCGCTGTGCTGAAGGGCAATCTCGCGCCGGATTCCGGCGTGGTGAAACGCTCCGCCGTCGCGCCCGAAATGATGGTGCATGAGGGTCCCGCGCGCGTATTCGACTGCGAGGAGGATGCGATCGCTGCGATCAAGGGCGGAAAGATCGTGGAGGGAGACGTGGTCGTCATCCGTTATGAGGGACCGAAGGGCGGCCCCGGCATGCGCGAGATGCTGAATCCGACTTCGGCAATCGTCGGTATGGGACTCGGCTCCACGGTAGCGCTGATCACGGACGGCCGCTTCTCCGGCGCGTCCAGAGGCGCGGCGATCGGACATGTCTCCCCGGAGGCGGCTGTTGGCGGACCCATCGCGCTGGTTGAGGACGGCGATATCATTAAGATCAATATCCCGGCAAATACGCTGGATGTAGATATCTCCGACGAGGAGATGGCAGCCCGGAAAGCAAAATGGCAGCCGCGTGAGCCGAAGGTGACCACCGGATATCTGAAGCGTTATCAGGCGATGGTGACCTCCGGAAATACCGGCGCCATCCTGAAGGTAAACCAGTAAATGCAGAGAAAAGAGGAACCGTACATGCAGCTGACAGGAGCTGAGATTGTTATAGAATGTTTGAAGGAGCAGGGCGTGGATATCGTATTCGGCTATCCGGGCGGCGCGATTTTGAATGTCTATGATGAGTTGTATAAACACAGTGATGAGATCCGCCATGTGCTGACCTCCCACGAACAGGGAGCTTCCCACGCGGCGGATGGTTACGCGCGTTCGACCGGGAAGGTGGGCGTATGTTTCGCGACGTCCGGGCCGGGCGCGACGAATCTGGTCACCGGCATTGCGACCGCCTACATGGACTCTGTTCCCATCGTGGCGATCACCTGTAATGTCGGGGTATCCCTCCTCGGAAAGGACAGCTTCCAGGAGGTGGACATCACCGGTATCACCATGCCGATCACGAAGCATAATTTTATAGTGAAGGATATCCGTGATCTGGCGAATGTGATCCGCAGGGCCTTCCGCATTGCGCGGACCGGTCGGCCGGGACCCGTGCTGGTGGATATCCCTAAGGACGTGACCGGGGCGAAGACAGAGTTTGAGTTTCAGCAGATTGCGCCTGTCCCGCGCTCCGCGGATCAGATCACGGAGGAAGACCTGCAGACGGCAGCGGATATGATCCGCCGATCGGAGCGGCCGTTTATTTTTGTCGGCGGCGGAGCCGTGATCTCGGACGCCAGCCGTCAGCTGTCGCGGTTCGTGGAAAAGGTGGACGCGCCGGTGTGCGATTCCCTGATGGGGAAGGGCGCCTATGACGGGACGAACCCGAATTACACGGGAATGCTCGGCATGCACGGCACC
>JAJQDV010000044.1:0-383 GCA_021202015.1 Clostridiales bacterium | reverse complement strand
TACCCACCCGCCTATCACGGCACTGCTCCCCTTGTAAGGTAACCAGGCGTCCAACTACGGCGTCAGCGGCTGTGATCTGCTGATCGCGATCGGCGTCCGCTTCAGCGACCGTGTGATCGGCGATGCGAAGCGGTTCGCGCAGCGCGCGAAGATCCTCCAGTTTGACGTCGACCCGGCGGAGATCAATAAAAACATACAGACAGATGCCTGTGTGGTCGGCGATATCCGGGAGATCCTGATTCGTCTGGATAAACTGATCGAGCCGCAGGAACATTCCGAATGGAAAAAAGAAGTCGCCGACCTGCAGAAGAGATACCCGATGATCTACACGGAGACCGTATTGACCGGACAGTTTATCATGGAGGAGATCTACCGTCAGACGG
>JAJQDV010000052.1 GCA_021202015.1 Clostridiales bacterium | reverse complement strand
TGAATTAAGGGGTGCCTGGAAGGTATACCTTGTTATTTCCGCGCGAAGCGCATGAATTAAGGGGTGCCTGGAAGGTATACCTTGTTATTTCCGCGCGAAGCGCATGAGTTCACGAGTGCCAGGAAGGTATTTGATCCCGCACGCCTGATTATATACGTTTCGTTCCGGCTTCGCAAGAGCCGCCTTTATAATTTGTATCATGAAATAAAAAGGGTTTTAAAAACGCCGATCACGCCGTTTCCGACCAGGCTTACGATCAGTCCCGCCACCACATTTCCGCAGATCACACTCGTTATAATCCTCTGCGGCTTCAGGTTGAACACGCCCGCGATGATCGAGCCGGTCCAGGTGCCGGTCCCGGGAATCGGAATGGCCACATAGATAAAAATAGCAAGGGGACCGAATCTTTGAAAATTATCCCTGTTTTTTAATGTAATTCTCTCCATCCACCCGATAAACCGCGGGAACAGATGTCTGCGCCTGCAGGCTTCGTAAAACCAGTGTGTCACAAACGCGAGAAAGCACGCCACAATACTGCTGCCGCACAGCGCCGCCGCAAAAGCGGCAGGCGCCGGAAGCCCCAGCGCGATCCCGAACGGAATCGCTCCCTTGATCTCGATCGCGGGAATCATGGAAACCAGAAATGTAAAAACCAGTCTGCGAAAAATCATGAAACTGTACCTCATATCATGTGTAACAGTAATAATTTGCGCTTTATCAAAAAATATAATTCACGGAAAAACTGTAAAAATACATTCTTGCACAATCGATATTTTTATGGTATGATAGCGTTCGTGTGCAGAAATGCGAAAAGGCAACCGTAGTCTAACGGATAGAACGCAGGACTCCGACTCCTGTAATGTGGGTTCGATTCCCGCCGGTTGCATATGATATCCCGGAACCGGCGAATGTGTTCCGGGACTTTTTATCATATCAGGAAGTTCGGAAAACTTCCTGATATGATAAAAACGCTCCGCTGTGGATGCGCCAAGGGGCACTCTTTTTCATACGCAATCTGAACCGTTTATTTCTCAACTGTCCCCAAAGAGCCGGAATCCGTCACCCGCGCAAGAATCTCCCTCGCGATCTGACCCGGCCGTTTCCCGTCCGTGCGAACGCTGAAATCACAGGCTCCCTCATAGGCCGGACGTCTCTGCTCCATCAGCCCGGCAATGTAATCCACATTCATGTGGCCGTTCAGGATCGGCCTGGAGTCGCCGCCGCTCACACGAAAATAAACAGTCCTCGGCTCCGCCGTCAAAAGGACGATCGTTCCGCACTCCCTCATAACGGTGACATTCTCCTCCCGAAGGACACAGCCTCCGCCGCAGGAAATAACCGCCGGGCTGTATGTGCGGAGCCGGCGAAGCAGATCCGTCTCCCTTCCGCGAAAATATTCTTCCCCGTATTTTTCAAACATCTCGCTGATCGGCATGCCGCTTTCCCGGACAATGACCGCGTCCGTATCGATCTCATCCGCGGACATCAGTTCGCTGAGCTTCTGAGATACAGTCGTCTTCCCGACGCCCATAAATCCGATCAGAAAAATATGTTTCTTCATTCGTTTTCTCCCTCTGTGTTTCAATCCACGCCCGGCATTGAGGTCGGACGTTCAGACGCATACTTTTATGCAGGGCTTCCGAACGCTGTCACGGATACAGGCTCCTGTGCAGCGCATCCAGGACGCCTTCCAGGACATCCTTTTGCATCTGCCCCGGCGCCGATACCTCTCCGTCCGCCCCGAAGGTGATACAGGAGCCGAAAAACTCTCCCGCCACCCGGCTGATCACGCCCAGGCCTCCCATGGACATCGTGACGACAGGAAGTCCCGGATATTTCTGTTTCGTATCGTTCGTCAGCTTCAGGACGCGAAGCACATCATCCGCCGTATTCGGCATTACGGCAAGCTTGGCGATATCCGCGCCGCCCTGCTTCATCTGGTCCATCAGCATCTGCAGAATCCGCTCATCCGGCGTCGCGCGAAAATCATGATGGGAAGCGATCACCCTCACTCCCATCCTCTGAAAACGGCGGATCTCCCGTTCCGGCCTGGTCGCCTCAAAAAACTCCAGATCGATCAGGTCGACGCTCCCGCTCTTCGCCGCGATCTCATTCAGATAAAGGATGTTTTTCTCATCCGTATCGGTCATCCCGCCCTGCTGCTTCGTGCGAATGGTAAACAGCATCACCGTATCGCGGACAAAGGGCTTTATCTCATTCAGAATCTCCCTCACCCGCTCCGGCTCCTCCATACGGGAAAAACAATCCGCGCGCCACTCGATCATCTGCACATTCTGCTCTGTCAATGCGCGGATCTTCCGTATGACCGCGCCCTCTTCCTTTTCCACGACCGGCACGCAGATCACCGGACGCCCTTCCCCAAAGCGAATCCCCTTTACATCAAAAGGCCTTTGCATTGTCCCTGTCCCTTCCTTCTCTCTGTCTGTTGACAACACTTTCGCTAAGTATAATCTATCCCGAAAAAAGATGCAAGCCATTGACTTTATTTGTTCCTTGTTTTATTCTTATGAAAAACGAAAGGACTCTTTTTTATGAATATATCAGGAAAGACAGCGCTTACCGGTCTGATCGGAAGTCCGGTCTCCCACAGCATTTCCCCGAAAATGCACAATCTCGCTTTTCAGGCGCTGGGTCTGGACTGCGTCTACCTGGCTTTCGACCTCGGCAATTCCGATTTCGGAAAGGCCGTCGAAGGATTAAAGGAGATCGGCATCCTGGGCTTCAACATCACCATGCCTTACAAGAACCGGATCGTAGAGTTCACGGACGAGCTGACGCCCGCCGCCCGGCTGACCGGAGCCTGCAATACCGTGACCGTAAGGGACGGCCGCATGATCGGCCACACGACCGACGGGGTGGGCTTTATGGATTCCGTGCGGGACTACGGCCACGACATCACAGGCAGGAAAATGACCATCCTCGGCGCGGGCGGAGCCGCCCTTCCCATTATCGCGCAGGCCGCCCTGGACGGCGTGGCGCAGATCGATATTTTCAGGAGAAAACGTCCCGGAGCCTTTGAAAAGACCGTCGCCTTTGCCGGAAATGTTCAGGAAAGCACCGGCTGTACCGTCGCGGTCTTTGATTTTTCCGACGCGGAACAGATGCGAAAAAGCATTGCGGGGAGCGCCATCCTTGTAAACGCGACGAACATCGGCATGGCGCCGGATCCGGACGCCTGTCCGATCCCGGATGACTCGTACCTGCGCCCGGATCTGATCGTCTATGACATCATCTACAACCCGCGCCGGACCAGGCTGCTTGACATGGCAATAAAAGCCGGATGCCCGGCACACAACGGCGAGAGCATGATCCTCTTTCAGGGCGCGGCCTCTTTTAAGTGCTGGACCGGGATGGATATGCCGGTCGATCTCATTCGGAATCAGATCATTACATCCTGGTAACTCGTCTTCGAATCAACCGGACTGACGCATAAAGTCCGGATGATTACGAGACGCCGCATTCGATTCCCGTTTTCGGAAATTTATATATTCAGAAGGAGACAATTGACATGAGTTTTACTTATTTAAAAGAACTGCCGAGCCCGGCACAGATTAAAAAGGATTTCCCCCTGTCGGAACGTCTTCAGGCGCTAAAGGCTGCCAGAGACGCCGAGATCAGCGCGGTGATACGCGGGGAGTCGGACAAATTCCTCGTGATCATCGGTCCCTGCTCCGCCGACAGCGAGGCGCCGGTCATGGACTACATCCATCGTCTGGCAGGGGTGAATGAGCAGACGAAGGACCGGCTGATCATCATCCCCCGCATTTACACAAACAAACCCCGCACCACCGGCGAGGGCTATAAGGGGATCGCCACCCAGCCCGACCCGGAAGCGAAACCGGACATGGAAGCCGGACTGATCGCGGTGCGGAAGCTTCACCTGAGAGCCATCGGGGAGACCGGACTGTCCGCCGCCGATGAGATGCTCTATCCGGAGAACTGGGATTACGTCGACGACCTGCTTTCCTACGTCGCCATCGGCGCACGATCCGTGGAAGACCAGCAGCACCGTCTGACGGTCAGCGGCTTTGATGTGGCCAGCGGCATGAAAAACCCGACCAGCGGCGATTTCTCCGTGATGCTGAATTCCGTCTTCGCCGCCCAGCACCCGCATCATTTTACCCACCGCGGCTGGGAGGTGGACACGAGCGGAAACCCGCTCGCCCATGTGATCCTGCGCGGCGCGGTCAACAAGCGCGGCGTCGCCATCCCGAACTACCACTATGAGGATCTGATCCGCCTGCATGAGATGTATGAGAAGATGGAACTCATCTATCCGGCCTGTATCGTGGACGCGAACCACTCCAACTCCAGCAAGAAATATCAGGAGCAGACGCGGATCGTAGACGAGGTTCTTCACAACCGTTCCATCTCCCCGGAGATCCGGACTCTGGTGAAGGGCGTGATGGTGGAGAGTTATATCGAGCCGGGCAGCCAGAAGATCGGGGAGCATGTCTACGGAAAATCCATCACCGACCCCTGCCTGGGCTGGGACGAGACCGAACAGCTGCTGTACAGCATCGCGGAGAAGGCCTGATACAGGATGGCCGGTTCTTCCCCTGAGCGGGGATTCCGCGAGGAAAGCCTGGCTGTAATTTTTCTGAGGAGATTTTGCGAGGGCAGAGAACGAATGAAAGGACAGACAGGACGGCATGAAAACCGCGGGCATTATCGCCGAGTACAATCCGTTCCACAACGGACATGAATATCATATCGCGGAGACACGCAGGCGAACCGGCGCAGACTACGTCATTGCCGCTATCAGCGGAGATTTCGTCCAGCGCGGCGCGCCTGCCCTGCTTTCCAAATACGACCGCGCCCGGATGGCTTTGCAGAATGGCGCGGATCTTGTGTTTGAGCTTCCGGTTACAACTGCGCTCTCAAGCGCCGAAGGATTTGCGGCAGGCGGAGTTTCCCTTCTCTCCGGACTCGGCGTCGTGGATATTCTGAGCTGCGGCTGCGAGAGCGCCGACGCAGACCCCGCCCTTTTTACAGACATCGCCTCCGTTCTCGCGGATGAACCGGAAACTTTCCGGAAAAGCCTGTCCCTTCATCTGAAAAAGGGCCTGAGTTTTCCGAGAGCCCGTGAGCTGGCAGTTTCCGAATATCTCAACGGAGAATTTTTTTCCGGGATCAGACGTTCGGGGAATACGCAGAATGAAGATGTCTCCGAATCTTCCCATACAGATGTCTCCCCCGGACTTCACCGGCTCCTCTCCGAGCCGAACAACATCCTGGCGCTGGAATATGCCAAAGCCATCCGGAAATCCGGCAGTCCCATGGGAATCTGCATGATTCCCAGACAGGGCAAACCCTATCACAGCGAGGATTTTTCCGATCCCTGTCCCTGTGATAATTCTTCGGTTCCCGTTTCCTGTGATGAATTTCCGGTTCCCGGATACACGGATCATTTATCCGGCTCCATCCGCAGCTCCGGCTTCCCGGACTCCTGTCCCTCCGCCGCAGCGATACGGAAATTTCTGCTCTCCCATACCGAAAACGGTTCGGTTCCCGTGAAGGATGACGCTTTTTTGCTTAGCAATATCGGAATATCTGCGGACTCCGGAAACGGTTCGAACCCTGTGAAGGATGACGCCTCATGTACCGATTCCGGAATATCCGGGACAGATCCCCTGTATCCCCTGCGGGATCATGTTCCCGCGTCCGTATTGCTGTCGCTGCGCCATGCCCGTCAGAACCGGCAGTTTCTCCGCGAGAATGATTTTTCCGACCTGCTCTGCTATGCCCTGCTTTCGAACAAAAATAATCTCGGCAATTTCGGCTCCGGAAATACCGATCTGACGCACCGGGCCGAAAACCTGTTGGAACAGTTTGATTCCTGGTCCGGATTTGCCGCCCTTCTAAAAACAAAAAACCAGACCCATACCGCTGTCAGCCGCTATCTGGCACATGTTCTGCTGCAGATTCACCGGGAAGATTTTCTGCTTGCCGAAGACTATGACCGCGCGCCCTACGCGCGGCTTCTCGGATTTCACAAATCCGCGGCGTCCCTCCTGAAATCGATTCGGGAACACTCTGAACTGCCCGTCCTTGCACAACTGGCCCGCGACGCGTCCTCTCTCGATGAGAACCGCAGGCATTTACTCGATCTGGACATCTCCTCCTCGGAAATATACAAGCGTATTCTGTATACAAAGTCCGGCAGCCGCCTGAAATCGGAATACCGTCAGTCCACCATTTGTCTGCCCTGATTTTTTCACATTTTAACCAAATTTCACCCCTTTTTGCTCAATTTTTTCTTGCAATCCATCTGTTTTTTTCCTATACTAGAGAGGTAGTATAAGTTTCTGGCGCAAGGACACTGGAAACAAATAAAAATGCGCTCCCGGAACACTTCGAGAGTACATAAAAATCAGAAAGGGGAATTTACATGAGCACGAAAGTACAGATCAAACCCTTTAAAAAAGTGCTGGTGGCGAACCGCGGCGAAATCGCGATCCGCGTGTTCCGGGCATGTAACGAGCTCGGCATCACGACCGTCAGCATTTTTTCCAAGGAGGATAAGTACGCACTCTTCCATTCCAAAGCGGACGAATCCTATCCGCTGAACCCGGCAAAGGGTCCGATCGACGCCTATCTGGATATCGACACCATCATCAAGATCGCGCTGAACGCGAATGTCGACGCCATCCACCCGGGCTACGGATTCTTATCCGAGAATCCCGATTTTGTCGATGCCTGCGAGAAGAACGGCATCGTCTTCATCGGACCGACCAGCGATATCATGAACGCCATGGGCGACAAGATCTCCTCCAAGAAGATGGCGATCGAGGCGAACGTACCGATCATCCCGGGCGTAGACTATGCGATCAAGGATATCGATAAGGCAAAGGAGGTCGCCAAGATGGTCGGCTTCCCGATCATGCTGAAGGCTTCGAACGGCGGCGGCGGACGCGGCATGCGTATCGTGAACCGCATCGAGGATCTGGAGCAGGAGTTCAATGAGGCAAAAAATGAGTCCAAGAAAGCCTTCGGCGACGACAAGATCTTCATTGAGAAGTATCTGCGCGGGCCGAAGCACATCGAGGTACAGGTCCTCGGCGACAACTACGGGAATGTCGTTCATCTTTTTGACCGCGACTGCTCCGTACAGAGACGTCACCAGAAGGTCGTAGAGTACGCGCCCGCCTTCTCGATTCCGGATGAGACCCGGCAGATCATCTTCGACTCCGCCATCCGTCTCTCCAAGAACGTCGGCTACCGCAACGCCGGTACCCTTGAGTTCCTCGTAGATGAGGAGAACAATCCCTACTTTATCGAGATGAACCCGCGTATCCAGGTGGAGCACACCGTCAGTGAGATGATCACAAACATCGACATCGTGCAGTCCCAGATCCTGGTCGCAGAGGGCTATCCGCTCGATTCTGAGGAGGTCAACATCCCTTCACAGGAGGATGTGAAATGCATCGGTTACTCCATCCAGACCCGTGTCACCACGGAGGATCCTGGCAACAACTTCCTGCCGGATACCGGTGAGATTACGGTGTACCGCTCCGGTTCCGGAAACGGCATCCGTCTGGACGGCGGAAACGCTTTCACGGGATCTGTGGTTTCCCCGTATTATGACAGCCTCCTGGTAAAGGCGATTTCCATCGACCGTACCTTTGATGGAGCGGTGAAGAAGTCCCTGCGCGCCCTGCGCGAGATGCGTATCCGCGGCGTGAAGACGAACATTCCGTTCCTGATCAACGTTCTGAACCATCCGACGTTTATCAGCGGCAAATGCTACACCACCTTCATCGAGGAGACGCCGGAGCTGTTCAACCTTCACATCAGCCAGGACCGCGCAACGAAGATCGTGGAGTTCCTCGGCGACCGGATCGTAAACTCCGGCGTAAAGGATAAGCCCGCCTTCGAGAACCGCGTTCTTCCGGTATATGATAAGACCAAGACAATTTACGGCGCCCGTGACAAGTTCCTGAAGATGGGTCCGAAGGATTTCACCCAGAGTATCCTGGATGAGAAGAAATTATATGTTACCGATACTACCATGCGTGACGCACAGCAGTCCCTGCTCGCGACCCGCATGAGGAGCAAGGATCTCTGCGGCGCCGCTTACGCGACGAACGCATTCATGCAGAACGCCTTTTCCGTGGAGGCCTGGGGCGGCGCGACCTATGATACCGCTTACCGTTTCCTGAAGGAGTCCCCGTGGAAACGTCTCGAGCTGCTGCGTCAGCGTATGCCGAACACCCTGATCCAGATGCTGCTGCGTGCCTCCAACGCCGTTGGATACAGCAACTATCCGGACAATGTGGTAAAACAGTTTATCGAAGTCTCCGCGGAGCACGGCATCGACGTCTTCCGTATCTTCGACAGCCTGAACTGGGTTGAGAATATGAAAATGCCGATCGAAGAGTGCTTAAAGACCGGCAAGATTGTCGAGGGCAGCATCTGCTACACCGGCGATATCACGAGCCCGGACGAGACGAAATACAACCTCGATTACTATGTAAAGATGGCTCTGGAACTGGAGAAGCTCGGATGCCATATCATCGCGATCAAGGATATGGCCGGCCTCTTAAAGCCGCGCGCGGCGAAGGAACTCGTCTCCGCTCTGAAGAGCGAGCTTCATGTTCCGGTTCATCTTCATACGCATGATTCCACCGGAAACGGCGTAAGCTCAGTGCTGATGGCCGCAGAGGCAGGCGTAGACATTGTCGATCTCGCGATCGAGTCCATGGCCTCCATGACCAGCCAGCCTTCCATGAACGCCGTTGTTGAGGCGCTCCGCGGCAGCGAGCGCGATACCGGACTTGATTTCGAGGATCTGGATGAGCTGAGCCGCTACTACGGCCGCATCCGCAAGGTTTACGAGCAGTTCGAGAGCGACATGAAGTCCCCGAACGCCGAGATCTACAAGTACGAGATCCCCGGCGGACAGTATTCCAACCTGCTTGCGCAGGTAGCCAGCATGGGTTCCGCGGACGAGTTCGAGTCCATTAAGGCACTGTATAAGGATGCAAACGATCTCCTCGGCAACATCGTAAAGGTTACACCTACCTCCAAGGCAGTCGGCGACCTCGCGATCTTCATGTTCCAGAACGGTCTGACAAAGGACAATATCCTGACAGACGGGGCTTCTCTCTCCTACCCGGATTCCGTGGTTTCCTACTTCCAGGGTATGATGGGACAGCCCTACGGCGGATTCCCCGCGGAGCTGCAGAAGATCGTACTGAAGGATATCGAGCCGCTCACCGACCGCCCCGGCAAGACTTTAGAGCCGGTTGATTTCGACTCAATCAAAAAGCATCTGATCGATGAGTACGGTTACGGCGACAAGTCTGAGGAAGTGATGAAGCAGAAGTCTATCAGCTGGGCGCTCTATCCGAAGGTATATGATGACTACTGCGAGCACTTTGAGATGTATAATGACGTGACACGTCTCGAGAGCCATGTATTCTTCTATGGCCTGCGCAAGAACGAGGAGACCTATCTGGATATCGGCGAGGGCAAGAAGCTCCTGATCAAGTATCTGGAGATGAGCGAACCGGATGACAACGGCGTGCGCATCCTGACGTTCAGCGTTAACGGCATGCTCCGCACCGTCAAGATCCAGGATAAGAATCTCGAGGTCAAGGCCGACAGCAGACTCAAGGCAGACAAGAACAACCCGCAGCACCTCGGATCTTCCATCCCGGGTACCGTCGGCAAAGTTCTGGTCAGCGAGGGCGATCCGGTCACCGTCAATATGCCTCTGATGACCGTCGAGGCCATGAAGATGGAAACCACCGTCGTATCCACCGTCAACGGTACGGTAGACAAGATCTACGTAACGCAGGGTGATTCCGTACATCAGGACGACCTGCTGATCTCCTTCCATATTGCAAAGGAAGAGACCGAAGACGAGGAAGAAGCATAAGTATAAATACAGAGAAGGAGCCGCTCAGGAATGAGCGGCTCCTTTCTGATTCATTTGCTATCTTGCGCACTTATACTGAATGTCTTCCCATCTCCTGTCCACTTCGGCCTGGAACTGAACGATCAGGTCCTCGTTGCCGGGCTTGAACAGGTGCTTAAACCTGCCCTGCTCTCTCAGGAAATCCTCGACAGGAAGCTTCTTCTTCGGCTCGTAGGTGAGTCTCCA
Organism: Clostridiales bacterium; assembly: GCA_021202015.1. GTDB lineage: Bacteria > Bacillota > Clostridia > Lachnospirales > Lachnospiraceae > Eubacterium_I. The sequence continues at coordinate 20,696 of JAJQDV010000052.1, read as the reverse complement.
TTTGCCGTGTTCTACCTCGAACAGCGGCCAGTAGCAGGTCTCCACCGCCAGCTTGCAGATCTTCATGATATCCGCCGTCTCATAGCGCCAGCCGCGCGGGCAGGGCGCCATGATGTTCAGGAAGGAAGGTCCTTCTGTGTAGATGGCCTTCTCCGCCTTTTTGTGGATATCGGAAAAATTTCCCATCATCGTGGTCTGTCCCACGTAAGCCACATCGTGATCCGCGATGATGGACGCCAGATCCTTGCGGTTCTGCATCTTTCCGTTGGACTGCGTGCCTACCGGCGTCGTCGTGGTATCCGCGAACATCGGTGTCGCGGAGGATCGCTGGATGCCGGTGTTCATGTACGCGCCGTTATCATAGCAGACATAGACCAGGTCATGTCCGCGCTCCATCGCGCCGGAAAGCGACTGGAATCCGATGTCGTAGGTGCCGCCGTCGCCGCCGAACGTAATAAATTTGAAGGTCTGATCCAGAGGAAGCCGTCCGCGCTTCCGCAGCGCCCGGTAAGCGGTCTCCACGCCGCTCAGGGTCGCACCGCCGTTTTCAAACGCGTTGTGGATATAGCTGTCCTCCCAGGATGTGTAGGGATACATGAAGGAAGATACCTCCAGACAGCCGGTCGCGTTGCCGATGACTGCCTGATCTCCCTCATGGAGGGCGCGCAGTACCGCGCGCACCGCGATGGTCGCGCCGCAGCCGGCGCACATCCGGTGCCCCGGCGCGAGGCGTTCCGGTTTGCTCATTACTTTTTTGAAATCATATCTCTCAGCCATTCTCCGAAACCTCCCGCGTCCTCAATCCGATATACTGATACTGCTCGATCGGCCGGCCGGTCGCCACAGACTTCTCCATCGCGAGGAATACATCCTTCGCTTCATCCGTGGTAAAATCACGGCCGCCGAGGCCGTAAATATAATTCGTCGTGTTGATATAGATCCTGCTGCGGTACAGTCCGGCCAGTACCTCGGCGCCCAGAGGACCGCCGTGTCCGTTGTAGCTCTCACAGCGATCCAGGATTGCAACCGCTTTGCAGTTCTTAAGAGCCTCCGCAATCTCCTCCGCCGGGAAGGGACGGAATACACGCAGCTTTAACACACCGACCTTTTTTCCTTCATTTCTCAGCTCGTCCGCCGCCTGCTTGGCCGTTCCGGCCGCCGAACCGATCAGCAGCATGATGTAGTCCGCGTCCGCCGTCCGGTATTCCTCAAACAGGCCATAGGTTCTCCCGGAAATCTGCGCGTATTCTTTCGCCACATCAAGGATGACCTGTTTTGCGTTTTGAAGCGCAATCAGCTGATTTTTCCGGCCCTCCATGACATAGTTGGAGACGGAGTAAGGACCCACGGAAACCGGCCTGCCCGGGTTCAGCATGTACTCCTCCGGCTCGTATTCGCCCACAAAGGAGCGCACCGGCCCGTCCTCCATCAGCTCGATATTCTCCACCGCGTGGCTCGTGATAAAACCGTCCTGGCAGATCATGATCGGCAGGCGCACATCCTTATGCTCCGCGATGCGGTAAGCCTGAATCATATTGTCATAAACTTCCTGATTATTCTCCGCGTAAATCTGGATCCAGCCGGTGTCGCGGGCGCCCATGCCGTCTGTGTGATCACAGTTGATATTGATCGGGCCGGACAGCGTGCGGTTCACCAGAGCCAGCGTGATCGGCATCCGGTTGGACGCGGCCAGAAGCAGCTCCTCCCACATCAGGGCCAGCCCCGCAGACGAGGTGGCTGTGATTGTCCGTGCGCCCGCCGCTTCGGAACCGATGCACGCGCTCATGGCGGAATGCTCGCTCTCCACCGGGATGAATTCTGTGTCAACCTCTCCGTTTGCTATGTAGGTGGAAACCATCTGCGGGATCTCCGTAGAAGGTGTGATGGGAAACGCCGGCATCACGTCCGGGTTGATCTGCCTGATCGCATAGGCAACGGCCTCATTGCCCGACATTCTCTCTTTGATCGCCATTATTCCACACCCTCCTTCATCACAATCGCGCCGAAGGGACATACCGCGGCGCAGATGCCGCAGCCCTTGCAGTGATCCAGGTCAAAAGCAAGTCTCTTTCCGTCCTTCACAGGAATGCTGCTGTCGGGGCATACCGGCGTGCACAGCAGACACTGTTTGCATTTGTCCGCCTGATATACCGGCGTATTATTCCTCCACTCACCGGTCAGAAACAGCTTCGATGTGCCCGCGGCATAGATCTGCATACCCTCGGTCATACCGGTGTGCGGTGTTTTCTCATTGATTTTTGTGATATCTGTTCTCATCTGATTTCCTCTTTTATACTGTATCCCGAATCGCATGTATACCGTGTTTCATGTTCCGTAAATGTACGTAATGAAAGCGCATGGATTTGCAATCTTACGCCTGCGCGGACAGCGCGTCGAATGTCATCTGCAGCGCTTTCATATTTCCGTCGATCACTTCAGGCTTCTTCGCAAACTTATGCTGGTAGGAACTCTGCATCTCACGCATGAACACATCTTCCGGCATCACCTTCGTCACCGCGACGACCGCCGCCAGCATCGGAGAATTCGGAAAATACTTTCCGAGCGCCTCCTCGGAAATCCTTCTTGCGTCAATCGTGTATACTCTGCCCTGATATCCGTTCAGCTGCGGCACGATCTCCTCCGGTAATTTGGAGGTGTTCACGATGATGGCGCCCTCCTCCTTCAGTCCGGCAGTCACATCCACCGTATGCAGCAGCGTCTCATCCACAACAGCCACAAAATCCGGGTCGTAAATATTCGAATGTACGCGGATGACATCCTCACTGATCCGGTTGAACGCAGTGATCGGCGCGCCCATCCGCTCCGGGCCGTATTCCGGAAAACCCTGCACATATTTCCCGGTCTGGAAGGCAACGTCCGCCAGCAGCAGCGCCGCCGTCTTGGCTCCCTGGCCGCCGCGGCCGTGCCATCTGATCTCGATTCCGTTCTTCATGATCGATTCTCCCTCAGTTCATTAGAACGATCCGGCCTGATATTTTTGCCGTTCGTTTGAAATATCCTGTAAAAAACATGCCTTTATAGTATACCCGCTTTCTCCGGCAAAGTAAAGGATTCTTTTTACCAAAAGCAGCTATAAATATAAAATTTGTGAATCTCCAAAAATGAATTGCTCTGCAGCCGATTTGTTAATACAATTTTTTTAATATACCTTATCCTCTAAGATTTATTTACAGTATGAAAAATTCATGTTATTATCTGAACATCAAATAAATAAAGGAGACTTTTTATTATGATGTATCAATTTATGACCCTTTCCGATAAAACAGAAGTGGTTCATTCTGACACCTACAATGAAAACGGTATGGAAACCGTAAAGGTCTATTTTGAAAAGCCCATCCCTGACGGATTCCAGTCAGCAGAATGCTATCTGCCATCCTATGAATGGAAAAATGTAGATGGTTTTTCTACGGAAGATATTAAATATTTCCAGGAATACCTGGAATCCGTAGCGCACATCATCATCCGTCTTGCCAGAGAAGGAGGTTTTGATAATGCCGCAAATTTTTAAAATAGGCCCTTATCTTATATATTTCTGATCAAATGAAAACAAACCGCTGGAACCTGTTCACGTACATATATCCGAGGGAGTACCGACAGAAAACGCTACAAAGATATGGATTACAAAAAGCGGAAAATGTCTGCTCTGTAACAATAATTCTCATATACCTCAAAGGAAACATACTCCTCATTTCCCGTCACTCTTTTTGAGAGAAACTAGCCGTCGCGCCCCGCGAAGGGCGTGTAGAAAAATATGCGTTGACGAAATGTATTTTTATTGATACAATAATTATATCTAAATAAAGATTTTTGGCAAAGGCGCCGCAAAAGACTTTTTTTGCTACGCCTTTTTCCTGTTTATTTTTCAGAAAGGATACGAATATGAGTGCATTTGATCCGATTTTATGTGGATATCCGGGAGTGGACAAAATGCTGGACAGCATTCGGCTGGGCGATAACGTGGTCTGGCAGGTATCGACGCTGGAGGAGTTCTGCTGTTTTGCCCATCCTTTTGTAAAGCAGGCGATCGCGGACGGGAGGAATCTGATTTACATGCGGTTCGGCGACCATGAGCCGCTGCTCGAGCCGCAGCCCGGCCTGAAGATTTATGAATTCGACCCGAACGAGGGGTTTGAGGCGTTTACGGTGAATATCCGCAGTCGGATCACGGAGGAGGGATTTGACGCGTTCTATGTCTTTGACAGCCTGTCCTCGCTCCAGTCCGTGTGGTATACGGATCTGATGATGGGTAATTTCTTCCGGCTGACCTGCCCGTATTTGTTTATTCTCGATACGGTCGCATATTTTCCGCTGCTGCGCGGCCGGCATTCCTATGATGCCGTGGCAAAGATCCGCGACACGACGCAGCTCCTTCTGGATGTGTATTCCGGAGAAAACCTTTATGTTCAGCCGTTGAAGGTCTGGAACCGCGACCTTCCGGAAATGTTTCTGCCGCATATCTGCGATCCTGATACCGGCGGGTGCCGGACGTTGCGCGGCGGGATCCCGCTGAGCAGATATTATCAGCTGGTAGATGCGGTGAAGGAGGAGAGCCAGGATCAGAATCTGGACAGCTACGACCGGTTTTTTGCGCTGGCACGGCTGCAGTATAAACAGGGGAATTTCAATGATGAGACAGAGGATCAGATCATTGAGAGCACGATGACGAAGGATCCGAAGCTGCATGAGCGGATCAAAGAATACTTTACCCCGCGTGATTATTTCAGGCTTCGGGACCGGATGGTGGGGAGCGGCGCCATCGGCGGAAAAGCCTGCGGAATGCTGCTGGCCCGGAGGATCGTGCAGACCCGGATGCCGGAGTTTGCCGCCCATACGGAGCCGCATGATTCCTTTTATATCGGATCGGATGTTTTCTACAGCTATATCGTTGCGAATGACTGCTGGAAAATGAGGATCGCGCAGCGCACGGAGGAAGGTTATTACTCTGAAGCGGAGCCCCTGCGGCAGGCGCTTTTGTCCGGAGAGTTTCCGTCGGATATCCGGGAGAAATTCCGGGCACTTCTGGAATATTACAGCGGGAGTCCCATCATCGTTCGCTCCTCCAGCTTCCTGGAGGACGGCTTTAATAACGCCTTTGCCGGGAAATATGAGTCGGTATTCTGTGTGAACCAGGGTTCCCCCGAGGAGTGCCTTACGGCGTTTGAGGACGCGGTAAGGACGGTGTACGCAAGCACGATGGATCTCTCGGCCCTGGAGTACCGGCGCCAGAGAGGACTGGAGCATCAGGATGAACAGATGGCTGTCCTGGTACAGCGGGTTTCGGGTTCCTTCTGGGATAAGTATTTCTTCCCGGCGGCGGCCGGCGTCGGCTACAGCTACAGCCTTTACCGGACGCGAAAGGATGCGGATCTGTCCGCGGGACTGCTGCGGATTGTGGCGGGGCTCGGCACGCGCGCGGTGGATCGCCCGGAAAATGATTATCCGCGGTTGTCCAGCCTGGATCGCCCGGATGTCTCACTCTATCATTCCGTGGCGGAAAAACATCGCTACTCCCAGAGAAATATCGATGTGCTGGATGTCTCCGACAATCAGATCAAAACGCTGACCTTTGATTCGATCATGGATCAGCTGCCGCTCTGGTATAAAAAGTCGGTCATGGAGCGGGACTACGAGGCGGAGACGGCACTGAAACGCCTGAACCGCTGGCGCCAGGTATGGTTCGTCACCTGTCAGCATCTGCTGGCAAACAAAAAGTTTACCGGTTATATGCAGAAAATGCTGAAGGTACTGGATGAGGTTTACGGAAATCCTGTGGACATCGAGTATACGGTCAACATTGACGAGGAGGGCGAATTTGTCGTCAACCTGCTGCAGTGCCGTCCGCTGTACACCGGATCAAAGGGAGGCACGGTCGATATTCCGGAGCTTCCGAGGGAGGACATTTTCTTTTCGCTGAAGGATTCCTCCATGGGAGAAGCCCGTGAGATGAAGGTGGAGGTCGTCGTACAGATTGATCCGATCGGCTATTATGAGTATCCGTATAAGATGAAGCCGAAGGTAGCGGAGGCGCTTCGGAAGCTGAACCTGTATTACAGGGAACGGGGGAAGAAAATTCTTCTGATGACGCCGGGGCGCGTGGGGACTTCCTCCCCTGAGCTCGGCGTGCCGGTAACCTTTGCCGCAATCTCCAACTGCTGCGGCGTCTGCGAGGTCTCGGACAACCGGGCGGGTTATATGCCGGAGCTCAGCTACGGCAGCCATCTCTTCCAGGACCTGGTGGAGGCGGATATCTTTTACTGCGCGCTTTGGAATGACCATCGGACTCCGGTCTATGAGGAGCATTTCTTTGATGATCTGGAGAATCATTTTGCAGAAATCTGTCCGGACATGGAATCGCTGTTTTCCATGTTCCGCGTGGTGGAACCGGAGAACCTGTATTACTGGAACGACGTGAAGTCGGGAAGGACGCTCTGCGGAAAACGCTGAGAAAAACACCTTGCTTTTTTGAGAAGGATGTGATATTCTATTTTGGCTTGAAAAAGACAGGCAGAATGCCGCTGTGGCGGAATTGGCAGACGCACTTGACTCAAAATCAAGCGGGTAACACCGTGCCGGTTCGAGTCCGGCCAGCGGCATTTTCTTAGTATAATAATAAAAGGACATCCGGCGAAAAGCCGGGTGTCCTTTTATTATGACGGGCATGCCCGTGTTCTGCGCCGAACTCACTGCTTATTCAGCCAGATCTGGAACACTTTTACCATCGGGGACGGGTTGCTGATCGTTCCGTCCTGCGTGGTGTCGAGCCACTTTTGCATGGCCCGTATCGTCTGCGGGCCGAGCTTTCCGTCCTGCGTGACGCCGACTTTTTTCTGAATCGCTTTTATCAGCAGGCTTCCGGAGCCGCCGACTGTGTACTTCGCGCAGCTTACGCCGGCATGGTATTTTTTCAGGCCGGTCGGCTGAGCACTGATATATCCGTCTGCAATGGTTCCGAATACCTCCTGCGCCCGTTTGCAGGTCGCTGTTCCCCAATTGCCGTCAACGGTCAGAGTGGTCTTTGTCTTTGCTGTGCCGGCTGTTGATGCCGGGGCAGGATCCACGTGAGGTATACTGATGCAGATCGGCTTCCCTGTGCGGCGCGTACTGCGTATTGTATGTTCCGTTATCTGAGCCATACCGTGCTTCCCAGAAAGCGCAGTCCGGCGGCCGACCGGTAATGACTGCCCTGTAGGTATCGTATTGCGCGTACATCGTATAGAGCATTGTTTTCACGCCCAGTCCGTTCAGATAGTCCAGCGCGGATTTAACATTAGCCGCCGCGTTTCCGGCCTCCACGTCCAGAATATAACCCACAAACCGGCTGCCTGCCTTTCCCGCGCAGACGGAGACCAGGAACTTTGCCTGCTCCGTTTCGCTGCTTTTGTTCAGGTACGCATACAGCCAGTATGGGATTTTGTTTAACTCGCATCCACAGAAGGTGAAGCTGACCGGCCTGCAGAGGAATTCAATTTAAAATATTTGACAAAAATTTATGTTAAGATGCGCCCAATCTCGGGCGCACATCATTATCTTTTGCAGACTTTATTAAATTTTCTATTTCTACTCACACATCCCTCAGTATATTACCATTTCCCTCTTATTCGCTTTATCCTACACCAGCCCCCGTATAATATCAAAACAGTCGAACGTCGCGAAATAATCCTTCGGCGTCTCCGCGCGGCGGATAAGCTGTGCGCTGCCGTCCTCCCGAAGAAGAATCTCGGCGGAACGCAGCCGACCGTTGTAATTATATCCCATGGAGAATCCGTGTGCGCCGGAATCGTGGATGATGAGATAATCACCCATGTCGATCTTCGGAAGCATGCGGTCTACGGCGAACTTATCGCAGTTCTCACACAGGGAACCGACCACATCGTATTTATGGTCACAGGGCGCGTCCTCCTTCCCGGCTACGGTGATGTGATGATATGCGCCGTAGATGGCCGGACGCATGAGGTTCGCCGCGCAGGCGTCCACGCCGATATATTCCTTATATGTATGCTTCTCATGGATCGCCTGCGTCACCACGCAGCCGTAGGGGCCCATCATAAAACGCCCCATCTCTGTGTAGATATCCACACTGCCCATGCCGGCCGGCACGAGCACCTCGTTGTAGACTCTCTCTACACCCGCGCCGATCGCCCGGATATCATTCGGAGTCTGATCCGGTCTGTAGGCAATGCCCACACCACCGGAGAGATTGATAAAATCCATCTGCACACCGGTCTTCTCCCGGATCTCGACGCAGAGTTCGAACAGAGTCTTCGCCAGCGTGGGGTAATAATCATTCGTCACCGTGTTGCTCACGAGAAACGCGTGGATGCCGAAACGCTCTACACCCTTCTCCTTTAAGATACGGTATCCCTCCAGAATCTGTTCCTTCGTAAATCCGTACTTCGCGTCGCCGGGGTTGTCCATAATGCCGTTGCTCAGGGTATAGACTCCACCGGGATTGTAGCGAAGGCTCATGGTCTTAGGAAACTCCCCAATCAGATCCTCCAGATACGCGATATGCGTAAAATCATCGAGATTGATCGTCGCGCCGATCTCATTCGCGTAAATAAACTCCTCCGGCGGCGTATCGTTCGAGGAAAACATAATCTCCTCCCCGGTAAAACCGAGCTCCTTCGAGAGCATCAGCTCCGTCATGGAGGAGCAGTCCGTCCCGCAGCCGTACTCCTTTAAAATATTGATCAGAAACGGGTTCGGCGTCGCCTTCACCGCAAAATACTCCCGAAATCCTGGATTCCATGAAAAGGCTTCCTTCACGGCAGCCGCGTTCTCGCGTATCCCCTTCTCGTCATATAAATGGAACGGCGTCGGATACGTCTTTACGATCTCCTCAATCTGTTCCTTTGAAACAAATGCAGACTTACTCATCTTCCGGTATCTCCTTCTTTTTCTGAGGAGCTTAAAGTAATATGAACAGATGCGTAACATCCGCAAACCAACTTTTCTCCCCTTAGTCTCATTCCCATATACTATACACAAAAACAAAAACTCTGGCAATAAAAAAATGTAATTATTTTGCCGCAATCGAGCAGGAGGCGGTTTTTGCCTCATACTCGCCGCGCTGGCGCGAAAATTACCGCCTCCCGGTGAAGAAGAAAAATTCCTCCACCGAAAGGCGGCGCCGTACAGTCATACGCTCTGAATCATTTCATACATTTGCCGTATGATTAAATCCAGAGAGTCTTTCTGGGAACCGTGAAAATGTCTGCACAGGTCTTCGGTGACCTCAAAGTCCTCCGTACCCGTGTCCAGAAGATAATCAACGCTTACGCCCAGGGCGTCTGCCAGACAGAACATCACATAGGAAGAACATCCCTTCTTTCCCATCTCGATTTCATACAAAAATTTCGATGAGATTCCCGCGAGGACAGCCAACTCCCCTCTGCTGTACTCCCGCCTTGTTCTCATCTGCAGAATTCTTTTCCCGCATTCTGTCCTGAACTCAATGTGATTCTTTTTTTTCATACTCATTTTCTCCTCATTTTCTCATCGTTTTTGAGTGTTTATCCCTTTCGGGACATGAGAAATTTTAATCGAGTTCATTTCTGTTTTCAATATTATTTCCTATTCTGATATTCATTTTCCTTAATTTGGCAGAAATTGAATATTCACAATCCCATACCGGCAAATAAGTTTCTCTATAATACACAAAAAAAAAGGAGAAGCTGTCCTATGGAACGCCAGAAAAACATTGATATATTTCGGAAAAATCTTCGCATCCTCCTTGAAAATGACCGGCATGCGTCCATGCGGAATCTGAGCACGAGTATCGGCGCGTCCGACAGTTATATCCGCAAGGTCCTGGCCGGTGATGTGACCCCCTCTCTCGAGAGGGTCGATTCCATCTGTGAATTTTTTGATATCAACAGCTGGGAATTATTTTATGACGCGGAGAATGATGAATCTGAGATGCTCGCGGCCATTGAGCTTCTCAATCGCATGCCGGTCTCTATGCTCCCGGTCGTCAGATGCTATCTGGAACTTCTGCTTCAGAAAACAGAGCGCTGATCTATTGTTTTCACTTTCTTAATGAAACATCATAAACTTTTCAAAATTAAGCCACAGATTGCTCACATTTTTCTTTTATGATAAACCCATACAAAACAAAAGTCTTCGGGGGCAGCTGATACACCAGGACATCAACGCTTTCGAAGACGACAAAAAATCCATCAAATTTTTGATTTTTCATAAACTAACTCCCTTTTTACAGAAAGCCCCGTGTGCGGGGTTTTTTGTAATATAGGAAAGTTCTCCGAACTTCCTATATTACAAAAAACGCTCCGCTGTGGATGCGCCCACAGGGCAGACCCGCGCGGACGGCGGGACTCCCTGTATAAATGCGCTTTAATTATCTGCGGCTCCCGTGCGTTTCAGCACATAGAAACCGTCGTCAAAACAGGTGACATAGATATAACCCCTGTCATCCACACAGCAATCCTCCGTCATCGCGTTGCGCGGTCCCGGAAGACCGGGGAAGAAGGACTCCTTAGGATCCTTATTCGGATTCGGCGGGATAAAATAAGCCAGTTCCTTAATATAATAAGGATCGGATACGTCAAAAATACGGAGTCCGGCCGCAAAGTAGCAGCAGTATACGCGGTCTCCTCTCTGCTCGAGCCACGGCTTGTTACTCATCGGCTCGTGCAGGTTGTGCGGTCCGAACGGTCCCTGACAGCCGAGATTCATTACATTGAAATTCGGATACGGGAAATCCTCCGGGACCTCCGGGTACGGGAACTCCGCGATCAACGTCGGTTTGGACGGATCACGCACATCTACCATATGAAGGTTGTTCATGGCCTGCGCCTCGGTAATAGATCCCTCCGGGAAAAACTGGAAGCGCTCACCCTCGTTGGTCACAACGACCAGATCGCGCCCGGGAAGCGGGAGCGCCGTATGCGTGCGCGCACCTGCCAGATGACTGGAAAACGGCGGCATAAACTGAAGATGTCCGATTGCTCTCGGTCGGGTAACGTCCGTGGCATCCAGAACATAAAGACCGTCGCCGCAATAGCCGCAGAACATAATACCGTCGTCGCGGCGGAACGGCGGTCCGTGCATCCATCCCTTGTCCATAAAGGACGGAACATGTCCCGCGTGATGATCTACCGTCCTGCCGCAGTAACCGTCCACAAACTGCTCCGGCGACCACCAGTTGCCGACCTCATGGGGATTCGCCGGATCGGAAATATCTACGATCCGCATGATCATGCCCTCGAAACGCATGCTCTCGCACGAGAGATAGACGTAAGGACCTCCGTTGTACATAAACCGGTGAACACCGATGGAATGCGGAACGCCGCAGTCCCAGTACCCCAGATACTTAGGATTCTCCGGATCCTCCTTCAGGCTCCAGATCTGGATCCCGGCCTGACACTTCATATTCGTGAGCTCGCTCTGTTCCACCAGGGCACCGGGACCCGAGCCGGCCGTCATCGCGCAGATCAGAAGATCATCCGCCACCTGAATCTTCGGGGTAGACGTCGTCGGATACTCCTCCGGATCCAGCAGCTGCAGATGCTTCACAAATCTGGTATGACACGGATCCGTGATATCCGCGATCACAACGCCGTTCTGAGTGCCGCCGAAACAGGAACCGTAAAGGTAATATTTCCCGTCAGCGGTCTTGTAAACCTGCATCTGAAAAGCGCCGCTCTTTCCGTTCCAGGGATTAAAATCAAGAACCTCAAGGTTTTTGATATAACCGTTGTTCCCCGCCCCTTTGGCATAAAACATATCTGCCATACAAAAACACCTCCTGTAAAAATTATGGTGGTTTCATTGTAAGCCTTTTTGTTTTATTCGTCAATTTGTTTTGCGCTTTTATCTGATATTATATATGATATATCTTATCTTTTCACAGTTTTGTAAGGCGGGAACTTCGAATGGGACTCGAACCCTTTCGAAATTGCCTTAAACGCCCGTAACAAGGGTTTTGGCACTTTTTTGTTGATTACCTTTGATTACTTTGTAAACGTTTTATTTCGACCATTTTTTCGTTGACAAGCACATTTTCATTGCGTATAATTTAATTGTGTTCAATGAAATACGCACCTACAATAAACTGAAAGGACGATTGTTATGAGTATTTATGATTACAAGGTGAAAGATGGAAACGGAAAAGACGTTGCATTATCAGATTACGAAGGAAAAGTTCTCCTGATTGTTAACACTGCAACCGGCTGTGGTTTTACTCCCCAATATGAAGGGTTACAGGATTTGTATGAAAAATATGCAGATCGCGGCTTTGAAATTCTTGATTTTCCATGCAATCAGTTTGCGGGGCAGGCGCCGGGAACAGACGAAGAAATCGCCAGTTTCTGTACCGGCAGATATGGGGTTACGTTCCAGCAGTTTCATAAAATATGCGTCAATGGTTCAGAAACAGAACCGCTTTATAAGTTTCTTAAATCGCAGGCAGGTGGCATAGCCGGCAGCAACATCAAATGGAACTTTACAAAATTCCTGGTAGACAGGACCGGAAACGTTGTTGCTCGTTATGCTCCCACTAAAACGCCAAAGGCTCTTGAGAGCGAAATTGAAAAATTGTTATAAGAAAAAGGAAATGGAAAGAGGAAAACAGAACTAAATACTTGCCAATCTTAGCTTCCTGCGCTAAAGTATATGTATTCAATTTAGCTGGAGGATTCTAAAATGGGAAAATATGATGTTTTGAAAATAGAGAATCAGTTATGTTTCCCTTTATATGCAAGTGCAAAAGAGGTTGTAAAGAAATATAAGCCTTACCTGGACGAAATTGATTTGACCTACACACAATACATTACGATGATGGTTCTATGGGAATACGGTCAGATGAATGTGAAAGCATTAGGGGAACGCCTGTATCTTGACTCAGGGACTCTCACACCGCTTCTTAAAAAGTTGGAGAATAAAGGTATGGTCATAAGAAAGCGTTCCGATAAAGATGAGCGAAATATGACAGTGTCGCTGACTGAAGCAGGTATGCAACTGCGCGAAAAAGCCGTCAGTATACCAGAAGCAATCGGCAGCTGTATCAATTTAACTCATGAGGAGATGCTTACTTTATATAGTATACTGTACAAAATACTTGAAAATGAAAAATAAAGAAGCATTCGACTACACCTTAAAAAAGTGATTATATCAGACACATCCAAAAGGTCTAACCCGGCGGTTTCAAATTCCTTAGCGGCTATAACTGCATCTTTGATGGAGCTGCCACCCTCGGTATAGTCGCAGCCGCCGAAGCGCATTGACAAAAGGAAGCTATCCCCGACTGCATCCCTTATAGATTGAATGATTTGAAGATGTAACTTTATCCGTCCAATCAGGGTATTTCCGCAATAATGGAGTTTTATCCGACCCGTATATCTCATTTAAATAGGAGATACGCCTGCAAACCTGAGCCTTCACATAACCGGAATCTTCTGCAATATCGTAACCGTGTATCGTCCGTTGAGTCTCATTAAGGTCGACCAGAACACCACTTTTTTCTAACCGATGTGCAAAAGTTATCCCCTCATCATGAAGGCAGTCGTACTCCGCAGTCTCCAGGTATGTCTGCGGAAAACCGCGCAGGTCTTTCGCTTCCATGGGCGACGCCAATGGGTTATGCAGGTTTTTTTCTCCGGCATACAGCATCCATGCTTCCCGGTTCAGTACGCTGTTCCATAACGGCGTATCCGTATACTTTTTCATTGATTCGGTAGACATTCGGGAATCCAGCATCGGATATATAAGCATCGCAGCATCCGGAACGCGCAGCCCTTTCTTCAAAGTGTAAAGAGCAACCCCTGCGGCAAGCGCCGCCCCGGCGCTGTCACCGCCGACAGCAATTTTTTTCGGATGATATTTTTTCAGCAGCCACCGGTATGCCTGCACGCAATCCTGAATCTGTGCAGGGAACGGATTCTTTGGCGTAAGGCGGTAATCCGGGAACAGTACCGCACAGCCGGCCTCCATGGCATACCGCTGTGCAAGATTCTTATGGTACGCAGCTGCTTTCATCAAAAAGGCTCCTCCATGGCAGTAAAGCAGGAAGTGTGCCGGCTTTCTGCCTGCCGGGAAAAACATATCCGCAGTAAAATTCCGGAACATTATTTTTTTGTGTTCCAGACACCCGGGATAGAGATCTTTCCCATGCTGTATCATCGGCATCATAAAGTTTGCCGCCTGCAAAATCAATGGATTTACCGGCATCCTGATCTTTGCATATTTTTGAAATTCCGGTAAAATATCATACCCCACCTCTCGTCCTCCCAACTGACACTATTACTCATTATAATCCCATCCCGACACATACAGCGTATATTTTGCAGAACCGTACTCTCCCACGGCCCCCGCGATTTCACTGCAGAAGATTTTATATGAATCCCGCATCTGCGACGCCGTATCGGTGCCGAGGTTCGACACGACCGTATAATTATAACAAGGTTTATTCTATCCTGCAATACTGTGTAAACTGTTGATTACCTTCAAAAAAAAGCTCCAGAAACCCGCATAAACAAGGCTTCTGGAACCAGGCGCAAAGCTTCGAATGGGACTCGAACCCACGACCTACGCATTACGAGTGCGTCGCTCTACCAACTGAGCCATCGAAGCAAGCAATGTTTATTATATATAACTTGTTCTGAAAATGCAACAGTTTTTTTTCAAATATGGCAAAAATCAAAAAAATTTTTCAAATATTTTTCACATAATACGATTCCGGTATTGGTTTTTTCTGTGATTCGGGTTATAATCATTGCGAACGATACAGAAAAATGCACACAGACGCATAAGGAACGGCTGCTTAAGCAGCCTTGTGTACGGCGCAGGGGAATTGACTGAATGTCGTTTCCTGAAATATTTTTTCGAGAGGATAAAACGAAACATGGATAAAGTCGGTTATATGGGGATTGCCGGAAGCTTTTCGGAGACAGCAGCGGAGGAATTACTGAAACAGGCAGGCATTACAGACGCAAAGCTTGTACCACTCGTGTGTTCTCAGAATATCCTGGATGCTTTGAGAGCCGGAGACATTTCTTATGGGGTGCTCGGTATTCGGAATACGACAGCGGGACCGGTGTCGGAATTTACAGAAGCCTTTCAGGATGTATCCTATACCGTTCTCGGAGAATATATTCTCCCAATCCACCATTGCCTGTTTAAAAAACAGGGGATTGACGCATCCGGGCTGACGGAGGTCGCCTCACACCCGCAGGCATTCCGCCAGACAGACCATACCAGGGCAGAGCGCTGGCCGCAGCTTCGTGAGCATGCCATAGACGATACGGCTCTCGGAGCACAGATGCTGGCGAACGGGACGCTTCCCGACACAACGGCTGTCATCTGCAGCCTCAGAGCCGGGACATCCAGGGGACTTGACCTGATCGCAGAGAACATTGAGGATTCTTCCGTCAACAAGACCACGTTCTGGCTGCTGCAATTGTAAAATTGGCGAAATGAAATTATAAAAATATTTCTTGACTTTTATATTTGGAAGGTAGTATAATGATAAAGTCGTCAGCGTAGCCGGAGGTTGTGACTGACCCGAAAATGGGATCTTAGCTCAGCTGGGAGAGCATCTGCCTTACAAGCAGAGGGTCACAGGTTCGAGCCCTGTAGGTCCCATTTCGCAGCATTTATACCTTATATATCTGTAAGTTTTACAGCTGCGAAATGTGACGCCGCCTTGCGGCGGATGCACACGATCTCTTACGGGATCGGCACAAAATATTTTTTTCGCAGCATTACACAATCTGGCGAGATGGCTCAACTGGCTAGAGCGTCCGGTTCATACCCGGGAGGTTGAGAGTTCGAGTCTCTCTCTCGCTACTGAAGCCCTTTAGAGTCACTGATTTTAAAGGGTTTTATTTCACTCTTTACACAGTAAAGCGAAGTGCAGGTCTTCAGCACCATTCCGCGAATTCATTTCGGGGATGTACTGGTTTCGACGGGGTTTCAAAAGCCGGAGAAGCGAGCCGCATGGGATGCGTCAAATGCCAAACTTAAAAATAAACGCTGAAGATAGAAATTTAGCACTGGCTGCCTAGTTGCGGCCTGTCTGACTCAGAGCACCCGCACTTTGGGATTCAGGCATCGATTATGCGGGAAACGACATACGCTAAGCTTTGCGCGTATGGGCGTATGATGAAGCTACTGAGACCATAAACCCGTTGCCGGGTGTATGGCGGAGGGAATGTCAAAACGGCAACTACGCTCGTAGAAGTACGGTGGCTGGAGTTTCGGACAGGGGTTCGACTCCCCTCATCTCCATCATGAAAATGCTTGAAAACAGGGGTTTTCGGGCATTTTTTATTGAAAAATGGGATGGGGGTATCATACCTGATACCGGATTCTAAAATAATCTAAATACACTTTATATTTATCCTGTGCAGCCAAACATGTATCTGTAAGATAGCCTTTTTCGCTGTTCCATTCCTTTAACCCTCGATAATAGAACAATTTCAAATCGTCTTCGATGATAAACGGAACGATATTATATTTCAGGCATTCCTTAAACATAATCAATCTGCCCACACGGCCATTGCCGTCCTGGAACGGGTGAATACGCTCAAACTTCACATGAAAATCCAGAATATCTTCAAAAGTTTTTTCTTTCTTTTTATTGTATTCTGCCAGCATTGTTTTCATTCTATCGGTAACTTCTTCCGGAAGGGCCGTATCCATACCGCCAACTTCATTCGGAAATTTCTTATAATCGCCGACAGCAAACCAGTTTTTCCTGGAATCGCTGGTTCCATTCTTTAGCACCAGATGAAGTTCCTTTATAAACTTCTCTGACAATATTGCCTTAGCATGATCAATAATCATATCAATACAGCGAAAATGATTTGCTGTTTCAATCACATCATCCACATTCAGGACTTCCTCTTCCGCACCAATGGTATTTGTTTCAAAGATATATCTGGTCTGATCATGGGTCAGCCGACTGCCTTCGATATGGTTTGAATTGTATGTCAATTCAATCTGTGTCTTATGATAAATACCTCCGGAACATTTTCCTGCTCTCTGTTCCTGTAAGATATCCAGCAGTGTAATCGGTTGTTCTTTTTTCTTGTTGGAACGCTCCGGCTTTTGGGCATTTTCAGGAATATTCCAGGTCTTGCCGGTCAGAAATGCACCGACGACTCTTCCCTGCGCACAATAATTTCTCACACTGCGTTCCGACACATTCCATATCTTCGCTGTTTCAGCAACTGAAAGATACCGCATCTGAGTTCCCCCGTTATCAGTTGATAAAAATTACATGAGATTATTATATCATGTTATCGGCAATAAATCTATTGATCATTCGTTTTCCGAGCTCCCCGATGATGATCTCGAACTGCCCGATGATGAACTCGATGAACTCGATGAATTCCCCGTATTGCTTCCGCCGACGCTGTCGGGATCCGGAATATCATCGCTGTCCGTTTCGCTGTATTTCGGAAGCGCCTGCGCCTCCTCCGCAGCCTCCTCAAAGCGTTCCGACAGCTCCTCATACTCGCTGTAATCCGAGCATTTCGCAAGAGCCTTCCGGCCGTAAGTGACCAGATTCTTTACATGCTCCGTGTAGTAACTGCACGCCTCCAACGCCTCAATATAACTCTCGACAAGGCTGATCCTGCTCTCCTTCAGCGTCTCCGCGGCGAGCTCCAGAGACTCCTGGGCAGCCAGCTCATTCGTCCGATCCGTCTCGCTCTGCTGCTGCTCGGCCTCTTCATCAATGACCTCCTGCCAGGACTGGGCTACCTCTCCGTCCAGCAGGTTCTTTTTGTATTCCAGCCGTTCCATCAGATCGGACCGCACCCCGGTATCCCTCACGGCATCCACGGCGTCGTAGGTCTCCTGATAGAGGCTCTGAAATCCCTGTGCCGTCGCAACATCCGTAATCTGATAAGCCTCGAACGCGGCAACCGCCTCCTCAGCGGCCGCCTCAAGCGCTTCCTCTTCTATCTGCTTCTGCGCCTCAAGCGCCCTCTCCTCAAGCGCGGCTGAAACATAATCATAGCCGGACGGCCGTGATTCATAGATGTCCGTATCGTAGTCGACCTCCATGGTGTCGCCGGAGGAATTTGTCAGCACCACCGTATCCGTCGGCAGAAATTCCTGCGGTTCCAGATCCTCGTGCAGGATATCCATAAAGCTGCTCCAGATATCCAGCGGATACTCCGCGCCGTAAAATCCGAGATCATCCGGATAATCATAGCCGATCCAGACCGTGGTCGTATAGTAGGCGGAATATCCGCAGAACCACGCGTCATAATTATTGTTCGTCGTCCCGGTCTTGCCGGCATAGTGCTGTCCCTGCGTATCGGTCCCGTCCGCAAGGCCGTAAGACTCCTCAAATGTTCCCTGAAGAATGTCTGTCAGGATAAACGCGGTGTCCTCCAGATAAACCTCCAGCGTTTCCTCAGACGCCGTATAAACGGTATCTCCCATGTAATCTGTCATGGAAAGGATACAGTCGTTCTCTGAATACTGCCCGCCGTTTGCCAGTGTCGCGTAGGCGCGCGCCATATCCGCGACCGTCACCCCGTCCGTGAATCCGCCGATGGACACAGCCGGCGCCGACATATCCGCGTATGTTAAGGAAGTAAACTGCATCTGTTCCAGATAGGACATGGCGGTTTCCTGGCCGGTCATGTCAAAAAGCTGAAGGGCGATGGTATTGATCGAGCGGACCAGAGCCTCCCGGACCGTCACATTCCCTCTGTAGGATCCGGACGAATTTTTCGGTGTGTAATCATCCACCGTGGTCTCCTGATCCGTCAGAACCGTTCCGGCCGTCACCATCCCCTCATTCAATGCGGGACCATAGTCCAGGATCGGTTTTATGGAACTGCCCGGCTGGCGCTCCGCCTGAAATCCCCTGTTGTATTCGCCTTCCTCCTCCCTGCCGCCGACGATTGCCACGACCATCTGCGTCTCGTTGTCTATGCAAACGGCGGCCGCCTGCATCTCATAGATGCCGTCCTCCCCCTTCTCCGTAAATTCAGTCATCCCCTCGTCCACACACTGCTGCAGCGTCTGCTGAATCTCCGGATCCAGGGAAGTAT
This sequence comes from Clostridiales bacterium, assembly GCA_021202015.1. GTDB lineage: Bacteria > Bacillota > Clostridia > Lachnospirales > Lachnospiraceae > Eubacterium_I. The sequence goes on along the minus strand of JAJQDV010000052.1, from coordinate 1,644 downwards.
AAATCTCATAGCCGCCCGTGTAAACCTCCTCATAGGCCTGGTTATACGCGGTGGAATAAGCCTCTTCATACGCGTCCTGTTCTTCCTGCGAAGAAAACGTATACACAAACTCAAACCCGTCGTTTTCCATCAGCTTCAGCGAAGCGCAGTATATGGCGTAAGTGGCAAAATAGTTGTCCCATTCCTTATTCTGTGTTTTCTGTACGATCACCGGTTCCTCCGCGACCGCCTGATCATACTCCTCCTGTGTGATATATTCACACTCCAGCATGTCTGCCAGGACTTCGTTTTTCCGCTCCATCGTCAGATCATAATCCGAAACCGGATTGCACACGCTCGGCGCGTTGCTGGTAGCGACGAGTGTCGCCGCCTCCGCAAGCGTCACTTTCGAAGCGCTCTTCCCGAAATAATACTGACTCGCCCCTTCCACGCCGTAACAGCCGTTTCCGTAATAATTATAATTGCAGTAATACTCCATGATCTCCGCTTTGTTATAGGTCTTCTCAATCTCAAGGGCCAGCAGGATCTCCGTTATTTTCCGCGAAAATGTCTGCTCCTGCGTCAGCAGGCTGTTTTTTACGAGCTGCTGCGTGATCGTGCTGCCGCCCTGCGTGATCTCTCCTCTGTTCGCCACATAGGCGACCGCGGCTCTGGCAATCGCCCGGATACTGATCCCGTTATGCAGCGTAAATTCTCTGTCCTCCCTCGCGATATACCCGTTTGTAATATAATCGGAAATATCCGTGATGTCCGCGTAATAATATTTCTCATTGCCCACCTGCGCGATCACGGTTCCGTCGGACGCATAGACGGAAGTATTCCCGGCCCGCACAAAAGACGAATCATCCATGTCCGTCAGAACCTCATTCATCGTCGTCTTTGCCTCCTGGTTATTGGGGAGCAGCTTCACGCCCGCAAAAACAGCGAAAGCGATGATCAGGGCGGCCAGGATGACCAGAATCGTCCGGCGGGTTATCTTCCTGCGCTTTTTTCGGGCGGCTTTCTTCTCCTCTTTGTCCTGTTTTTTCTTTTTTCCGGTCTTTTTCGGCGCTTTTCCGGATTTTTTCTCCGAATTAACGGACTCCGTTTTCGTCCTCTTCCCGGATACTGCCGTTTCCTCTTTGATTTCGTTTTTCGGATTTGTTTCCGTTATCCTGACTTCCATCCGATCGCCTCCATCTGTTCGCAACTGTGAACCGTCTCTGTGATCTGATTCTGAGAATCCGCGTTTTCGCCCCGACATTATTTGATCTGAACCGCGATTCCGCAGGTCACCCGGTAAACAGCCTCCGCACGCTGTGCCAGCCGGCAGCAGATGCGCCCCGTCGTCTCGCGCCACTCGCGGTCAAAGGCTGTCGCGGGAACGATGCCGCATCCCAGCTCATCAACCGTAAAAATGATATCCGGATATGCTTCCATCCACCGCTCCAGAACCGGATAAGGATCCCTGCCTTCCCTCATTTCGGTTGCGATAATCAGATGGATATGTTCCAGTATTTTTCTTTTCTCCGACTTATCACAGACAGCATCCTCCGCCAGCGTTCCGGCAAAAGAACTCTTTCCCTGATAAGCTCCCCCCGTGATCAGAATCATAGTTATAATCCGCCTTTCTGCGAAAGGCACCAATGGATCATGAAACCCGAC
>JAJQDV010000014.1 GCA_021202015.1 Clostridiales bacterium | reverse complement strand
AGAGCTGCTCTTCTTTCTGGCTCTAAATGTGATACTTCACTAATGAATTGTAGCATAATCAACGCAATTATAACAGTCTGATTTCAGCAAAAGACATCAGGCGTCACCACTCCAGAACTCCTCCAGCATCCCCGGCAGCGTCCGCAGGCTGCACACCCTGTAATCCGACCACTCACGCGGGAACAATGCCCGGTAATCGTTCCGCAGGAACCGTTCGTCCAGCAGCCCGATCACGCCGCAATCCTCCGCTGTCCGGATCACACGCCCGGCGGCCTGCAGTACCTTGTTCATGCCGGGATACTGATAGGCGTAAGGGAAACCCTCTTTTTTCCCGCTGTACCAGGATTTCAGCACTTCCCTCCGGCTGCAGATCTGCGGCAGGCCGGTCCCGACGATAAGTACGCCGATCAGCCGGTTCCGTTTCAGATCGATCCCCTCCGAGAAAACGCCTCCCAGCACGCAGAGCGCCGCCATGGAATGATCCCGCTCCCCGGAAAACGCGTCGATGAACGCCTCCCGCTCCGCCTCGCTCATATGCGCGCTCTGGATCAGAAACTCTGTCCCGCCCTCCTCCCGCGTCTGCAGTTCCTCCCGGACGTTCTCCAGGTATTGATAGGACGGAAAAAAGATGATGTAATTTCCGCGTTTTGCCTCCGCCGTCATCCGTATGTAGGAGGCGATCTTCTGAAACTCCGTCTGATTCCGCCGCGTGTACAGACTGCTCACATCGTTCGCGACAAACAGAAGCCGCTGTTCCCTGCGAAATATGGAGTCCGCATAGACTGCGTAGTTGTCCGTCCGTGCGCTGAGCAGATTTTTATAATACTGAATCGGCAGCAGCGTCGCCGAGAAAAAGACGGCGCTCCTCCCGCGGTCCAGACACTCCTGCAGCCCGGCGGCCGGGTTCACACAGTACAGATGCAGGCAGAACCGGTTGTCTCCGTCGAAATCCGAGTAAATGACATAGTTTTCATCCAATCGGTCAGACATATTCATAAAATGACGGAGATTCAGATAAAATTCCGTGACGTCCCTGCGCTCCGGAAACTCCGCGCGGCGCCGCAGGAACTCGTCCATCCGCGCCATCAGCTGCATCAGGGAAAATATAAAATCCCCGATACTCTCATGTACCCGATACCCCTCGCACTCCCGCTTCCACTCCAGGAACCGGCGGTTGCACGTTTCCAGCCCGGAAGCGATCTTTTTATCATACTTCCTGAAAATGCGTTTCATCGCGAGGAAATCCTCTTTGACCAGCGTCGCGCTGTACATCTCGCGTCCGCGTTCGACCAGATTATGCGCTTCGTCGATCAGGAACAGGTAATCTCCCTTCTCCCCCTCCGCGAAAAACCGTTTCAGATAAATATTCGGATCAAACACATAGTTGTAATCGCAGATCACGGCGTCCGCCCAGAGCGAAAGATCCAGCGCCATCTCAAACGGACAGACCTGATATCTCTCCGCCTGCGCCAGCAGCACCTCCCTCGTATAATCGTGCTCCTTCGTCATGAGCCCGTACACCGCGTCGTTGACCCGATCGTAATGGCCCTTCGCACAGAGGCAGTGCGCCGGGTTGCACTCCATCTCATCCAGCGGGCAGAGCTTCTCCTTTGCCGTGATGGTCAGGACTTTCAGCTGACACCCCTCCTCCTTCAGCTGGTCAAAAGCCTCCTTCGCCACGGTACGGGTGATGGTCTTTGCCGTGAGATAAAAGATTTTGTCCGACAGTCCCTCCCCCACGGCCTTCACCGCCGGGAACACGGTCGCGATCGTCTTTCCGGTTCCGGTCGGCGCCTGCAGAAACAGGATTTTTTTCCGCGCGATCGTGCGGTAGACGTCCCCCACCAGTTTTTTCTGGCCCTCCCGCCAGGGAAAAGGGAAATCCAGCTGCTTAATCGAATCCCTGCGGATCTGACGCCATTCGTATTGATGATCCGTCCACCTCCGGTAAGATTCGATCAGGTCGTCGAACCAGCTGCGCAGATTCTCAAATGTGAAAATCTCTTCAAAGCGCCGGATGTTCTCCGTTTCCAGATCGCAGTACGTGATCTGCACGCCCATGCGGTTCAGGCCATTCTGCGCGGCAAAGATGTAAGCGTAGCATTTCGCCTGCGCCAGATGCACAGGCAGCGGGCGTTCAAAGCGGGTCACATCCGTATACATGCACTTGATCTCATCAATAAAGATCACGTCGGCCTTTGCTGATTTCTTTTCCTCTTCATTCAAACTCTCTGCCGGAAACAAAAAATCGGTATTTCTCCCCGACGGGATATCTGCATCCATCACGAAACGCGCGGCACGTTCATCCTTCGGCTCTGCCGTATCGGACAACGACGGAATCCCGTCTGGCATCTCCTTCCGGAAAACACCGTCCGCCCTGCCCTCCACTGAGAGCACGTAATGACCCATGATCAGTTCGTGTTTCAGCGACACCTCCGCCCGATACTCCGCGCCCATCCGTTTCTGGATCTTCCGGTGCATGCGGCTTCCCTGCCGCATGGCCTCCATCTGAGCGCCCTTTCCGATACGGTTGTCGATATCTCCCGAACGAAAAACAAACTCCACCAGACTGCGGACGGAGATGCGGATCTTTTCCTTCTCGATCACCTCTGCGCTCTGTGGAGTTTCTTCCATATACATATTCTGTGAAATTTCTTCCGTATTTTTATAAGGATTTTCCATAACTTCCCGAACCGTTTTCTCCTGCTGCAAAATACAAAACCTGCTCCGGTCCTCCCGGTTTATACGGATCAGAACGGCCTGAAACAGCACCCGCCGAACAGTGACATGATACAGCAGAAGGTCAGGCACATCCCGGTCGCTCCCGAGAACGGCCTCTGATAGGAAGAACCCATATTCGAATACCAGGTTCCGCCGAACTCAAGATTCTGCAGGAACTGCCGATATTCCATATTGCTCGGCTCCATCTGCACCGCCCGCTGCGCGTACTCCATCGCCTGTACATTGTTCCCGGCGCCCTGGTTCGCCGCCGCGGCAAAATAATACCAGCGAGCGGACCGCTGGCTGACCGGGATATTATTTAAAACATTCAGGGCATCCATGTATCGTCCCGTGTTGATAAAATTTGCGGCGGAACGCATCTGTTCAGAATCTCCATAGTAAGTCTTCTGCCTGCCGTAATCCTGACCACCTCGGGAACCGCCATAACCGCCCTGACCGTATCCGCCGTAACCACCCTGACCGTATCTGTCGTAACCGCCGCGCCCGTAACCGCCGTAACCGCTGCCGCTGCGCGCGCTGCCGTTCTGGTAGCCGCCGGAATAGCCCTGCTGTTTTTCCTTCATGATCTGATTGTAGGCCTGCTGGATCTCCTTAAACTTCTCCTCCGCAATTTCCGGATGCTGACTGTTCACATTCGAATCCGGATGGTACTGCCGGCTGAGCTTACGGTATGCCTTCTTTATCTCTTCATCTGTGGCTCCGCGCGAAACGCCCAGAACCTCATAGGGATCTCTCACTTTGGATTCCTCCGCTTTTTCTTTTTCTCCTGCAGGTACTCGTATTTGGACCAGACGCCGGAATACAGGATATTCCGGATGATATCGGCGTGCTGCAGCACCGGAAGCCGCTCAAAAGACTTTGCGCATTCCGACATCATGCTCGTCAGGATCAGCCTGCTCAGCGTCTCAAAATCCTTCGGATTGTCACGTTCCAGCCCGTAAAAAGGATTATACTCATGCTTTTTCCTGTCCTTCTCCAGATCCTCATAGGCGTCCATCAGATAGATAAATTTTCCCATGTAAAAGCCCAGACAGTGCAGCTCCTCCGCCCAGATATCATCCTTCCAGGCAAAAACATCACCGAGCATCTCACCGGTCAGCCCCGCGACCGCGTCGATATTCTCCTCCTTGCGCGCCTCCAGCTGCTCCAGACGGCTCATATACTTTTCCACCGCTTTCGCCTGACGGGGATATTTCCGGGAAATGCGTTTATAGTCCTTCTTCAGCATCACGGAGAGAACATGCTTCGGGTAATTCCGGTCGTCCTTCCAGTCGTCGATCAGATTATTATAGGATAAAAGGATATTCATGTCGCCGGCATACCGGGAGGCTTCATTGACATAGGCAAGCTTTTTCCTTCCGGGATGCATGGGGCAGAGGAATTTCAGCTCTTCGTTTTGCAGCTCGTACAGCCCCGTCAGCAGAATGATCAGAAAAGTCATGTCATAATTCAGAAGAACCTGCCCTCTGACGCCGCTGCTCCTGCGCAGGACATGGCAAAGTCCGCAGTAGTATGCCTGATACTGCTTTTTGTTCTCGTCCGATAAATCTTTTTTATTGACATAGATATATCCAAACATAAACAATCCCCTGCGTTTTTGCATTCTCTCATACGGCATGTGTTTTTTGTATAACAGGATAAGCTTTCCTGTGAAACTCAACACGGGTCTGTCAGATGCACGTCATCACAATTATTCTTTCCATCCACGATCGGCATTATGATTGAAAGTCCCCGGGCTCCGTCCGTTCTCTCGGGCAGCCGCATCATGTCGTTTTGATAAAGGTCGTCCGACACTTAGGACAGGTAATCTCAATCCGGCCTTTCCCCTTCGGGACGCGCACCTTCTGGCTGCAGTGGGGACACATATAAAATTTATAAATCTTTCGCTGTTCCCGCTGCGCCCTCCTCTCCTCGGGGGTCGGACGGTGGGGACGGGCTCCGGAAGCGTTACTGCCTCTGCCGTAACCGCTGCTGCCGCTGTTTCCGTAACCGCTGCTGCCGTAGCTGCCGTTTCCGTAGCCGCCGCTGCCGTAGCCTCCATTTCCGTAACCACCGCTGCCGTTCCTTCCGTAGCCGCCATATCCGCCGTTCCTGCGAAACCGGGAGGTAAAATCCAGAAACCGGTCATTCTCCACCGCGCGTTTCGACGTATTCCGCGAAAACATGCGGAAATAGGTCCACGCCAGCAGCACCAGCGCGGCGATCCACAAAAAGGACACATGCACAAACAGATTCACGATGAGCAGAATCAGAGCCAGCAGAGAAAGGAACCGGTTCAGCTGATCTGACCCATAACGTCCGTACATAAAATTCTGAAAACGGTCTCTCATAATCACACCTCATTTTTCTCGTGGATTTCTGCGGAAAAAGCCTAATCCTTATTGTACCCTCAAAAAAAAACCTGTCAACCATCCTGTTATCTTTTTAGAAAGTTTTAATGAAAAAGAATGCGCCTTGGCGCATTCTTTTTTGTGAGCAGGACGATAAGCCGGGTTCTGTCATTGGGTGATCATCTGTCTTGGACAGCCGTTGCCGGCTGCCTCCAGCGACCTACCGAAAGCTGGCGGGCCACGTCATCGCTTTGTCTCGGTCTTGCTTCGGATGGGGTTTACATATGCCCCGGATGTTACCACCCGGGCGGTAGTCTCTTACACTGCCTTTCCACCCTTACGTCAGCAATGAGAAGTACGGTAGTTCGAACCGTCCTCCCTGTCACCGCACTTCTCATTGCTGACGCGGTATATCTCTGTTGCACTATCCCTGGAGTCGCCTCCGCCGGACGTTATCCGGCATCCTGCCCTGTGAAGCCCGGACTTTCCTCAGCTGCGTCCTTTCGGAACCTGCAGCCGCGATCACCTGTCCTGCTCAATCATCCCTGGTGTGGTGTCTCGTAATTAACCGGACTCTACACCCCGAAGCATCCGCCTCCCATAAACTCTCTCAGGATCGAATTGTGACCGATGTTCTCTCCCGGAACGGGGAGCACATAGTCCATGATCTTCAAAAGCCGTTTCGCCTCCTCGACCTCCGTGTCGGAAGCATTCAGAGCGAACAGCAGGGGTTCCGCATAACATTTTAACACAGCCAGTTCATAAATCAAGGCTGAATTAAACATTACGTCCGCTTCCTCCTGAAACGGGAAAATATTTTTCTCCTCGCCGCGGCGAACCGAATCCCAGCGCGCGAGCGTCTCCCGCGCGGTGGTGTTTCTCGTCCTCGCGTCGCGGACCAGACGGCGGATCAGACGGGTATCCGTCGTGGAGAGGTTGTTCTGCGTATCGATATTCAGCTGTGTCAGCGCACTGATATAGATTTTAAACTTACTTTCCTTCGGAAGAGCGCCGGTCAGCCTCTCATTCAGACCGTGAATCCCCTCGATCACCAGCACATCCCCCTCGCCCAGCCGCAGGGGCCGGCTGCGGAACTCCCGGTGTCCGGTCCGGAAATTAAACGCCGGCAGCGTCACCTCTTTACCCGCCAGCAGATCATTCAGGCACTGATTCAGAAGCGGGACGTCGATTGCCTCCAGACATTCAAAATCGAGCTCGCCGTTCTCGTCCACCGGCGTATCCTCGCGGTTTACATAAAAATCGTCCAGAGAGATCGGATGCGGCCGCAGGCCGTGCGCCGACAGCTGGATGGACAGGCGGTGTGAAAACGTGGTCTTCCCCGAGGACGACGGCCCGGCGATCAGAATGATCTTTTTTCTCAGATCACCGGCAATGGTCTCCGCGATATCGCCGATCTTCTGTTCCATCCAGGACTCCTGCACCAGGATGAGCTCCTGAATCCGCCCTTCAGCGATCACATCGTTTAAATCACTGATCGTCCGGACGCCCATACTCTCGCCCCAGGCAGCGGAATCATCCATGATCTGAAACAGTTTGTCCGTCGGGGCAAACTCCGCCGCCGCGCGGGTATTCTTATGCGGAAACATCAGCATAAAACCGTTCTGATAAGGAAGCAGGTCAAAATATTTACAGAATCCGGTAGACGGCGCCAGATAACCGTAATAGTAATCCTGATAACCGTTCAGTTCATAGATATTCACCCTGGAATTGCGTCGATAGCGAATCAGACGCGACTTGTCCGGACGTCCGTGCTGTTCAAAATACCGCATCGCCTCCGATCTGCCGATATTATGCTTTTTGATCGGGAGATCCCGACGCACCAGCTCCGTCATTTTTTCCTTCAGCGCGAGAATGCGGTCAGAATCCGCCGGGACAAGCGCATGTTCTCTGCGAAACTCACAGTAAAAGCCCTGACCGAGGGAGTGCTGGACGACCACACGAATCCCGTCGGAAGCCTCCGTCGCTGCAAAGATCTCGTTTGCCGCCGCTTCCATAATCATTGTGACACTCCTTCGATATGTATTTCTGCCGGGCTTCTCCGCCGTGGTGACAAACTCCATCTCACCGTCCCGGGAGACATGCTTCGTCAGCTCCCGCAATTCATTCTGGAAACGGACCAGAATGATGTCGTCCTCGTAATCCTTCTGATACTCACGCACAATATCAAGATACGGGGTACCCGTGGGATATTGTACTTCTCTGCCGTTGATTTGTAATACAGGCATTCTTGTTCTCCTGTCCGGTAGTGTAAGATTCTACCATGTCTTTTTATTGTCTAAAGTCTGATTTTCAGCATTTTATGTGAGAATATTCCGAATATCGTCTCAGAGCCTCCTGAAGCAGGCGCTCCTTTCCGAGCAGCTCCTGTTTTCTCGAACGCACACGAGGGTTTGCATCCAGACGGCTCAAAATCGCCTCTGTGGTGCGAAGTTCTTTCTCAAGCCAGCGTTTCAGGACCGGATGACGCTTCTCAAGCAAAACAGGACCAAAGAGATCCTCCATATCCTGACGGTTGATTACCTCCGCAACCGTCCGCCGCGCATCCTCCTCAGGGAAACAATCCGCGGCCCTCCGCCGCGCCTTCATCATCGGATAGAATTTTCCCTCTTCCTCCACCATATCCTCATCCGCGATGAAAAATCCGACCTCTCTCACGCAGCGCCTGACTTCCGCGAGATCGGACTGCGGCTGGAGGATCAGTTCGACCACGCTTTCCGGAATCGCGCCCTCTTCCGTCAGGATGCGTTTCACCAGATAGCCGCCCATTCCGGCGATCAGAACCGTATCCGCCTCATCCTCCCCCAATGCCCTTAATCCATCTGATATCCGTGTCTGAATTCTGCCCTGCAATCCGTACGCCGCAATATTTCTCTCAGCTCTTTCCAACGGTCCCTGATTGATGTCCATTGCGACAGCGGAAGGAATCCTTCCCGTACGGCATAAAAAAATCGGTATGTAGCCATGATCACAGCCAACATCGGCGAGGCGATGTCCCGGCGTTACAAGCGCTGCCAGGGCGGACATGCGGCCGGATAATTTCACAGTCATTTTCTTTCCTTCCATACAATCGGAAACCGAATCCGATCGCAACAGCATCCCCGCCGTCAATCCGATTACTCCTTCCGCCTGCAGCCTCCCCGCCGTCAATCCAGATAATCCTTCAGCTTGCGGCTGCGGCTCGGGTGGCGAAGCTTGCGCAGCGCCTTCGCCTCGATCTGGCGGATGCGCTCACGGGTCACATTGAACTCCTTCCCCACCTCCTCGAGCGTACGGGCCCGCCCGTCGTCCAGCCCGAAACGCAGACGGAGAACCTTCTGTTCCCGCTCGGTCAGCGTGCCGAGTACCTCTACCAGCTGCTCCTTTAACAGGGTAAACGCGGCCGCGTCCGCCGGAATCGGCACATTCTCATCCTGTATAAAGTCGCCGAGATGGCTGTCCTCCTCCTCCCCGATCGGGGTCTCCAGAGAAACCGGCTCCTGGGAAATCTTCAGAATCTCCCGCACGCGCTCCACCGGCATGGACATCTCCTCCGCGATCTCCTCCGGCGTCGGCTCACGGCCCAGTTCCTGCAGAAGCTGTCTGGAAACACGGATCAGCTTATTGATCGTCTCCACCATATGCACCGGAATTCGGATGGTCCGCGCCTGATCCGCGATCGCGCGCGTGATCGCCTGGCGAATCCACCAGGTCGCATAGGTGCTGAACTTATATCCCTTTCTGTAATCAAACTTCTCCACCGCCTTGATCAGGCCGAGATTGCCCTCCTGAATCAGGTCGAGAAAAAGCATCCCCCGTCCGACATACCGCTTCGCGATGCTGACGACCAGACGCAGATTCGCCTCAGCCAGACGCTTTTTGGCCTCCGCGCCCTTATCCGCCACCTTCTGCTGAACGCGGAGTTCTTCTTCAATCTCCTTTCGTTCTTCGTCGGACACATCCTCCATACGCTTTGTAAGAATCTCGATTTTTTCAGCGGCGACCATCCCGTCTTCCATATCCTTCGCCAGAATGATCTCCTCCTCCGCGGTCAGAAGAGGCACCTTGCCGATCTCCTTTAAATACATGCGCACCGGATCCTCCAGGCTGATCCCGTCCGGCACGGTCAGATCAATCTTCTCCACCTCCACATCCAGCTCCAGATCATCCGCGTCGTCCGCCTCGATCAGAATCTCCTCATCGTTCGCTATGCGCAGAACGTCCACATTGTTTGTCTCGAGATACTCAAGAATCCTGTCGATCTGCTCCGGATTCAGGTTGAAATCCTTGAAAAAATCGCTGACCTCCTGATATTCGAGCATATTTTTCTTTTTCTTCGCAAGCGCAAGAAGCTCCGGAAGCTTCTTCTGGAGCTGTTCCATCTTGTTATCTGTGTTTTCTTCCATCTTCTGATCGTTTTTCTCTGCCATCTTTTTCATCCTTCCGAAATCGTAACGATGTTACGATTCACGCTCCCAATCCTCATACGCAATTCTATTCCGGCTTTCCGAGGGCCGTGAATCATAACGTCCGATAGTTACATTGTGTCCCTAATCTATGGAAATATGCAGTTTTGCAAGCCTTTTCCTGTCCTCGATCAGCCTCTGCAGCCCGGCGATATCCGTCGGATCCAGATGCTTTGAACGATATTCAATACTGCCGAGCTTTACGCTGCGCACCGTCTCATTCAGCGCTTTCTGCCTGTCGCGTCCGGAATCCGGCGGCCGGATCGGCGTCTGGAACATCCCGGCGACTTCCCTCTGCTGCTCCTCGTCGGGAAACCGGCTGACGATACGCGCCGGATTGACGTCGCCTTTCGCGTACTGCTCAAACAATGCATCCGCCGCCTGCCGGCAGATCTCCTCCGTAAAGTCCTCCGGCCCGACAAAATCCCCGATCTTTTCAAAAAGCGACGGATCCTCCGCCAGCCACGTCAGCAGCAAACGCTCGGCCTGCCGCACGCCCGCTTCTTTTTTCTTTTTCTCCTGTCCGCCGGTTCCCGGCGGCCTTTCCCCGGCGACGATCCCCTCCCGCGTGCCTGCACGGTTCACCATCGATCGCAGCTGTTCGAAACCGATCTGATATCTCCGGGTGATCGCTTCTATGTAATTCTCCCGCTCCAGCGGCTCCCGAAACTCCAGCAGACGCTCCGACACCCTGCGGAAAAACGCCGTCTTCCCTTCGGGGTCCCCCAGGTCGTACTCGCTCTCCAGCATCCGTATCTCAAACAGAAAGCTGTTCTCGGCACTGTCGATCCGCTTCTGATATTCCTCCGGTCCCAGCGCTTTGATAAACTCGTCCGGATCCTTGTACGGCTTCATATCGATCACCCGCGCCGAAAGCCCGGCCGCCTTCAGGATCGGAATCGCCCGCAGCGCTGCCCGGATTCCGGCGCCGTCGCTGTCGAACGTCAGGAAAACCTCCTTCGTATACCGCTTCAGCAGGCTTGCGTGTCCGGAGGTAAACGCGGTGCCCAGCGACGCCACGGCATTGTCAAATCCCGCCTGGTGCAGGGCGATCACATCCATATAGCCTTCACAGAGCAGGATCCCCTGCCTCCTTGACGCGCGGGCGAAATTCAGCCCGTAGAGATTCCGGCTCTTGTCAAAAATCACGGTCTCCGGCGAATTCAGATACTTGGGTTCCCCGTCGCCCAGAACCCGGCCGCCGAACCCGATCACCCTGTGATTCGCATCCATGATCGGAAACATGGCGCGGTTCCAGAACTTATCATAGCCTCCCCGCTTTTCATCAATCGTGACCAGCCCGCTGTCCTTTAACAGATCGTCCGGATACCCCTGTTTTTTCAGATACTGATACAGGTCATTGCTGAACCTGTCGGCATAGCCGAGGCCGAAATGCCGCATGGTCTGCGCGGTCAGCTCACGCTTCTGAAAATACGCCATCGCGCGCGTGCCCTGCGGACTCCTAAGCAGGGCGTAGAAATATCTGGCCGCCTCCTTATTTACCTCCAGAAGCTTCGCACGCCGGTCCGCGCGCTGCCGCTGCTCTGCGCTCATCTCCTGCTTCGGCAGGTCGATGCCGGCCCGGTCCGCCAGACTCTGCATGGCCTCCTGAAAAGTGAAATTCTCATACTTCATCACAAAGGTCAGCACATTCCCCCCGGCGCCGCAGCCGAAACAGTAAAACATCTGCTTCGCCGGCGTCACCGAAAATGACGGGGTCTTTTCATTATGAAAGGGACAGAGGCCAAAATAAGAGCTGCCCTTTTTTTGTAACCTGACATATCCGGAGATCACATCCACAATGTCATTTCGGGAACGCACCTCCTCGATCAGGTCGTCCGAATAAAAAGCCATGGCACTCACTCCCTCCCTGACTCAGTACACCTGCCACTGCTTCGGCACAAAGATTTCATTATACTTCGCCACCGCAAACTGGTCCGTCATCCCCGCGATATAATCGCAGATCACCCGGTCCCTCGGCTCTCCCTCCTCAAGCAGTTCCAGATATGTGTGTGAAATCTCATCTATATGTACCATATAATACTCAAACAGCCGCTCCAGCAGCGCCTTCGCCTTGTTCTCCTCGCCCTTCGCGACCGGGTTCGTATATACATGCTGAAACATAAACCGGCGCAGCTCGTCCATCGCGGCGCCGACCTCCTCCGACATGCGGATCGCGTTCTGGTCCTGGCTGTTCGTAATAATGTCATGAATCAGCGTATTCAGGCGTTCCCTGACCGAACCCCCCAGAATCTCACGCAGATCCACGGGAATATCCTCCTCCTTCATCACATGCGCCCGGATCGCGTCGTCAATGTCGTGATTGATATAGGCGATCTTATCCGAGAGCCGCACGATCCGCCCCTCCAGAGTGGATGGGGCTCCGCTGGTCTTGTGATTCAGGATCCCGTCGCGCACCTCCCAGGTAAGATTCAGCCCCCGTCCGTCCTTCTCCAGGCGTTCCACGATGCGCACGCTCTGGATATTGTGGCGGAACCCGCCCTCACAGAGTTCATCCAGCATACGCTCCCCCGCGTGTCCGAACGGCGTATGTCCCAGGTCGTGTCCCAGCGCAATAGCCTCCACCAGATCCTCATTCAGCCGGAGCGCCTTCGCGATCGTCCGGGCATTCTGAGAAACCTCCAGCACATGCGTCAGCCTGGTCCGGTAATGATCGCCGCGCGGAGACAAAAACACCTGCGTCTTGTCCTTCAGCCGGCGAAACGACTTGCTGTGCAGGATCCGGTCCCGGTCCCTCTGATAAACCGGACGGATGTCGCACTGCGGCTCCGGGACGTCCCGCCCCCGCGAGCTCTCACTCAGGGAAGCGAAGGGGCTCAGATATTCACGCTCTCTCAATTCCATCTGTTCTCGAATTGTCATAGAAATAACCTCATTATTCTCTTTATAACAAATTCGGCAAAAAAATGACATTTCCTTTTTTTATTACAATTTTTTTGAAAAAGTCGAATGAAAAAACTCTTGACAACAAAAAACGGATTTGTTATTATGAATCAGTCGTCAAGAAATCGGCGACAAACGCGGAAGTGTCGGAACTGGCAGACGAGCAAGACTAAGGATCTTGTGGCTTTCGGGTCGTGTGGGTTCAAGTCCCATCTTCCGCACTGGTTTGACACCCGCATTTCAACAGGTGTTGAACGATCCGGTACAGGATCCGGACGGCAGGCAGCAGCTCGGGAACTGTATCGAATACATGCGCAGGAATGGCGGAATTGGCAGACGCGCACGGTTCAGGTCCGTGTGGGCATTGCGCCCATGAGGGTTCAAGTCCCTTTTCCTGCATTCAATTTTCGGACGCCCCGGGAGATGTTCTCCCGGGGTTTTTTGATTTTGCTGAAACCGGAACGCGCGTTCCGTCGCCCGACGCCATCGCCCGCCTCAATTTCTGCAGCGCTTTTTTCTCGATACGGGAAACATAGGATCTGCTGATTCCGAGCGTCCTTGCGATCTCCCGCTGCGTCAGCGGCCGGGTATTGTACAGGCCGTACCTTCTGCAGATGATATACCGCTCCCGTCGGCTCAGCACCCGGGGAATCAGCGTGTAGAGCTGCCCCACATTTCTCTTGAGCAGAACGCGCTCCCACAATTCCGATTCCGGACTTTCCACAATATCCGCCATGGTAAACGGATTGCCCTCCCTGTCTGTCCCGATGGGTTCATAAAGGGAAATCTCTTTATTTGATTTCTTTTTCCTGAAATACATGCGGAGTTCATTTTCCACGCATTTACTGGCATAGGAACTTAAACGAACCGCCTTGTCGGACTGATAGGTGGACACCGCTTTGATCAGGCCGATGGTTCCGATGGAGATCAGATCCTCCATGCTCTCCTCCGAGCCCAGATACTTTTTTGCAATATAAGCGACCAGGCGCATGTTTCGTTCAATCAGTATATCCCTGGCCTCAAGATCTCCCTTGCTCAACTGCTCTATATAATACCTTTCCTCCGCCGCATCCAGAGGTGATAAAAATGATTTTTGCAAAGAAAGTACCCCGGTGAGTTCTTTCTTAACAGTTTATGAAAGGGAAAAGCCCTGTGTGCTTTTCCCTTTTTTAAACATTTTTCGATTCCGATCGATTTTCCGATCCTACGGGATACAGCTGTTATTTCGCGGCAGTTTCGAAAGAGTATGCCGTCAGTACTTTCGTAAACTGCAATGTGTGATCGTCAATCTGTCTTGCCGCCCCGAGCGGGTACGCGTCCGGCAGGACGCTGCGCGTCGCCTCCGGTTCCCAGTAGAATACGCCCAGACCGCGACCTCCGGGTACGCTGCGGACCGCCTCAACGGAATCACAAAGCAGCTGATATGTTTCCTCTTCCCTGTCATCCTCGCCGCCGATCTCCACGATCATGACCGGTTTCCCGTATTTGCTCTCATACATGGACAGCGCTCTGCTCAGACCGGATCCGTTCCCTGTCGGAGAACATTGATTCTCCTGCATCGGAATCCAGTACGGATAAAAGGAAAACCCGATAATATCCGTCTTTCCGCCATGTTTAAAAAAATTATCCAGAAACGGCACGCACCAGGCTTCATTCGTGACCGCGGCCATATGCGTGATCACCCGGCAGTCCGGAAAGACCTCTTTGACCGCGCGATACCCGGCATTCAAAAACCGCACCAGCTGCTTCGGAGCGGTATTCAGATGTCCCTTCGGCCACAGCATACCGAAATTGATCTCATTGCCGACCTGCACCCACTTCGGCTCTATATGATGCTCCCGAAAAAGCAGAAGCGTCTCTCTGGTATGCGAATAAACCCGCTCCTCCAGCTGCAGATCGTCATCGTCCTTCCACGCCTCCGGAATATCCTGAATCTCCGGATCCGCAAAATGATCGCTGTAGTGAAAATCCAGCATCAGATCCATATCCAGAGCTTTCACCCGCCCGGCAGTTTCCAGCACGCTGCGCTTATCGCAGAGGCCAAGCATACACCTCACGTCTTCACTTTTCTGCCAGAACGAACCTTTCGGATCCGCAAAAATACGGAGCCGAACCGCGTTCGCGCCCATATCCCTGCAGGCGCGGATCGGGTCGACACCGTTTCCGTTCTCATCGATCCATTTATAACCGAGTTGTTCCAGCTGGCTGACCCAGCCGAGATCAACCCCATACGCGAATTTTTCTTTCATATAAAAATCCTCTTAATAATCAGCGTACCTTCTCCGGAAATCCGACCTTCTTCTGCACCTTCCGAAGCGTCTTTGCCGCATAATAGCCGGCTTTCTCAGCATTTTCTTTTATAATAGAATCAATGTAGGCCTTATCCTTCGAAAGCCGTCCCACTTCTTCCTGCAGCGGCTTCAGCACGGCTACGACAGCCTCTCCGACGCCCGTCTTCAGCTCGCCATAGCCCTTTCCGGCAAACTCTGCCACGGCCTCCTCCGGTGTCTTCTCCGTGCAGGCGCAGTAAATATTGATCAGGTTTTTGATGCCCGGCTGCTCATCGCGGTAGCAGATATTCGCCTCGGAATCCGTCACGGCGCGCTTAAACTTCCGCATAACGGTGTCCGGATCATCCATGAGATAGATGCTGGCGTTTACATTTTCATCGGATTTGGACATTTTCTTATCCGGGCTCTGCAGGCTGTTGATCTTCGCTCCGACCTTTCCGATATAGGCCTCCGGAACGGTAAATACATCGCCGTAAACGGCGTTGAAGCGCTGAGCCAGATCCCGTGTCAGCTCCAGGTGCTGCATCTGGTCGATACCGACCGGAACCACATCCGCCTGATACAGCAGGATATCGGATGCCATGAGGACCGGGTAGGTGAAAAGGCCCGCATTGATATTGTCCGCGTGTTTCGCCGCCTTGTCCTTAAACTGGGTCATCCGGTTCAGCTCGCCCATATAGGTAAAGCAGTTCAGGATCCACGCCAGCTCCGCGTGTCCGGAGACATGGGACTGATAGTAGATACAGCTTTTCTTCGGATCCAGTCCGGCCGCGATATATAAGATCAGCAGTGCGCGCGCACGTCTGCGAAGCTCCGCCGGATCCTGCCGGATCGTGATGGAGTGCATATCGACCACGCTGTAAAAGCACTCGTACTCCTCGCTTAAATTTACCCAGTTCTTCAAAGCGCCCAGATAATTTCCGAGCGTCAGATTTCCCGTCGCCTGCATGCCGCTGAATAAAACTTTTTTTCCGTCTATCATAATAATCTCCATTCCGCCGCCTGATCTGCGGCACAAATCGTAATGAGAATCCGCACGCTTTCATCGTATTCTCTTTTCAATTATTTTCTGTTTTTCAACACTTCCCGCCGGATGTAATCCAGCGTGTAATCCTCCCCCTGCTCGGCCAGCATGTGAAGCAAGCGCTCCAGCAGCTCTTTCACCTCCGGATGCAGCAGATGCCGGGCTCTTCCCTTTTCATAATATTCCAGCGCGCTGCGGTCGGTATACTGCTCCTTCTGATAATTTTTCGAGGCGGACATACGGTCAATGAACATCTCCACCACGTATCGATCCGGCATCCGCATACCCTCGACGGGAAAATCACTGTCCTTTGCGCCGTAATCGATCCAGTATTCGAGATGGTGCTTATTCCGGCCCTTGTGATGCAGCCACGCGGAAGTGTAGCCCTTATCCTGCCGTTCCGCGTTATTCGGGCTCATATTTCCCCGGTAATACTTCACACCCACAAAAAACTCCGTCGGCGAATACTTCGACAGGTCATGCAGAAGCCCCTGCTTATACAGCCCGACCCGAAAGCAGGTCCTCATCACCAGCCATTTATGATGATTGATCGTCCTCAAATGTTTCCAGAAATTCAAACGCACCCCTCCGCGTCAGACATCATCCGATGTTTCATGCTGTTCCCGTCCATTCCATATATAAACGTACGACATCCTCGCCTCGCCGGGGCAGATCCTGCGCAAACCCACCGAACTGCTACAACGAGATGCCGGGATGCAGCGATATAAAATGCAGGATCAGCAGATGCACCGGATAAAAGATGTAAAAAAGCATCTTGATCAGCACAGCCGCCGCACCTTTTGCACGCCCGCCGTACAGCCCGCCTTCCGCACGGAAGCCTCTTTCCCCATTATACAGAAGAAGCGGTATGACCGCAAGCAGCGACCAGCACTCGACCGGCCCGAATACGAGCAGCGAAATGGCAAACAGTCCGATATATTTCGGAATCAGACGGTCGCGAAATATATAAAAACAGTAAAACAGAAGGATTCCGCCTGCACTGTAATCTGTCTTTAATAACGAAGCAGCCACCACAAAAATCACAAGGATCAGAATGCCGAACCAATGTCCCTTCTCCATCCCCATACATCGACCTGCCCGTGTGATCAGATCCATCATCAGCAGTCCGAGAAATAATGTAAAAAACACATTCTGAGACTGAAACTCCAGAACAGAATCATTAAACGCCAGATCAAACGGGATCTCGGAGATCAATGCGAAGATCAGCAGCCGAATCTCATATTTCCGAACGCTGCGCGTATGGTAAAACCCCTCCACAATCAGAAACACAAAGATCGGGAAAGCGATCCTTCCGATATATCGGAATACCATCTGCCCCGGAAATAACACACATCCGATATGATCGATCAGCATGGTCACAACGGCGATCATCTTCAGTTCAAATCCGTTGATACAGGCGCCGGACGGTATGGACTTATACGATGTACTCATAAAAATCTCCTGAAAAAGGAGCACCGCTTTCCAACGATGCCCGGGCTTATGATCAGTAAAACCTCGATTGTTTAAAACTCCCGAAATCTGCGGTAGCGCTCCGCAGCCAGCGTCTCCGGATCCTTATCCAGGTTGTCATAGAGGAACCTGCGGATCATCTTCCTCATCAGACGGCAGAGTTCCAGACGATTTTCATCACAGGCCGGGATCGACTCCTCGATCACGTGATCAATGATCCCGAGCTCCTTTAACTCCGCCGCGGTCACCTTCATAATGCCCGCCGCCTCGTTGGCCCGCTTTCCGTCCTTCCAGAGAATGGACGCGAATCCCTCGGGTGAAAGAATGGTATAGGTGGAGTTCTCCATCATCCAGACTTCATTGGCCACCGCCAGCGCCAACGCGCCACCGCTGCCGCCCTCGCCGATCACAATGCTGAGAACAGGTACCTTCAACGCGGACATCTCGTAAAGATTGCGCGCGATCGCCTCGCCCTGCCCGTGCTGTTCGGCCTCCAGTCCCGGATAAGCTCCGGGCGTGTCGATAAAGTTGATGATCGGGCGTTTAAACTTCTCCGCCTGCTTCATCAGGCGAAGCGCCTTGCGATATCCCTCCGGGGAGGGCATTCCGAAATTCCGCGTGATATTTTCTTTTGTCGTGCGTCCTTTCTGCTGCCCGATCACAGTCACGGGGTAACCGTCCAGATAGGCGATACCGCCGATCGTCGACCCGTCGTCCGAAGCGTGACGGTCGCCGTGCATCTCCTCAAAGCACGAAAAAATCTCGGTGATATAATCCAGGGAGGTAAGACGCTCCGAAGATCTCGCGAGCTGAACGCGATCCCAGGCGGATACGTGCTGCGGGTGCAGGTTCTTTTTCTCCGGGATCGTCAGCTTATTCAGCAGGAGGCCTTCCTCTCTGGAGGGCATCCGGTGCATATGCAGAAGCCGGGAAAGCGTATCCTTCATATCGTCACGTTTTATAATCCCGTCGATCAGGCCGTGCTCCACGAGAAACTCCGCCCGCTGAAATCCCTCGGGCAGCTTCTGTCCGATGGTCTGTTCAATCACGCGGGGGCCGGCAAATCCGACCAGAGCGCCCGGCTCCGCAAGGATGATATCACCCAGCATGGCAAAGCTGGCCGTCACTCCTCCCGTCGTCGGATCCGTGAGAACCGTGATATATAAAAGACCTGCGTCCGAATGTTTTTTCAGCGCGGCGGAGGTCTTTGCCATCTGCATCAGGGATACCATCCCCTCCTGCATCCGGGCTCCGCCGGAGCAGGTGAAAATGATGATCGGAAGGCGAAGCTGCGTGGCCTTCTCCACGGCACGCGTAATCTTCTCCCCGACCACGTATCCCATGCTTCCCATCAGAAACCGGGCATCACAGACCGCGATCACAGTCTCCTCGCCGTGAACCGTACAGCGGCCGGTCGTAACCGCCTCATCGATATGATATTTCTCCTTCAGGGAGGCGATCTTCTCGGGATAATCCGGATAATCCAGCGGATCCTTCCCTTCCAGTCCGTCGTCCCATTCCTCAAAGCTCTGCTTATCCGTGATCAGACGCAGCCTTCGCTTTGTACTCATGCGGAAATATTTGCCGCATTTGTAACAGACCAGGTGATTTTTAACGACGTCTTCGCGGTAGAGCATCTCGCCGCAGGCGTCGCATTTCACCCACATTCCCTCCGGAATGTCGGTTTCTTTTTTCGGAATGCTGATAAAGCTCTGTTTCTTAAACGTCATGATTCAAACCTGCCTCTTGCCTGTTATTCATTAAACTGACATGCGCTGCTGTCGCAGCGCGCCAACATTTATGAAAGCCCATCGCAGCTCTGCATAAGTTCGATTACGGAAATCAGAGATTTCCTATCTCACTTATCCGCTCTTCGAGCTCCCGCGATGGCCGCCGGTACAAGGTGAATTGCCGCACAGCGGCAAGAGAGGGCGACCTGGGTCGTTCGCAATCCGGGCTGATCGCCCTACTTGCTCATACCGGCTTGGTCGTCGAATATCCAGCCATCTGGGTGTGCAAGCACCCCCATCTGACTGTCTATTCACGACACTTTCATAGTAAAATATTCTTCTATGAACCCTGTCGTCGCTTCACCGGCACGAAATACGGGATGCGTGACAATGTCATACTGATAATCCAGATTCGTCGTAACACCGTCGATATTGACCTCGCCGAGCGCGCTCTGCATTTTATTGAGCGCCGTCTCTCTGTCCTTGCCGTAAACGATGATCTTCGCGATCATGGAATCGTACCAGGGCGGGATCTCATATCCGGCAAAAATAGCGGAATCGACACGGATCCCGTTTCCTCCCGGAAGATACAGAAAATCAATCCGTCCGGGGCAGGGCATAAAATTCCGCTTCGGATCCTCCGCGTTGATACGGCACTCAATGGCATGACCCCGGATCCGGACATCCTTTTGTCGGATACGGAGCCTCTGTCCGTCAGCGATAAAAATCTGTTCCTTGATCAGATCCAGTCCGGTGACCATCTCCGTCACACCATGCTCAACCTGAATACGGGTGTTCATCTCCATAAAGTAATAATTCTTATCCTGATCGAGCAAAAACTCCACGGTGCCGGCGCTCTCATAATTCGCCGCCCTGGCCGCGCGCACGGCTACCGCTCCCATCTCCTTCCGGAGCTTTGCGTCCAGCGCCGCCGAGGGAGATTCCTCGATCATCTTCTGGTGGTGTCTCTGGATCGAACAGTCACGCTCTCCCAGGGAGACTACGTTCCCATACCGGTCTGCAAGGATCTGAAACTCTATATGACGGGGATTCTCGATATATTTCTCGATATACATCGTATTATCCGAGAATCCGTTGACCGACTCTGCCTGAGCGACCTCGAAATTCTCCGTAAAATCTTCGGCGGATCCGGAAATACGCATTCCCTTCCCGCCGCCGCCGCTGGCCGCCTTGATCATGACGGGAAATCCGATCTCCTTCGCCAGAGCCAGACCGTACTCAGCATTATAAACAGGCTCCTGTGTGCCGGGAACCACCGGCACCTTCGCCTCCATCATCGTATTGCGGGCCTCCTGCTTATTTCCCATTTTCGAAATCACATCCGCGCCTGGCCCGATGAAAACGATGTTGCACTGTCTGCACATCTGCGCAAACTTCGCGTTCTCCGACAGAAATCCAAATCCCGGATGGATGGCGTCCGCCTTGGAAGCGATGGCTGCGCTCAAAATACGCTCCATATTCAGATAGCTTTCCGCCGGCGCCGCTTTGCCGATACAGATCGCCTCATCCGCAAGCATGGTATGGAGAGCGTCCTTATCCGCTGTAGAATAAACAGCTACAGAGAGGATTCCCAGCTCCCGGCACGCCCGGATAATGCGCACCGCGATCTCCCCCCTGTTCGCGATCAATATTTTCTGAAACATATCTGCTCTCTCTATCCGATCGCAAAGGTGAGCTCTGCCAAAACGGCTGCTTTTCCGTCAACCGTGGCTTTTGCCTTCGCAATGCCGATCGGTCCTTTCTGTTTGATCATCTCTGTCTCCAGGAGCAGGACATCGCCCGGAACCACTTTCTTTTTAAACTTCGCGGAATTGATCGCGCCGAAATAGGCGGTTTTCCCCTTGAAATCCTCGCAGGAAAGAACCGCTACCGCGCCGACCTGCGCCAGAGCCTCCACAATAAGAGCGCCCGGCATCACCGGCTCTCCCGGAAAATGCCCCGCAAAATATGGCTCGTTATAGGAAACACATTTCCTGCCGACCGCGCGCACGCCGGGCTCCAGCTCCTCGATCGTATCGATCAGAAGCATCGGCTGACGGTGCGGGATGATCTCCATGATTTCCTGAGTTGACAATACTGACATAAAAACCTCCTACTCTATCACAAAAAGAGGCTGATCAAACTCGATCAGATCTCCGTTACTGACAAGAATCTTCTTAACCGTTCCGCTGTAATCGGACTCGATCTCATTCATCAGCTTCATCGCTTCAATGATGCCGAGCACCTGTCCCTTTTTCACGGTATCACCGACCTGTACAAAGGGATCGGCATCCGGAGAAGCCGCCTCATAAAAAGTGCCGACCAGAGGGCTTTTCACAATCTGACCGGTCAGCTCCTCCTGATCTGAAGACGGATCCGGGGCAGCCGCCGATGCGGCAGCCTGTGCCGGATCAGCATTCACAACAGACACGGCGGCCGGTACCGTCTGAGGCGGTACGCCGCTGACAATGACCGGAGCCTGTTCACTTTTTTCGGGAAGCTTTCGAATCGACAGCTTCAGAGCACTCTCCTCATAGGTGAACTCCAGATTATTTTCGGAGACCACCTTCATTAATTCAAGGATCTGCTTCATTTCCATATATTCTTCCTCCCTTCGATCACATGATGGTGAGTGCAGGGCGCTCATTCCCTCATATGATGACACCTGACGGGCACTTCTCCGCGGCGTTACCCGTGATATTTTTTAATAAGAAGACTGGCGTTATGACCGCCGAACGCAAGGGAATTTGACAGCGCGTACTCAATCTCAGCCTCCACGCCGTGCCCCTGTACATAATCCAGATCCAGCTCCTCGTCCGGTTGGGTCAGCCCGACCGTCTGATGGATATAACCGTGGTTCATCTGAAGCACACAGGCGATAAACTCTACCGCGCCCGCCGCGCCCAGCAGGTGTCCGATCATGGACTTTGTTGAATTGATCTTCATATCATAGGCGTGATCCCCGAACGCACTCTTGATCGCGCGGGTCTCAAACAGGTCATTGTGATGCGTGCTCGTGCCGTGGGCATTGATGTAGGGAATCTCCTCCGGGGAGACGCCCGCGTCACGAAGCGCGAACAGCATCGCATTCTCCGCGCCCTTGCCGTCCTCCGCCGGGGAGGTGATGTGATAGGCGTCGCTGGTCGCGCCGTAGCCGACGACCTCCGCGAGGATCTTCGCCCCGCGCGCCTCCGCGTGCTCCAGTTCCTCCAGGATCACAATGCCCGCGCCGTCGCCGATCACAAAACCGTCCCTGTCCTTATCAAAGGGAATCGAACATCTCTCCGGGTCATTCCTGGTGGACAGCGCCGTCAGGGACGTAAATCCGGCAATGCTGATCGGCGTGATCGCATTCTCCGTACCGCCGGCGACGATCACATCGCACTCGCCGTGCTGAATGGCGTGAAACGCCTCTCCGATATTATGCGTACCGGTCGCGCAGGCCGTCGCGATATTGATGCTCTTGCCCTTTATACCGAACTGGATCGTAATATTTCCGGCCGCCATATTTGTGATCATCTGGGGAACCAGCAGCAGATTGACTCTGGAGGGTCCCTTGTCCAGGAGTTTCTTATACTCTCTCTCGATGGACTGCAGAGAACCGACGCCGGAGCCGACATAACAGCCGACGCGGTAAGGATCCTCTTTCTCCATGTCCAGACCGGACTGCCGAAATGCCTCATGTGTCGCCGCAACGGCATACTGAGCAAAAGCCTCCATGCGCTTTGCAGCCTTTCGATCCATGTAATTCAACGGATCAAAATCCTTCACCTGTGCAGCCACTTTTACTTTATAATCTGCGGGATCAAAACAGGTAATCTCGCCGAAGCCGATCCTGCCGGCTTTCAGGCTTTCCCAATATTCATCCACAGTCAGACCGATGGGGGTGATCGCACCCATACCCGTTACAACAACACGCTTCATATATAATCTCCTTAATTATTATGCCGTCCATGCAGCATCTCCGAATAAAGTCGATAGAAAACACCTTATTCGTCACATGGCCATTCCGCCGTCTACGCAGATCACATGCCCCGTAATATAAGACGCCTTGTCGGATGCCAGGAACGTCACCGCATTCGCGATATCCTGCGGACTTCCCATCCGGCCGAGCGGCACCTGGGCAATACCGGCTTCCTTCGCGGCGTCTGTCATTTTCTTCGTCATGGCAGTATCGATAAAACCGGGAGCCACCGCGTTCACGCGGATGCCTCTGCTGGCAAGCTCACGGGCCATGGACTTCGTCATGCCGATCACACCGGCTTTCGACGCACAGTAGTTCATCTGACCCGGATTCCCGATCATGCCGGAAACGGATGAGATATTGATGATCGAGCCGCCCTTCTGCTTCAGCATCGGGCGCGCGATATGGCGCATGGTATTAAAGCTGCCCTTTAAATTCGTATCGATCACGGCGTCAAACGCCTCCTCGGACATCTTCATCAGAAGATCGTCTCTCGTGATCCCGGCATTGTTCACAAGGATATCGATACGTCCCAGCTTCTTCACCAGAGCCTTGATCATCTCCTCCACCGCAGCGAAATCATTCACCCAGCACTCATAGGCCTCCGCCTGTCCGCCGTTCACGGTGATCGTGTCGATCACCTCATTCGCAGCCTCAACCGGGCCGACATAATTCACAACTACATAAGCGCCCTCACCTGCAAGGGTCAGGGCAATCTGTCTGCCGATACCGGTACTCGCGCCGGTCACCAGAGCAATTTTGTTTTCCAGTAAATTTCCCATAAACACCTCCTGATCATTCTGTCATCCCAAGCGTTTCGCAGAGC
Source organism: Clostridiales bacterium (assembly GCA_021202015.1). Lineage (GTDB taxonomy): Bacteria > Bacillota > Clostridia > Lachnospirales > Lachnospiraceae > Eubacterium_I. The sequence goes on along the minus strand of JAJQDV010000014.1, from coordinate 7,444 downwards.
GCGTCCATATCGGACACGGTATCCACATGATACGCCGGAACGGACTTATCTATTTTCTTTAAAAATCCTGTCAGGGATTTTTTGGGTCCGATTTCAATAAAAACCTCCACGCCGTCCGCGATCATGCGTTCCACGCTCTGCTGCCAGCGCACGGAAGACGAAATCTGCCTCTCGAGCAGACCCCGCACCTGATCCTTATCCGTCACATAGTCCGCCGTGACATTCGTGATATAAGGCGTCTCGATATCGCGGATCTCAACGCCCGCCAGTACGGCGGCGAGCTTCTCACCGGCCTCCCGCAGCATGTCAGAATGGAACGGTCCGCTGACATTCAGCGGAACACAGCGCTTCGCGCCGGCCTCCTTCAGCGCGGCCGCGGCCGCGGCTACCGCGTTCTCCTCACCGGTGATCACGGTCTGGCCCGGACAGTTGTAGTTGGCGACAGAAACAATCCCGTCGGTCTCGGCACAAATCCGCTCGATCACGGCATTGTCCATGCCCATCACGGCCGTCATGGCCCCTCCCGTCGGGACAGCCTCCTGCATATAAGCGCCGCGTTTTACAATGACGCGGAACGCATCCTCCGCCGACATCACGCCGGACGCCACCAGAGCCGCGTACTCACCGAGGCTCAGGCCCGCGTTCACCGAAGAACGAAATCCTCTCTCCTCCACCGCGCGCAAAATTGCAAGCTCATCGGCGAGCATTGCAATCTGCGTGTATTTCGTGATATTGATTTTGTCATTTTCTTCAAAAAGGAGAGCCTTCATATCCAGACCGCTTACTTTTTCGGCCAGATCAATCATTTCTCTCGAACAGGCAAACTGATCGTAGAAGTCCTTTCCCATGCCGACGTACTGTGACCCCTGACCCGGGAAAATAAACGCTGCCTTTTTCATATATAATTATCTCCTCAATTCGCCGGACTGTGGTTCTGCCTGTCTGTTCACGACACTTTCGCAGTAAACTCCTCCATGATCTCGTCAATAATCTCCCGGCAGGACTGCTGCTTTTTGATCAGACCCGCGATCTGTCCCGCCATCACGGTGCCGTTCTTCACATCACCGTCGACGACCGCGCTGCGCAGGGAACCGAGCGTCAGCTTCTCCATCTCCTCGAACGGAACGCCTTCCCGCTCCATCCGTAAGTATTCCTTTGTCATGGCATTGCGAAGGCAGCGAACCGGGTGTCCGTGCGTCAGGCCTGTCACCTCGGAATCGATGTCCTTTGCCTTAATGATCCGGTCCTTGTAATTCTGATGTGTGATGCATTCATTCGCCACACAGAAGCGCGTACCCATCTGTACCGCCTCCGCGCCGAGCATGAAAGCGGCCGCCATGCCTCTGCCGTCGCCGATGCCGCCCGCGGCGATCACCGGGATACTGACGGCGTCCGCAACCTGCGGAACGAGCGTCATCGTCGTGGCGTAACCGATATGTCCGCCGGACTCCGTCCCCTCCGCGATCACCGCGTCCACGCCTGCCTTTTCCATCATGCGTGCGAGCGCGACGCTCGCACAGACAGGGATGACCTTAATGCCCGCATCCTGCCACATCTTTAAATACTTGCCCGGGTTGCCGGCTCCGGTCGTGACAACCTTCACGCCCTCCTCCACGACAACTCTGGCGACATCATCCGCATAGGGGCTCATCAGCATCACATTGACGCCGAAGGGCTTATCCGTCATCTGCTTCGCCTCGCGGATCTGCTGACGGATCACATCCTCCGGAGCGCTCGCCGCCCCGATCAGTCCGAGTCCGCCCGCGTTGGAAACAGCGGAGGCCAGATGATGATCCGCGGCCCAGGCCATGCCTCCCTGGATGATCGGATATTCAATCCCGCAAAGCTCTGTAATTCTTGTCTTCATACTGTTCACCAATCTATCAGTCTTCTACGCCGTGCTCTTTCAGATAATCAACGATCGAGCCAACCGTTGTAAGAGACTCCAGCTCCTCCGAAGGGATCTCAATGTCATACTCCTCCTCAAGAGCCATCACCAGTTCAAACAGATCCAGCGAATCCGCGTCAAGATCTTCCTTGAATCTCGTCTCCAGCGCAATCCCGTCCTCATCGATGCTCAGCTGCTCAGCAATCATTTCCTTTAATTTCTCAAACATGATACGTCTCCTTATTTTCTTTTTTATCGTCGGTCAAATTATTTTGACACCCAAAGTATAATGTATTTCAAATGACACGTCAATACCAACTTTAGAAAAAATATTGTTGTGTAAACCGCTGCGTATCGTTATAATGAATAAAAAACGAAAGACAGTTTCTCAGAGGAGATTTTATCATGAGCAAAAAGAAAAATTCTGTCACAGACAAAGATATCCTGGATCCGCAGGAGATGTTCCTGACCGTGGAACTTGACGAGGGCGGCACGGAGACCTTTCAGATTTTAAAAATATTCGAGGCGGGAGGACGCGATTATATCGCGGTGTGCCCCGTGGACGGGAGCGAAGATGTATATTTTTACCGCCATTTCGAGGACGCCGACGGGAATCCCTCCGTCGGGAACATCGAGTCCGACGAGGAGTTTGAGATCGTGATCGACGCTTTTGACGAGCTTCTGGATGAGGAGCTGTTCGACGAGATGTAGAGTTCCCATCTGATTTATACGCATTCTTCCAGAAATCGGGACGGCGGCATTTCCTTATTATGTATCCGGCCGGAGTGAAGCAGGTACAGTCTGTTCTTCGCCCGGGTCATGCCGACATAGAACATCCGCCTCTCCTCCTCCAGTTCCTGTTCCAGCACCGCCTTTTTATATGGAATGATTCCCTCGTTTACATCCATGATAAATACGGTGTCAAACTCCAGTCCCTTCGACGCGTGCAGCGTACTCAGGCGAATCGCGTGATCCGGCGCCTTCTTCTCCTGAAACTGCTCCTTCCAGTCTCTGCGCACTTCCTCCATATGGGAAAACCACGCCTCAAAAGTATCAAATCCCTTCGCCCCCTCCTGAATCTCATCCAGCACATCCGTCAGATCCTCCTTCGGGATCCTGCGAAGCGAGGCAAACTCTGTCAGATAATCCTCATAGGCGACTGCCCGGCGGATATAATTGACCGCGGAATAGGGCCGCATCCCGGAAATCACATCCAGATCCATTCGCAACTTCTCCAGACGCTGTACCATCCAGCCCTGCGTCCTGTAAAAATCTTTCCATGCGTCAAAGGTCACCGGCTCAAAGGGAAGGCTCTCCCGGGACAGATAACGCTTCGGCCGGTTCATGATCTTTATGAACGAGGCGCGGCTGCGATCTCCCCCGGCAAGCATGATATAAGTCATCAGATCCTTCACGATCCAGTGATCATAGATGTTCGGAATGTGCTCCTTCGAGAGAAACGGCAGATTGTATTCCATGAGCTGCCGGATCAGCAGCCCCGGCTGCGCGTTCGTGCGAAACAGGACCGCCATCTCCTCAAGGGGAATCCCCTGCCGGTTCAGTTCCCGTATCGTGCGGATCACAAAGAGATTCTGTTTGCTCTGACTTGAAAAAGACTGTATTACAGGGAGGATGCCGGTCTTCGCGTTGGCCCGGATGTTTTTGGAAAACCTTGTGCGGTTATGAGCGATCAGATTCCCGGCCTGCAGTACGATCCCGCTCCCGGAACGGTAATTCGTGTCCAGCAGAATCCTTTTCGTATCCGGATAGTCTTTTTCAAAGTTCAGCATAATCTCCGGCTTCGCGCCGCGGAAACGATAGATGGACTGGTCGTCGTCGCCGACGATGAACAGATTGTTTTCCGGCAGCGCCAGCATCCGGACGATCTCATACTGAATCTGATTAATATCCTGAAACTCGTCGATCAGGATATACGGAAACCGGTTCTGCCAGGACGACAGGATATCCGGCCTGTTCTCAAAAAGTTCCTTTGTACAGACCAGCATGTCGTCAAAATCCAGGAACCGGTTCCGGACAAGGAATTCCTGATAGGCATGATAAATCTTCCGGAACACCTCCTCCCCGCAGCTCATGGAGTAATAATGCTCCGGATCCATGCCGGTATTTTTGATGAGCCCGATCTCCCCGAGGATTCCCCGGATAAAATCCGCCTCATCATCATATTCCAGCCGCAGCCGACGGATATATTCCCGGACAAACCGCGTCCTCTGCTCCTCCTTTACGATATTGTTCGCGGTGTAGCCGTAGGCGCACTTCAGAATATGAAAATAAACGGCATGAAAGGTGCCGAAGGTAACCGGCACGTTCTGCCCGTCCATCAGCCTTTTGAACCGCTCCTTCATCTCCGCGGCGGCCGCCCTGGAAAATGTGATAACGAGAATATCCTCCGGACGGATCTGATGCGTCCGGATCATGTATTCCACTCTTCTTGTAATAACGGTAGTCTTACCGGAACCCGGGCCTGCGAGAATCATGGCCGGGCCGTCCCTGTGGCAGATTGCGCTTTCCTGTGATCGATCGACTTTCATGATTAATAGTTTAGTCTCTTTTCCGGGCATGGTCAAGACCTGATTTTTTATCTTACTTAAAGTGAGCCAATGCGTCACGCGTATGGAATTATGTCGCTAAAAGCGATCGCGCTCGGCGCGAGAATGCGACAAGGCGCATTCTTTTTCATACAAAATAAGAAAAGTAACCCTTTTCAGGCAGACGTCATATAGTACATTAAATTCATGTGAAAGGAAAAAACTTTGAGCTGCAATACACGAAATTACAGAAATATGCCTGCAGACAACGGAATGCGCGGTTCCGTGAACCGTCCGTCCGAAAACGGGCGGGGGTATGCTGCCGAACTGACGCGCGGGAACAGCCGCGGATACGCCGCCAAACAGCCGTACGGGATGACCGGGATGACCGATTTTACGGGACATCCGCCGATCGCCATGGCCTATGTTCCCTGGCAGCATTTCGAGCACACCTATGATCTGGAAAAGGCCATAGAGGTCGGAACCATTTTCCCCGAATTAGATAAACCATTTACCGGGAAGGGAGGAAGCTGTTCATGAGTATGCCCTGTGAAAACGAAAAAAGGAGCCTGTTTCAGGCCGTAAACCGTTTCGGATTCGCTTTAAGCGATATCACACTGTTTCTGGATACGCATCCCGAAGACCCGGATGCACTGGATTACTATCATCAGATGAACCATATGTACAAAAAAATCTCCGCCGAGTATGAAAGCAAATACGGTCCTCTGACTCAGTTCTGCGGCGAGGATGAAAACGTGTGGAAATGGGCCGTACAGAAATGGCCGTGGGAAAGGGGGTTTGACTGATATATGTGGAATTATGAACGAAGATTACAATACCCGGTAAATATCACGAAAACAGATCCGGAGATCGCGAAAGTTATCATCTCACAGTTCGGCGGTCCGGACGGCGAGATGTCCGCCTCCATGCGTTATCTCTCGCAACGGTATTCCATGCCGTACCGCGAGGTGGCCGGTCTTCTCACGGATATCGGCACCGAGGAGCTGGCTCATATGGAGATGATCTGCGCCATCGTCAAACAGCTGACGCAGGATCTGACGCCGGAGGAGATCAAAAAGAGCGGTTTTGACACCTACTATGTGGATCACACGCTCGGACTGTGGCCAACCGCTGCGGCGGGCATCCCACAGAATGCCTGCGAGTACCAGTCCAAGGGAGACGCCATCACCGATCTGTTTGAGGATATGGCGGCAGAACAAAAGGCCCGTACGACGTATGACAACATCCTCCGTCTCGTCAAAGACCCGGAGGTCTGCGATCCGATCCGCTTCCTGCGGCAGCGGGAGGTCGTCCACTTCCAGCGGTTCGGCGAGGGGCTTCGCATCGTGACGGATAAGCTGAACGAAAAGAACTTCTACGCGTTCAATCCGGAGTTTGACGCAAAAGCGGACGATTGCTGATATCATCAGCAGAACAGACAGGGAGAATGGACTTCTCCCTGTCTGACCCTGCATTTCATTCATACAAACCGCCTCCTACTCGATTTCTCTCAAAATACGAAACCGTTCTTCCATCAGATTCACAAACCGATCTTTCAAATGCGGCGGCAACAATGACTCTCTGCACATTTTTTCAAACTCACCCGCCATGGACAGAATCTTTGCCATCATTTTCTCCGCTGACACCTGAGGAATTCCGCACTTCTGCACAAAAACCAGAAAATCCTTCCGGCGCAGATTTCGTTTTTTTCCATTCATGGTAAGTGCGAACTGATCCTGATCCTCCGGCATGATCACGTTCACCGGAAGCAGGTCATAGGCGGGTGAAAGCTGATACCGTCCGCTGTTCTCCTCTGTCTCTATGAGAGAGAAATTCTTCAGATGCATATCCGAATTTCCCACTGCAAAGGAAAATACAAGGCGCATAAACAGCTCCGTCATATCCAATCCGCTGCGGGATGAATAACGATGAATCACTCTTGCGCAACGCTCATAGGATCCCCTGTACTTATCCTGTGTCAGACGCAGATCCAGCTGACAAAAATCCTCCATGGCAAACATTTTCATTTCCCCGTCCGTTGCTTCGCGGTCAATCCTGCGGGTAATATAGGCAAACTGATCATCCCCGCGGATCAGCGCATGAGGAACCGTAGAAATGCCGGCTCTGTCCGCCATACACATCACCAGCTGCTCCGCCTCCGGCAGTGCCTCAAACTCCTCCACCTGCGGTTTCAGAATATATCCGGCAGGATAATTCAACAGCGTCAGGCGCGGATTCTTCCCATCAGAAAAAAAATGCAGCGACAGTTTTTTCTGCACGCCGGGAACGGTATACCCTTTATTCGTACTCTCAATCGCGAGCAGTTCCAGCGTATGTTCATCCATATCCAGTTCCGGAAGGTTCGCCGTTTTGAAAAATCGGCGAATACAGGTCTGATGCCAGCCGGTTCCACCCTGCTCTGAATGAAGCGGCTTCCCGCAGCAAAGACAATTCATTCTCTTTCCTCCCTGATACTTACATTTCCGATTGCATCCTTGCACGCAACCAAAAGCAATCCAAAACGATCCTTTGCATCTACTTTCCAATTACGGCTGACAACATCAAGAAGCCATCCCTCCGGGATCAGGCCGTCAAAAAAAGGGAATAACACTCTCGATTCGTAATTCTCTTCGCGTAGCGGAAGTGAGAGGGATACAGCACCGACATCTTCTCTCCGCAAATATTCTTTCTCATAGGCAAAAACATATCCTTCGTCTGTCTCACGAAGCTCACCTGCGAAAATGTTTCTCACATAGACATATGCTGTTCGAAATGTTTCCATCAGTTATGATCCTTTCTTCCCGGTACCGCCTCCATATCAAACATCCCCAACGCGACATTTACCTTGTCCATCCGCACCGTGTCTTTGCCCTGTTCCAGTTCACGGACAAAACGCAGTCCCAGACCGGACCGCATGGCAAATTCCTCCTGCGTAAGTCCGGCTGCCTTTCTGTTCGTTTTGATAAATTCAGCAATCTTATTCATGATTCAGAAAACCTTTCATAAATAT
>JAJQDV010000040.1:20003-31271 GCA_021202015.1 Clostridiales bacterium | reverse complement strand
CGCGCCCCTGCGCATAAAAGAGGACGGAGAACAGCGCAGCACTGTCCTCCATCCTCTTTTAAAGCTCCTCGTTCTTCTACTCCACGATCTGAATCCATCCCTCCGGCGCTTCAAGCTTCCCGTCCTGGATATCCACCAGCGTCCCGCGCAGCTTCGCCAGAACCGGTCCCATCTCGTTCATCCCGCTGGGCACACAGATGTCCGTGCCGTGGTCAAAGATCTTTCCGACCGGAGAAATGACAGCCGCCGTGCCGCAGAGGCCGATCTCTTTAAACTCCGGAAGCTCATCCTTATAAACCTCTCTCTGCTCCACTTCCATGCCGAGATAATGCTCCGCCACATACATCAGGGAACGCCTGGTGATGGAAGGGAGGATGCTGTCGGACTTCGGCGTCACCAGTCTGCCATCCTTTGTGACAAACAGGAAGTTCGCGCCGCCGGTCTCCTCGACCTTCGTCCTGGTCGCGGGGTCGAGATACATATTCTCCGCAAATCCCTCCTCATGCGCCTGCACGATAGCATGGAGACTCATGGCGTAATTCAGCCCGGCCTTGATATTTCCGGTGCCGCGCGGCGCGGCCCGGTCAAGATCAGATATCTTGATGTACAGAGGCTTCACTCCGCCCTTGAAATAAGGTCCCACCGGCGTTGTCAGGATACGGAACATATACTCGTCCGCCGGCTTTACGCCGATCACCGCATTGCTGCCGAACTCGTAAGGGCGGATGTAAAGAGTCGCTCCCGTTCCGTAAGGCGGTACGTAAGCGATATTCGCTTTTACTACAGTCTTCACCGCCTCCACAAACTTTTCCTCCGGGTAAACCGGCATCTCCAGCCTGCGGGCGGAATCCGCCAGACGGCTCGCGTTCAGATCCGGACGGAAGAGGACCGTTTTCCCATCCACGGTCTCATAAGCCTTCAATCCCTCAAACACGGTCTGCGCATACTGAAATACGCCCGCGCACTCATTCAAGACGATATTGGGATCGGGCGTGAGCGTTCCCTCATCCCACTTTCCATCCTTATAGAGGGAGACAAAACGCATGTCCGTCTCATGATACGAAAAATCCAGATTTGCCCAGTCAATGTTCTTCTTTTCCATTCTGATGCCCTTCTTTCTTCATTTGATATTATCTATCAGAAAATAAAATATGAAACCTGTTTTACAAACCTTCCGCCAATCTGTAAACTGACGGCTGCCTATCTGCAGGAGGTACTGATGGACTCAATCGCGACTCCGCCGCCGCGAACGATCTCCACCGCCGCAAACCGGGACTTCAACAGACGAATCAGTTCGTTGTTCCTGCGCTCAGTCAGCATACACTCGAGCAGTACGCTGTCCGTCCCGATATCCGCCACCTGCACGGAAAACACATCCGCGATGCGGAACACCTCCGCCTTGTCTGCCTCGCTGCACTTTTTCACCTTCGCGAACATGACCTCCTTCATATGGATCGGCGTATCCGTCAGATCCATAACCTTGATGACCTCCACCATGCGGTTCAGCTGTTTTTTGATCTGTTCAAAGGTCAGGTCGTCACAGGTGCTGGCAATCGTCATCCGGGAAACATCCTCATTCTCGGTAGTACCCACGGTGAGGCTGTTTAAGTTATAAGCCTTTCCGGCAAAGAGACCGGAGATCTTGGCCAGAACGCCCACGTCGTTCTCCACGTAGAGGGCGATCCATCTGTCTTTCATCATCTCATCTCCTCCTATCGAATGGACCCGTTCAGTATCATCGTACTCATCGGTTTTCCGCCCGGCACCATCGGAAGAACCAGTTCCTCCGTGGCGATCATAAACTCGATCAGCGTCGGTGCGTCCGTATTTCCCTTTGCCGCGAGAAGCGCCGGTACGATATCCCCCTCCTTCTCCACACGGATGCCATGGGCGCCGTAGCTCTCTGCCCATTTGATAAAGTCCGGCACATAAGGAGGACAGCCCTCGTTCGGTCCCTTGCAATGCGCCGGGCAGTCCTTCCTCCGGCGCAGACAGGTAGCCGAATAACGCTTGCCGTAGAAAAGCTGCTGCATCTGACGCACCATGCCGAGATAATAATTGTTCAGAAGGCAGATGGTGACCGGAGCCCCCTGAATAATGGCCGTCGCCATCTCCTGCATATTCATCTGGAAACCGCCGTCCCCGGTGATGCAGACCACCGGCCGGTCCGGATGGCCGATCTTCGCGCCGAGCGCAGCCGGGAAGCCAAAGCCCATCGTGCCGAGGCCGCCGGAAATGATCATCTTCTTTTTCGGATCCATCTTCAGAAACTGGGTTGCCCACATCTGATGCTGTCCGACGTCTGTCACGAAGGTCGCCTCATCCGGATACACCTCGTTCAGGCCCTCCATGATCATCTGCGGCGTCATGCCCCTGTTCCTGCGCATCTCAAGCGGGTTTTCCTGATCCCACTTTCGGATCTGCTTCATCCAGTCGGACGTGTCCTTAGGTCCCTTCCACTCCGACTCGATCCAGTCCGCCATCTGCGTGAGCGCCACCTTCGCGTCCGCCACAATGGGAACATCCACGACCACATTCCGGGAGATCGCCGCGGCATCGATATCCAGATGGATGATCTTCGCCTTCGGCGCGAACTCCGTCAGATCGCCCGTCACACGGTCATTGAAGCGCGTACCGATGGAAAACAGCAGGTTGCACTGGCTGATCGCGATATTCGCCGCGTACTTTCCGTGCAGGCCGCTGCAGCCGATGTAATACGGATGATCCGAGGGGAGCGCTCCCTTTCCCATTACCGTGGTGATGACAGGGATATGCGTCAGCTCGGCAAGCCGGGCAAGCTCCCCGTTCGCCCCCGCGAGATTCACGCCGCCGCCGGCGAGAATGATTGGCCGACCGGCGCTCTTCAGCAGCTTTGTCGCCTTGCGGAGCTGTCCGACATGAACGCCCTCGTTCAGTTTATAGCCTCGAATCTCCACGCTCTCCGGATACTCCGCCGGACCGTTGGCCGTCTGAATGTCCTTCGGAAGATCGATCAGCACCGGCCCGGGTTTCCCGGTCGACGCGATATGGAAGGCCATTTTTAAGATCCGCCCGAGCTCCTTCCTGTCACGGACCGTCACGCTGTATTTTGTGATATGTCTCGTGATGCCGACAATATCCACCTCCTGGAACGCCTCGTTTCCGATCAGTCCCAGGGCGACCTGGCCGGTAAATACCACGATCGGGACACTGTCGTAAAACGCGTCCGCAATGGCCGTCACCGTATTCGTAGCGCCGGGTCCGCTCGTGACCAGGCAGACGCCCGTCTTTCCGGTCTCCCGGGCATACCCCTCCGCCTCATGAACCAGCGCCTGCTCGTGGCGCGGCAGCACCATGTCGATATCGCTGTTCCGGTACAGCTCGTCAAAAAGGTCGGTCACCGTACCGCCGGGATATACAAAAATCTTATCCACGCCCTCCGCCTCCAGGGCGCGCAGAAATAATTTGGCTCCTGAAATTTCCATGAAATTTACTCCTTTTGTAACATTTACTCCGATTGCAGAACCCGCATTGATTATCGGACGCCTCAAAAATGTTTCAACACAGACGCAAACAGCGTCTACTTATGAAGCATTTTTAAGGCTGAGCGACGTTTTTTGAACGGGTTCTGCAATCTCACTGAATGCCTGAATGTTCATATGTCCATGAGCGATATTTCCATGGACAATCTGCAATACGCCCTGTCAGATCCATCCAACCGTTCTCAGGATAAAGATCCACGCGGTCAGCGTGACGGACGCGAGGAGCGTCGTCGCCACAACGATGCTCGCCGTAAGCACACCATCGTTGTGCATGTTTTTGGCCATGATATAACAGCTCGGGGTCGCCGGGCCTGCCAGCATGACTGCGAGTGCGACCATCTTTTCTCCGGTAAATCCGAGATGCGCCGCAATCGGTATGAAGATTGCCGCCTGGGCGATCAGCTTGATAAAAGACGCGCCCAGCGTCGGTTTGATCTTTTTCAGCGCCTTCCTTCCCTCAAAACCCGCACCGAGTCCGATCAGCGCCAGTGGGGTTGCCATCTTGGCGATGTTCTCAACGGTGGAGTTGACCAGCTCAGGCATCGGATTGCCCAGCAGAGCCACGATCATACCGATAACAATGGCGATAATGATCGGGTTTTTCAGGATATTGATACCGGCCTTTTTTATCCTGCCGGTATCCCGCTCTCCCTCCGGATAATCCCCCTCGAAGGTCAGAACGATCACTGAATATATGTTATACAACGGGACGGCGCCGATGATCATAAGCGATCCCATTGCGGATTCTCCGTAAATATTCTGTATAAAGGCCAGCCCCATCACGGCAGCGCTGCTGCGGAAGGCCGCCTGTGTAAACGCGCCCCGCAGAGAACGATCCTTCAGCGTCAGCTTCGCGATCGCCCAGGAGCCCCAGAAACCGGCGGAAGTTGCAAGTGCGCAGAACAGAACGTATTTCCAGTCGAAAACCTCCAGGATATCTACGCTGGCCAGATCCTTATACAAAAGGACCGGCAGTGTGACGGTAAAATTAAACTTGTTCGCCACCGTCACAAAATTGTCATTGAGTATGCCGATTCGTCGCAGAAAATAACCGACGACCATCACCAGGAAAATCGGGATGGTCACATTCACGCTGAATAAAAAGTTGCTCATCATGCCCTCCTGCTCTGTGCGTATACACGCAAGCGGAGCATCCTTTTATCGTTTCTCGTATTTATAAAAAAAGTATTCCAGATCAAAATACGTCTGTTCCTCACTGTCCGCCGTGATCCGCCATTCCGGCCGCTCGTCCAGATTCGGAAAATAAGCATCCGCCTCGTAGGCATAGTTGATCTTCGTAATGTGGGCCACATCGCACTCATCGATCAGCTGGCGGTAAATGCTCTCGCCGCCGATCACATAAATATCCCCGGAAGGATATTTCTCAAGCTCCTCATGAAGCTCATCCATAGTGTGAACAACGACCGCACCCTTTACCGCATAGGACGGATCCCGTGTCAGGACAAGGTTTACCCGATTCGGCAGAGGCCGCTGATTCGGAAAGCTCTCCAGGGTCTTACGGCCCATCACAACGACCTTTCCCGTCGTCGTCTCACGGAAAAACTTCATATCGGCAGGGATCTGCACCAGAAGCCTGTTTTTCAGGCCGATGGCCCAGTTTCGGTCTACGGCAGCGATCAGATTCATAATTCCTCCTTATTCAGACGGCCACGGGGATGTCTGTAATCTGAGGGCCGGTCTCATAATTGATAAGCTTCACGTCATCGCGCGTAAATTCATAAAAATCCTTCACATCCGGATTCAGCCAGAACGTAGGAGCCGGATGAGACTCCCGCGCGATCAGTTCCTGCACCAGCGGGATGTGGCGGTCGTATATATGAGCGTCGGCAATGACATGGACGAGCTCGCCGGCCCGCATGCCGCAGACCTGAGCCATCATATGCAGGAGTACGGCATACTGGCATACGTTCCAGTTATTGGCAGTCAGCACATCCTGCGACCGCTGATTCAGGATCGCGTTCAGCGTCAGCCTGTCGTCGTCCGGCTTTTTCGTGACATTGAACGTCATGCTGTAAGCGCAGGGATACAGATTCATCTCATGCAGATCCTGATGGACGTAGATATTCGTCATGATCCTGCGGCTGTACGGGTTATTTTTCAGATCGTAGATCACGCGGTCTACCTGATCCATCATGCCCTCCCGGTACCGATGCTTCACCCCCATCTGGTATCCGTAGGCCTTTCCGATCGAGCCGTCCGCATCCGCCCACTCATCCCAGATATGGCTGTTCAGGTCGTGGATATTGTTGGACTTTCTCTGCCAGATCCAAAGCATCTCATCCGTACAGCTCTTAATGGCCGTGCGGCGAAGCGTCAGCGCGGGAAACTCCTCTGAGAGATCATAGCGATTTACCACACCGAAGCGCTTGATCGTGTAAGCGCTACTGCCATCCTCCCATTTCGGACGGACCTTCTCCCCCTCTGTACTGGTGCCGTTTTGAATAATGTCCCTGCACATATCAATAAAAACTCTGTCTGCGTAGCTCATCCTCTCCTCCGTGTCTCCGATCCCTCCGACCGTCCCGAAAAATGTCGAAAAATCAGATAAAATAAAGTGTCTCCTGCGACAGGTCTGCCCTGTGGGAACTTCATGCGCAAGCAGTTGCATCGCAAAATTTCCGTCCAGATTGTTATGATAACACAATTTTTCCTGCAAATAAAGTGGTTACCAAAAAGTATTGTTTTTATTTGACGAATATGCAGTCCTGTGCTATACTCGATTCATATTGTATTTCAGTAACTGTTCTGTATCTTCACAGTTACCAATCACTTTTCATAAAGGAGTTTTTCATTATGAGTCAGGAAAAAGTTGACCGTTATAAAGAACATAAAAAGAACCGGCAGCAGGAGATCAAAAAGCAAAAACAGCGGCAGGTAATCGGACGGATTATCGGCGCCGTTGTCGTCATCGCCATCGTCGTATGGATCGGTTATTCCGGATACAGCTCCTACCAGTCCAACAAGGGAGTCGAGACGATTTCTGTCAACACTACCGGCATTACAGATTATCTGAGCGGGCTGTAAGCGGCATTGTACGTGCGAACAGTCGGCAGACTACATCACGGATTTTCAGAATTCTTATACGCAGACTGCGGAATGAACATCATTTCATTCCGCAGCTTTTTGCATCCAGGCCGTTCCGAATCACTTCGAAACCATATTTCGGCAGGCGTTTATTTAATCCTCAGGTGTTATTCTGGCCATATCCAGGGCATCCTCCACAGCATCCAGAAGAATCGTTGTCGTATACTGGTTTTCCACCGTATAGGATATATTTTCCGTCGACTGATCTTCATAAATCTGCTGACTGATGCTGTCCATGGAATCCTGCAGGAGCGGATACATGGTCGCCACTGTCTCATCCAGATTCACAAGGGAAACCGAGTTGATATGATCCTCGTCGACCACCACCTGTACATCCAGCGTCTGGCCGTCCAGCTGTATAGAAGACGTATATACGCCGGCATTGTAAACAGCAGACTCTTCCCCGGATCTGTTTTTTCCTCCCGGGCCGAACATAAAAACCAGCAGCAGGACCAGCACAATCCCCAGAACAATAAACAGGACGGTATATACCACTTCCTTCATATGAAGCACGACGATTCTCGTCTTTGAACTCATGCGCAATTTCCCCCTTTACCCTGTTTATAAAGCATATGTAAAAAGGAAGATTTTATGCACGGTTTTTATTGCGGCAGAAGATACGTCACCGGGGACCCGGATATCGTCACCGCCATGCGGCTGCAGCTCCTCTGTTTACAAAAGAAGATGCGACTCCAGAAACTCCGCGGCTCCATCCTCGTCAGCGATCCGTTCCGTAATGTAATCCGCCCGATCCCGGCAGGCCTCCGCCGCGTTTTTCAATGCAACCCCGCAGCCGGCAAAAGCGAGCATCTCCGCGTCATTTTCCCCGTCGCCGAGCGCGATCGTTTCCTCCGGGCGAATCTGAAGCCGGTCCAGCACCCAGGCCAGCCCCGCGGCCTTTCCGGAATCTCCGTCGGAGATCTCCATGCGATAGGGCACGGCGGACGTGATGTGAATGTGATCCACGCTTCGCCGGATCGTGTTTTCTATCATACGGTACATTCCCGGCTCCTTCAGAACTATGTCCAGACTGTCCATTTCCTTCGCGTGCTCGAAAATAAAATCAATGATAAACCGATTCGGCCGCCTCGTCTGCTGAATATAGGGAACCGCGCTCTGCGGAACGCCGAAACGGGCCGGATTCCCGACATAATCAGCGGACGCATAGGCAACGCCGTCCACAAATGCCTCATAGGTGATCTGCCCCTCCAGAAAATAATTCCCGACGCTCCTCATGATCGCCCGGACATCTGCGGGCTTCATCAGCCACTGGTGAATCCGTTCGCCCGAACGCATATCATAGACCGCAGCTCCGTTCGATGTCACCGCGCAGGAAATCCCATCCAGCTCCCGGATGCATGCCGGATAGCTCCCAAAAGGGCGACCGCTCACCGGGACAAGCGCAATCCCGCTCTCAGCCGCTCTTCGAAGCACGTCCGCGGTGCGTTCGGACAGTTCTCTCCCGGCATTCAATATCGTATCGTCAAGATCAAACGCGATACATCTGATCTTTGAAAAATCCACCTGCATCTTCTCAACCTCCTTTGCTGCCTGTGAAACCTCACAGCTGCCCACATTGTAAACGATTTTTATCCGGAAGTAAAGTTTGAAACAGGGAGAACATTCCGAAACCTTTTCGACGCCCCATGCAGAAAAGTGAAGGATAATACCGGTGAATACAATGCCAAAAAATAATCTTGACTTTTTGAAAATAAGATGATAATATAAACAGGCTGTTGCAGATAATACGATGTAACATGGCAGCTGTAAAGATCCTGATCAGTTGCATGACACGGACCGACAGACGCTATCGTAAATTTCTGTAAGAGGTGCGTAATACGGCACCGAAACGGGGTGTGGCTCAGTTTGGCTAGAGCGTCTGGTTAGGGACCAGGAGGTCGCAGGTTCAAATCCTGTCACTCCGATTTATAAAGGGCTATCGCCAAACGGTAAGGCAACGGACTCTGACTCCGTCATTTCCAGGTTCGAATCCTGGTAGCCCTGCTAAGAAAACCCTCGGTGAAAAGATTCACTGAGGGTTTTTTTTGCCCGAAAAAGCGAGAAAGCAGCACAAGCCGTACTATAATGAAAATTCGAGGACGACACACTAGATTATGGCCTCTGTAATTAACTCTATGATAAAACGTGCGCCCAGTATAAATCCCTGTTCCATCCCTGCTTCTCCTGCCGCCGTAAGAGCCTCCTCAAGTTTGCACACATCAACACCGTCACCGCCGCACTGCCGGAGCAGGTCTGCGGTTCGGGCACTCACTTCACTCCACGACTGCTTCCCCTGCTCGGTTTCCGAATACAGCCGGGTATATATCTCCTTCAACATCCTGTTCCCCTTCCCGGTCATGATTGATCATTCATTTGTATTCAGTATAACTCTATAGTCAGACATATCCTGTCATTGCAGAAAAAAACATCTGCCTGTCGATATTATTGCTGAACCCGGGACAAAGACAGAAAATCATCCGGAAAAAGCTTTTCCTTTTTTCTCGTAAGATATAAATCCTGCGGTCTGCAGCAGAAGACAGCAAAGCGTCAGCGCAAACAGAAAAATAAATCCGTGTGTGGATCCGATCGCTGTTTTTTCCTCATAAGATATATCGGCGGCGGAATTCTGTGAAAACGCGACGCACGCGGCCGAAACGCTTGTGCCGACGGCCCCGGCAAACTGCATCAGCGTATTAAACGCGGTGTTGCCGTACGGTTTTTGCTCCATCGGGAGGCGCATCATGCCGACCGTCATGGTATTGCCGAATGAAATGCCGCAGCCTAGACCGAAAATGATATAAAATCCGATTATGACGGCAGGCGTCAGGGCGTGCCCGAAGAGCATCAGCAGGAAAATTCCGGCGGTCATCAATATCGTGCCCGTCATAATCGGAAGCTTCGCGCCGATCCTGTCCAGAACAGCGCCGCTGAACGGCCCCGTGATCGCGTTTAATCCGGCGCCCGGGAGCAGCATCAGCCCGGCGAACATGGAGGTACACGTCAGGACAACCTGGGAATAGTTGGGAAGCAGAAAGGCTGCTCCCAGCATGATTGCGTTAATCAGGAAAAAACAGATCAGATGACAGTCAAACGATATGTTTTTGAACACATCGATCTGTATCAGCGGATGATCGCTGCGCATGCAGTGACGCACAAATAAAATCAAAGCGGCAATTCCCACCGCAAAAAAGATAATCTCCGTGACCGGCGCGGTCGCGATGGAGCCGATATTCGCGAATCCGAATACCAGACAGAAAAATGTCAGCATGATCAGAGCAATTCCGGGCATATCGATCGGAGCCTTCTGCGGTTCATGGATTTCCCGGATGGTGACAATCCCAAGAACCAGAGTGAAAATCAGTACCGGAATCAGAATTACAAAAATAAATCTCCACCCCAGCACGGAGGTGATAATGCCTCCGTAGGTTGGCCCGAGCGCAGGCGCAGCCGCGGAGACGAGCGCGCCGAATCCCATATAGGTTCCCGTTTTTTCAAAGGGAATCTGTTCCAGAATAATGCAAAAGGCGATCGGAACACCCACACCGGTACCGACACCCTGAATAAGTCTGGCAAGCAGCAGGATCTGGAAGGTCGGGGCAAATATCGCGCAGATTGTTCCGGCCAGAAAACAGATGGTGCTGAAACAAAACAGGCTCTTCAGTTTGAATCGTTTCTGCAAAAAGGCGGAAAGCGGGGTGATCATGGCAACGACCAGCAGATTTCCCGTTGTCAGCCACTGAACTGCCTTTGTGGTCACCTGAAAGTCCGACATGATCGTCGGGAACGCGACGTTTACCGCTGTTTCCGTCAAAAGTCCGCAAAAAGATACTAAACAGGCCGCCACGACAGATAATGTCAGGCGGGCCGGAATTTTTGTTGTATTCATTCTAATAAACCTCCGATATTACAATTCTTTCATTTCTCTTCTGTATGCGGTTATAATCTGATCCGCGCAGCCGTCTATACCGAGCAGGGCGGAATTGAGCATCATGTCATAGTTGGTGCGCTCGCCCCAGTCTTCATTATAAAAGTTTTTGCTGTACAGGCTCCGTTCGTTGTCCGATCGCAGAATCACGGACTGTACATCTTTGACGTCAATCCCGTAGTGTTCCGCCGCATACTTCATTCTGCTGTCCATATCCGCGTAAATAAAAGCCCGCACAGCCGGCACCCTGTTCCGCAGAATAAAATTGGCAGACCGGCCTACGATAACGCAGGGACCTTCCGATACTTTCTCAAGAATCACTTCCTTTTCCGCTGCATGAATCTGCTGCATGTAATTCCTCGTGACGTCCACGCCCATCGCGATATTGAACAGAAAACTGCTTGTCACACGTTGCTCGGCGCTCCGGATCACTTCCTCCGGGAGACCGGTTTTTTTCATGGTTTCACGTATGATTTCCGAGTCGTAAAAAGGGATATGCAGGGCTTCTGCCACACGCCGTCCGACGTCGCGACCGCCGCTGCCGTATTCCCTGCTTATGGTGATGATTTTGTCTTGCATTTCTTCTCCTCTCTGCATCTATGGAACGAATAATCCTCGACCGACTGGCTTCTTTGAGCGGTTCGAGTGTTTATTTTAAACGACTTATGAGCCCGTTTGTCAAGCATTTTTTGAAAAAAATTCTCGTTTATGCGAAAG
>JAJQDV010000040.1:0-19903 GCA_021202015.1 Clostridiales bacterium | reverse complement strand
AGGCCATCCCCCTCAGGGGATGACCTCTTTTGCATAAGAAAAGCGCGAGACGGGAGGGTCTGCCCCAGGACGCATCGCGTCCGAGGGTGCTCGAACTGTTTCATCTCTGGAACTGTTCGAGCCCGGCAGGGCTCGTTTATGCGAAAGAGGCCATCCCCCTCAGGGGATGACCTCTTTTGCATAAGAAAAGCGCGAGACGGGACTCGAACCCGCGGCCTCGACCTTGGCAAGGTCGCGCTCCACCAACTGAGCCACTCGCGCATATGTGCTGAACACAAATGCTACTTTACAACATTTCCGGACTTTTGTCAAATGTTTTTTTCAACTTTCGACCATTTTTCCTGCAGACAGAATGCCTGCCGGTCAGGCAGGCATTCTGCGTTTGCTCACTTATGAGTACTCATAATAATCAAGCAAAATGTCTCTTTCTGGAAACGAGCATTCCAGCCGCCGCAATTGCGATGATCGCAACAAAGCCAGCCATTACAGGGGCCTCTCCGGTGGACGGAGATGTCGTTGAAGAAGAGCTGCTGTCGCTGTCGCTGCTGGTGCTAGTGCTAGTGCTAGTGCTGGTGCTGGTGTCGCTGGTGCTGGTGTCGTCGGTGCCGGTACTGGTGTTGGCGGTGCCGGTGTCTGACGATTCAGGTTCAGCTACAAAAACTGCCAGCGCTCCGTCATGGTTTACTGTAACCTTAACATAACCATCGTAAACTTCCACGTTGGCATCTTCGACTAATTCCCATGCTCCAGTTTCGTAGTTGTACTGCAATACCGTAACACTGTCAGATGATGTAAGACCGTCAACGGGGATCACAACGGTTGCAGGCCAAGTACCAGAAGATTCCAGAGAATACGTGCCTGCCAGCTCAAGATTTGCTGCATCTGAAGAACTGATACCCAATCCCGTCAGAATACTGATAGGATCCTCAGTAAGCTCATCAACCGCTGCCTGATCCTCTGCAGTAAGTTCATCAGCAATATTAGCACTGGTAGGGCTACTCGCTGCAAACGCAGTTACCGTAAGACCCATCACAAGCACAGCCGCAAGCAAAAATGCAACTAACTTTTTCATGACATTGTTCCTCCTTTCCCCAAAATTCAAAAATTTATATAAATAAATTTTTGTCGAACTCATTCTACCTCCGTGTAGAAGATAGAGATCAACAGATCCTGAAGCGCATCTTCATCGAGGTGATATTCCTCATATACTTCGCCCATCACTTCTTCTCCGGGCAGATACTGCACTTCATCCGTCAGATATTCATAAGACGACAGGGCATTTAACTCCTCTGCCGACATATCTGTGACAACCTCAGTTCCCAGATAGGGGGATATAATATCATATAATTTTGTCCCACCCTGCGCTCGCATCGTAGAGATCATTGACGTGATATACTCCACCTGGCGTTTCATGCGGTCCTCAACACTGTTAAATACGGATGTATCGCGGTAGCGGACATACCGCTCCGCCTGATCGCCCTCCAGATGTACCGTCGTTCCCTCGATAAACGAAGAGTCTATATAAGTATAATCCTCCGTCATAAAAATGTCAACCCCACCCATCGCATCGTTCAAGTCCCCGATCACATCCATCTGCATCGTGAAATATCCGTCAATGGTGACTCCGTAGAGGATAGAACCGACTGTCTTTTTCACAGCCCAGCTGCTGCTCTCACCGCCAATACTGTAAGCATACTGCAGACATAACTGGCCTTCCACGGAACCCGCACGGCTCCCTGTATCATCATAAACATCCAGAGTTGTGATCGTATTGCGGTTGATCTGTATGATGGTACCCTGCTCCGTCTCCTCATCCAGAGAGAGCAGTATGATACAGTCCGCCTGTCCGGCATCTCCGGGGCTGTATGTCTCGCCGATCGGATCCGTAGTGTCTACGCCGATAAAGAGAATATTCGTAAGGTTCCTGTTATAGGTATAGGTCTTTCCCTTCCACTCGATCGTATTATCTATGACCTGACTCTGCGTCTCGGTCTCAGCGGAGGAAATCTCCTCCGTATTGTCGTTTTTTCCGCAGCCGGAGGTCAGCGCCGTCAGAGACACAGCTCCCGCCAGAACCGGAAACATTATTTTTCTACAAAATAACCCTCGTCTGTCTGTTCTCATTCACTCTCTCCGACATCTTCCAGATCAATCTGTTCCAACACAGCTCCAACCAGGTATCTCTGGCTGGAATTGCCGTTACAGGTGGACAGAATGATCATCTTGTCCGCCGTCGTCACCGTAAACGGATCCTCGATCCAGCTGGGGATCGTCCGATCCGTCTGAATCGATGTCAACAGGCTCTGATACTGTGACAGATCGCTGCAGTCATACGTGGCGAGTATGTGTCGATTATCGTAAGTAACCGCGAATACCAGCCGGTAAGTATAAATATGCTCCGGCGTGTAAATCTCTATCGTGGAATGGCTGTTGCGATACTCCTCGTCCGTATACTCAGAAAGAGAACCGAAATAAGTATCATTTCGCATATTGTGTCCGTATATAAGCGTCACATTATCCTCAAAGCAGCCGCTGTTGTAACTGTACTGTGTATAGATGGAGCCCGGAAGCCCCGACTCACCCTCTACCGTGTGATCCAGATAATAGTCGTCGTCCGTCTCGGACTGGACGATCGGATAATCGATCACGGTATCCTCAATATGGATCCAGGCATAGATATCCGGATTCGTCTCCTGCAGCGCGTCAAAATCCACGGGAATCGTCACCGTCGGTTCCTCTTCCTCGGGTTCGGGTTCTTCCTCCTCCTCTTCTGAGAGATCCACCGTGACTTCCTCGGCCAGCTGCTGATCCGCCAGCGATTTCTGTCTCCTCTGCCACATATAGGCAATGACGCCGATCACTGCCGCAATCAGTATGACAAGAAAAACATAAAACAGGACGTTTGCCTTTTTAGTTCTTTTCACGTCTTCTGCCCTTCCTTCCGGATGACTTCCTGTCCCCTTCCGTCTCCAGTCCTCTGTCTATCGGAATCACGGCGAGGACGCCCTCTTCCAGATATTTCTCCACATCCTCCTTGGTGATGATCGAATCATTCATCAGATAAGGAACAAGGAAAATCAGAGCCATAATCACCAGGCCGACCACCGCGCCTACGGTAACATATTTCCGCATGCCGTTGTCGATCGGCGTAATCTCTACCTCGGCTTCCTCGACCGTCGTCGGCGGATCCGACTTCATCGTCTCGGCGATCTGCTGCGCCGTAGCGTCTGACATGGCGTTGGCGATCGCGCAGGCCAGCTCCGGATCCTCGCTGGTAGCGGTAAATATCAGAATCCGGGTATCACTCTTGACCGAAACGGAAACCATACTCTTAACATCGGACCGCGTCAGCTCATAGCCGTATTCCTCTTCCACAGCCGCGATCGCCGTATCGATAACCGGCTTGGTCATCGCAATCTCCGTGAAATCAGCGCTCAGCGCCGTTCCGATCTGAATATCCGACAGTGAAGTGATACTGGTCGTCTCCGACAAAATAAACAATTTTGCCTGGGATCTGTATATAGGCGCCTGGATCGACACCAGCCCGAAAGCGATCAACCCTCCGGCGACCACGCCGAGCAGCAGCATCTTCCATCTCCTGAACAGGACCATGAACAGCTCCAGCACATCAAATTCTATATCTACATCATTTATCTGCGAGTTCTCCATGGTGCTTTATTTCTCCTTCTTGTCTGATTCTTTCTGATCATCCGGTGCGTTCCCATAGCCATAGCCGTAACCGTAGCCATAACCGTAGCCGTAGCCGTAACGTCCGTAACCATAACCGCGTCCGTAGCCGTAGCCATAACCGTAGCCGTATTTCTTGCTCTTCATATCTACCTGATTCAGCACAACGCCGAGGATATTGTCATTGGCCTGTTTTAACTGGTTCCTGACATCCAGCGCGACCCTGCGGCTGACCCTGTCAGCGGAAATGATCAGGATGGAACCGTCGCATTCCTTGGCGATAATCGCAGGATCGACTACCATCCCCAACGGCGAAGTGTCCACGATAACATAATCAAAGTTCTCCTTGACCGCCTCGATCAGCTTCGCAAACCGGGGCTTGTTCAAAAGCTCTGTCGGATTGACCGGAAACACGCCTGTGGGAAGCAGATACAGCTTCGGAAAATTCGTCTCATAAATGACGTCTGATAATTTCTCCTTCCCGGACAGGAAATTGCTCAATCCCTTCATATTCTTTTTCACGCCGTGCACGGAAGCAAACGTAGAATTACGCATATCCGCGTCGACAAGAAGCACGGAACGCCCGTCGTCCGAAAAGCTCCTGGCCAGACAAAAAGACACCGTGCTCTTTCCGGCGTTCTGAAAACAGCTGGTAATGCACACCGCACGGTTTTCCAGGCCGGTAAACTCAATGTTCGTGCGGAGTCTTCGGTAAATATCCTTCATGATGGGGGAAATCTCCTGCCCCTCTTCTAATGTAATCTGTCTCATTTTCCTTTCTCCAGTACCTATTTTTCAAAACAGTCAGGTCTTCGCCCCATCAAATAAACGGCTCTGATTTTCTCTGAACAGCCGATCAGACTGCTCTTCGCCGAATTTCTTCTGAACCAGCTTCCTGCAGCGCTCCAGCTCCACCGGGCGATATTCCATACTGTGCGCGTCGCTGGCTATAAAATCTACCCGGCCTGCCTTCAGCCAGTCAAAACAAACCCTCTTCAACAGTCTGCCCTGTCTCCCGAGAACACTTCCCGCATTGATCTGAATCCGAACCCCGGCCTCTGCAAGGGCTTTTACTCCGGATTCTCCCGCATGCAGACAGCTGTATCTCTCCGGATGTGCGATAATAATCTGATATCCCGCCTCTCTGACGGACTCAACCGTATCCATCATTCGCGGCAAAGAGGTGTCCGTGGAAAACTCAAGCAAGACCACACGGGTACCCGCCATACGGCATCTGGGATCCTGAAGATCCCGCATCAGGTTCCCCTGAAAATGATATTCGCAGCCCAGATAAAAGCTCATATCCGGAAATCTGTCCCCCATCCTTTCCAATACCCTGTGATATATCATCTCCCGATCGTCTGTGGATACTCTAAACATACTGCTTCGGCAATGAGGCGTAAAAATGATATTGCGTATCCCCTGTTCATATTCGGATGACAGAAGATCACGGGTATCCTCCATACAGGAAGCCCCGTCATCCACGCCCGGCAGTATGTGATTATGAATATCCCAGTATCCTTCCGCCATATATCACTCCTTACTCCTTATATCTTTCTATCTTATCACATAATTCTTACAATTTCAACAATTCCGTTTTTCTCTTCCCGCAATTCTGAAATAATCATTTTGTAATTACGTCGAAAAGAACAAAAAAAGAATGAAATCGGCGAAAAACAGGCTTACAGAATTTAATCATACAAGCCTGCTTTGAAATTGCAATCTTTTTTTTGCGTTTTTTTATGCGAATTTCAGATAACTCTATCTTCTTCTATGTGATCCAGCCCCTGCGCAATGATCGTCCGCACATGCTCATCCGCCAGTGAATAGAAGATCGACTTTCCTTCCCGACGGTTTTTCACCAGCTTGCTCTGTTTTAATATCCTAAGCTGATGGGAAACCGCCGACTGCGTCATACGCAGCATATTAGCCAGGTCGCAGACACAGACCTCAGCCTCAAAAAGGATAAAGAGGATCCGTATCCTTGTGGAATCGCTGAATATTTTAAATAATTCGGCCAGATCATACAGTTCTGTCTCATCCGGCATATTCTCTCTTACTTTTTCCAGAAGCTCTTCATGTACCTCGACCGTGTCACATACTTCGACTCCATGATTCTGCATTGTCGTCACATTCCTTTCTGCTGTTTTTCTGCGAAATTATGAAACGGTTTTCATTCTATCACAACAGCGCGCGGTACGCAATCCCATCCGGATCACGTACCGTTGACCCGGTTAAAGCTGCTTTACAAAAAGTGCGCGAACCGCGTTGAGCACAGCGATCACCATCACCCCCACATCTGCAAAAATCGCCATCCACATATTCGCGATTCCGAACGCGCCCAGGATCAGGCAAATCGCCTTCACACCGATCGCAAAATACATATTCTGACAGACGATGCGGATACACTTCCGGGAAATCTTTATCGCCTTCGCGATCTTTAACGGGTCGTCGTCCATGAGCACGACGTCCGCCGCCTCGATCGCGGCGTCCGATCCGAGAGCCCCCATGGCAATTCCGATGTCCGCGCGGGAAAGCACGGGCGCATCGTTGATCCCATCTCCGACGAAGGCAATTTTTTCCTTCTCCCTCTTCTGTGCCAGAAGCTCCTCCACCTTCGCGACCTTGTCGGCGGGAAGCAGCTCGCTGTACACCTCGCGGATTCCCAGCTCCCCCGCCGCCTGTTCGGCGACAGGTGCGGTGTCTCCCGTGAGCATGACGGTTCGCGTCACACCGGCGCGCTCCAGCTGTCGGACCGCCTCCTTCGCATGAGGCTTTAATACATCCGATATGAGAATATACCCCGCGTAAATGCCGTCAACGGCCATATGCACCACCGTACCCGCCTGAAGACAATCCTGATATTCCACGCCCAGTCTTTTCATCAGCTTTGCATTTCCCGCCGCTACGGATTTTCCGTCCACAACCGCGGTCACGCCGTTTCCGCCGATTTCCTCAATATCCGTCACACGGCCGCGGTCAACCGGCTTGCCGAACGCTTTCTGCAGGCTTTTGCTGATCGGATGAGCAGAGGCGCACTCCGCGTGCGCCGCGTAATAAAGCAGCTCTTCTTCAGTCATCCGGCTGCAGTAAATGCCGTTCACCTCGAAAACGCCCTTCGTCATCGTTCCGGTTTTGTCAAAAACGACACACTTTGTCTGTGAAAGCGTTTCCAGATAATTCGAACCTTTTACCAGAATTCCCTGAGCGCTCGCCCCGCCGATTCCTGCGAAAAAGCTTAAAGGGATACTGATAACCAGTGCGCACGGGCAGCTGATGACCAGCGATGTGAGCGCGCGGTAAACCCAGCTGCTCCACTCCGGCGCGAGGTCCAGAGCCATCCGGATCAGCGGAGGCGCAACAGCCAGCGCCAGCGCCAGGCAACAGACGGCCGGCGTATAATATTTCGCAAACCGGGAAATAAAGTTCTCCGAACGGGATTTTCGCAGACCGGAATTCTCCACCAGCTCCAGGATTCTGGAAACGGTGGACTCTCCGAACTCCCTCGTCGTGCGGATCTTCAGCAGACCCGAAATATTGATACAGCCGCTGATCACCTCGTCGCCCTCCGCCGCGTCGCGGGGAAGGCTCTCGCCGGTCAGCGCACTCGTGTTCAGGGAAGAACATCCGCTGACCACAATCCCGTCGATGGGGATTTTCTCCCCCGGCTGAACCACGATCACCGTGCCGACCTCCACCTCATCCGGATCCACCCGCACCAGATCCCCGTTCTGCTCCACATTAGCGTAATCGGGACGGATATCCATCAGATCACTGATATTCCTGCGGCTTTTTCCGACGGCATAGCTCTGAAACAGTTCGCCGATCTGATAGAAGAGCATAACCGCAACGCCCTCCGTGTACTCTCCCAGTACGATCGCACCGACCGTCGCCACAGCCATCAGAAAATTTTCATCAAATACCTGTCTGTGTAAAATCCCCCTGAAAGCCTTTCTCAGGATATCGTAACCGATGATCAGATAGGGAATCAGAAACACCAGAAATCGGACAACCCCCTCGAAAGGAAGAAGTCCGAACACGATCATCAGGGCTGCAGCAAGGAGAATACGGGCCAGAGCCTTTTTCTGTTTCTTATTCATAATTCTCTCCGTTAAAAGGGGAAAACTGTATCAAACGGACTCGAATCTGTAATAATCAGAAATAAATCTCACAGTCATCCTCGATTTTCCTGCAGTTTTTCCGCACAACCGTCATGACATCCTTCGGATCCTGCCCTTCCTCAAACTCCACAACCATTTTCAATGCCATAAAGTTCACGGTCGCGTTCTTTACACCCGCAGTCTTTTTCGCCGCTTCCTCCATTTTGTTCGCGCAATTTGCGCAGTCTACGTCGATTTTGTAAGTCTTTTTCATGATATCTTCCTCATTTCAGATATTTATATATTTACATATTCTCATTTGAACCATTGTTCATATGATAATGTTATTATAGCATCCTTTTGACTGTTGTCAAGCAGATCTTATCCGTTTTTTCTTATTCCGGCAGTATTTTTTCTTTTTATAGTGGTAATTATCTGTATTTTCAGCTACAATGTAATTTACAAGAAGTTCGCGGCGCTTGCGGCAGTGAACTTCGTAAGTTAACGAGCAGCCGGTTTTGCTGCGAGTAATGTAGATTATAAACAAATACACCCATATTCAGAGAGTATTACCGTGAAAGAAAACAACTCTTTCATTACGACTTGTGCTGCCGGCAAAAGGGCGGCGGAATGGAGATTTTTATGTTAGAACAACTTGACCTTACAAAAACCATGTCCAAAGAGGATTATCATGAGCGCATGGAGGTTCTGGAGCCGGAACTCTCCAGACTGCAGCGCGAATGCAGGGCAAACCACATTCCGATTATCGTTGTCTTCGAGGGATTCGGCGCCGCCGGAAAAGGTTATCAGATCAGCCGTCTGATCCGCGCCCTGGACCCGCGCTGGTTTTATGTACATTCGATCGGTCCGGAATCAACGGAGGAGATGATGCATCCGTTCCTCTGGCGCTTCTGGACGAAAGTACCGTCCACCACACAGATGGCCATATTTGACCGGAGCTGGTACCGCAAAGTGCTCATTGACCGCTTTGACGGCATCATCAGTGAATCCCGTCTTCTTTCCTATTATAATGCCATCAACTCCTTTGAGCGTCAGCTCACCGCAGGCGGAACCGTTATCATCAAACTGTTCCTCTGCATCGATAAAAAGGAGCAGAAAAAGCGGTTCAAAAAGCTGACCGATCAGCCGTCCAGTTCCTGGCGCGTATCCGAGCAGGATCTGCTGCGGAATAACGAGTTCGATCTCTACAAAAAAATGAATGACGAAATGCTGGAACACACAGACATGGATTACGCGCCGTGGACGATCATCGAATCCATGAACCGTTCCTTCGCCACAGTCAAGATTTATACAGCGGTCATCGAGGCGATGAAGACCGCACTCCGCCGGAAAACAGAGGATACCTCCGCCGTTCCCGCGGTTCCCGTCACGCCGATTCCCGCATCTGAGTACAGCGATGAAGTTCTCCGGACTTCCAGCCTGAAAAAGGCCGATCTGACGCTGTCGCTTGACCGGGAAGAATACCGCAAAGAGCTGAAGCGTCTGCAGAACCGGATTGCGGATCTGCACGGCGAATTTTACCGCAGACGCATTCCGGTCATCCTGGGGTTTGAGGGATGGGACGCCGGCGGAAAGGGCGGATCCATCAAACGGCTGACCGAAAAAATGGACCCCCGCGGCTACCGCGTACATCCGACGGCCGCCCCCAATGATATCGAGAAAGTACACCATTATCTCTGGCGTTTCTGGAAAAATGTTCCCAAGGACGGCCACATCGCGATCTTTGACCGCACCTGGTACGGCCGCGTCATGGTGGAGCGCATTGAGGGCTTCTGCACACGGGAGGAGTGGCAGCGCGCCTACCAGGAAATCAACGAAATGGAAAAACAGTTTGTGGAACACGGCGCCATCGTCCTGAAATTCTGGATGCAGATCGACAAGGATGAACAGGAGCGCCGTTTCAAGGAACGTATGGAAAATCCGGAAAAACAATGGAAGATTACGGATGAAGACTGGAGAAACCGCGAAAAGTGGGACGCCTACGAAAAGGCCGTGGATGAGATGCTGGTTCGCACCTCCACCATGGCCGCGCCCTGGATCATTGTCGAGGGCAATAATAAATACTACGCGAGGATCAAGGTACTCCGAACGGTCGTCGACGCCATGGAGAAACGCCTGAGCACTTATAATCAGGATACGGATGCGCAGTAAAGAAAGGTTTTTGTTTTATAAGATGAACTTTCACCAAACATCCTGTGCGGAGATTTTTTACGAATCCGCACAGGATGCAGTATTTCTTTCAAAGCATTTTTCGTTTATTGTATACAGGCATCCCTTCCTGTTCTCTGCCGCACATCCTCATCCAGCAGTCCGACCTTCCGCGCCGCCACCTCAAGCCTTGTGATCACAGCCAGCACGATCACGGCCGCCACGCCTACCTGGATCAGATTCCCCGGTATGGAATTCAGCGCAACGAGCGCGCTGTGATAAATAATGATATCCGCAATGAAATATCCGACGATCTTTATCACGCACGCGAGAACGATACCCAGTGTATACCAGCGGAAGCTGCGGTGCTTCTCCGCGATCAGGCCGACCACAAATCCCATCAGCCCGACCGTAATAAAGGTGCAGGGCGCCCAGATCGTCCAGCCGGACAACAGATCAAACAATCCCATCCCGATACCTCCCGCGAGAAAACCGGTCTTTTTCCCGAACAGAATCGCTCCGATAAAAAGCGGGATATTGCCCAGATGGATCAGTCCGCCGTTCGCCGCGATCGGAAGCCGTATATTCACCAGAGCCGTAAACACATAGGTCAGCGCGATAAAAATCGCTGTGACGGTAATAGATTTCACCGTGCTCTTTTTGTTTGTCTTTTCGTGAGATACCGTTGCTGTCTTACTCATAATTCAATTCTCCTTTTATGTGATGATAAAAGGACGCGTCTCTTTATGCTGCACATATTACTCCAAAATTGGCTTTATTTACATATCCAGTTTTTCATTTTCTAAACAGACCAGTTTTAGGAAGTAAGAAAATTTAGTTGTCATACTGACTGTGAGAATGCTCATTGCGGCGATTCTGAATTATACAAGATGTAACAAATACAAAAACATGTGTTTATTTATTGGCAAATATAATTATATGTGTTATTATATCATTGTCAGGAGGAAAAGTGAATGAAAAGCTACTCATCAAGAGAAATAATCAAGATACTAAAAGAGGATGGTTGGTATGAAGTGAATGTAGTTGGAAGCCATCACCAGTACAAGCACCCAACCAAAACGGGACGTGTCACAGTAAAACATCCTGACAAAGACATCCCACGAAAAACGCTTGACAGTATCGAAAGACAGTCGGGGCTAAAATTCAGATAGCCCCAGTACCCATATACAGGAGGTATTGAAATGAAAAAACCAGAACGTTATTTTTATCCCGCAGTTTTTACCTACGAACCGGAGCAGGAAATTGCGATTACCTTTCCCGACTTAGATTGCGCTACCAGCGGCATAAATGACGATGATGCGCTACTGTCTGCCCGCGAACTTTTAGGGTGCGTTATGTTTGGTCTGGAAGAGGATGGTGAAGAGATTCCTTCCCCCACTGCGCTCGCTGATGTAGAACTGGAAAACAATGAACGCGCAGTGTTGGTTGATGTTTATATGCCATCCATTCGACAGGCTAATGTTAATCGTTCCATCAACAGGACTGTTACATTGCCAGCCTGGCTTAATGCGGCGGCGCTGGAAAGAAATGTCAATTTCTCTCAGGTATTACAAGATGCGTTAAAAGCGCAGCTGCATCTTGGATAAATACAATTCCTCACAATCACTTACAATCTGTCACATTTAAAAGTAAAAATATGGCGGGAACTCACATAAAACCTGAGGATTCCGCCACTTTTCGTGAATGAGCGTGCCGGGGCTCGAACCCGGGACAACCTGATTAAAAGTCAGGTGCTCTACCAACTGAGCTACACACCCGCATCTGCAGTTTTAAAGATATCTGCACAATACACACAAACGACTCCGGAAAGCTCTGTATTCGCCTGCGGAATCATTCGTTCTGTCTCATAGTAACTGGGCTAGCCGGATTCGAACCGGCGCATGCAGGAGTCAAAGTCCTGTGCCTTACCGCTTGGCGATAGCCCATCGTAAGCATTTGAACCTCCGGCTCATGGAACCTGATCTGCTGCAGCCAGTAAGGTGGATAAAGGGATTCGAACCCTTGGCCTCCAGAGCCACAATCTGGCGCGCTAAC
The DNA here is from genome assembly GCA_021202015.1 of Clostridiales bacterium. Lineage (GTDB taxonomy): Bacteria > Bacillota > Clostridia > Lachnospirales > Lachnospiraceae > Eubacterium_I. Next base: position 7,892 of record JAJQDV010000040.1, on the reverse strand, counting down.
CAACTGCGCTATACCCACCATATACAATATAATACAAAAAAACTACATAAAAGTCAGATCATCTGATATCCGGCCTCCCCGGTCATGCAGACATAACACAAATCCGGCTATCGACATCACTTTTACAACATATGCCCGAAGGGATTCGAACCCCCGACCCACGGCTTAGAAGGCCGTTGCTCTATCCAGCTGAGCTACGGACACATAAATCCATGCCGCAGAAAAGCACTCCCTCCGACACGGGATTCTCCGCATTTTTACAAAGGAGAAGCGGGTGATGGGAATCGAACCCACGTATCCAGCTTGGAAGGCTGGTGTTCTACCATTGAACTACACCCGCAAATTCATCAATCGGGGTGACAGGATTCGAACCTGCGGCTTCCTGGTCCCAAACCAGGCGCTCTGACCAAACTGAGCCACACCCCGGACTCTGTTGTTTCCGTTAAATCCTGCACCGTTTATGATATGTTTTTCTGCAACGCAAAATATATTATATGGCATGGTTTTCGGAATGTCAACATTTTTTTATATCATTTTTTTCAGGTTTTCGGCGGTTTCAAAGAAGCCCGTCTGTCTCTTTTTTACAGCTCTGAGATCCTTTCTCTTATCAGACGAAGTGCGTTTCCCCTGTGGCTCCTGGCATTTTTCTCCTCCGGCGTCAGCTGGGCGGTGGAACAGTTCAGATCCTCCACATAAAAGATCGGGTCATATCCGAAACCGTTTTCTCCCGCCGGTTTCTCCCCGATATAGCCTTCGATCGTTCCGCGCACCACGATCGGCTCCCGTCCGGGAATAGCCGCGGCAATCGCACAGACAAAACGCGCCGTGCGCTCCTGACGGGGCACTCCTCTCAGCCGGTCCAGAAGCATCTGGTTCTTAATCTCATAGGAGGTATCGCGTCCCGCGTACCGTGCGGAATAAACCCCGGGCTCCCCGTTCAGATAATCGATCTCCAGGCCGGAATCGTCCGCAAGAACAATCGCGTCACAGCATGCGGCAACCGCTTTTGCCTTGATCAGGGCGTTCTCCTCAAAAGTGACGCCATCCTCGACCACATCGACCTCGATCCCGGCCTCCTTCATGGACAGGATATCCCAGTCCGGATCATTCAGAATCTGACGGATCTCTGTCATTTTATTTTCATTCCCGGTGGCAAATATGATCTTTTTTTTCATCGGCTTTCCTTTCTTCTGCCTGTAACCGGATCATTCACCGGCATTCCTGCGCGGAACATCCATTCATTCCTGTACAGGACCTCCATTCATCCTGTTCCCGTGTGATACATCAATGTATACCCGCACGCGGAGGCTTCGGTCCCAGATATTGATATAATGTGGTCCGGATCATGCCGTTGTAGATTTTGCGCTTTTTATCCGCCCGTTTTCCAATGTATCTCTCCGCGTCATCGTAGGAGGATATCAGATATTCCGACCAGCAGTCCAGACGCCCGAAGGCCTGTCCGATCTCCCGATAAAGCTCCGGAAGGGCTTCTTTCTCCTCCAGGCGCTCTCCATAGGGCGGATTGGTGATCACAAAACCGTATTTTTTCGGATGGCTGAGGTCACTCACCGGCCTCTGCTGAAAATGAATCAGAGAATCCACTCCGGCGCGTCCGGCATTATCCCGTGCCGCCCGGATAATATCCCCGTCAATATCATAACCCTGAATGCGGGTCTCCACCGAAGGGTTCGCCATTTCCTCCGCCTCCTCCCGGACATCCGCCCAGAGCGCCGGGGCGATCAGGTTCGTCCAGGACTGGGCGGTAAATCGACGGTTCACGCCGGGCGCAATGTTCGCCGCGATCATTGCCGCCTCGATGGGAATCGTCCCGCTGCCGCAAAACGGGTCGATCAGTATGCGGTCCCCCTTCCAGGGTGTCAGAAGAATCATCGCCGCAGCAAGGGTTTCTGAAATGGGAGCCCTGCTTTGCAGGACACGGTATCCCCTTTTATGCAGAGACTCCCCGGAAGTATCCAGGGCGACGACAACCTCATCCTTATAGAGAAATACCCGCAGCGGATACGCGGCGCCGTCCTCCTCAAACCAGCTGAGCCCGTAGAACTGCTTCAGGCGCTCAACAATCGCTTTCTTCACAATCGACTGAATATCGGACGGGCTGAACAGCTTACTTTTTACAGAAGAAGCCTTTGTTACCCAAAACCTGGCGTCCGCCGGCAGATACCGTTCCCACGGAATCGCTTTCACCGCTTCGAAGAGTTCATCAAAGGTCTCCGCGTGAAAATCTCCCACTTTCAGTAAAACGCGCTCCGTCGTCCGCAAATTTATGTTTGCCCGACAGACCGCTTCCGCGTCGCCGAGAAATGTCACCCTGCCATCCTCCACCTTTACAATATCATAGCCGAGATCATAAATCTCCCGTTTTAACACGGCTTCCATTCCAAAATGGCAGGGTGAAACGAATTCATATAAATCCATCCGGGTTCTCCTTCGCTCTGTCCGGCCTGTTGCTGATAAAGCTTTGAGCCTGATATTATCATTATTATAGCCATCCTCCCGAAGTGATGTCAACCCGGAATGTTCCCTCTGTCTCAGGTCGTCTGCCTCAGGAAGGCATCCATTCCGCCGGCCAGAGAACAGATCCGATATCCCAGGCGCGCGTATTTTTTTCCCTCCTGTATGCTGATACTTCCATGACGGCAATAAAAAATATGTGTCCGGTTTTTATCTGTATGTTTCATAAATTCAGCCAGCCTTTCTGCCGGAATATGGATGGCGCCTCGGATATGATATTCCCGATAATCCTCCTCACTTCTGAGATCGACCAGTATCGCGTCGTTTTTCCGAATATATGCCTGAAGATCATTTGCATGGATCATACATAATTCCATAATACCTCCTCTAAAATAAAGTCTTCAAAATATGATGAAAACAGGCTGCCTGATGCAGCCTGTTTTCTTTGCATTGAATACGATATCCATGCAGTGAGAAACCTGCATTTTTATCATCTTATGCGTTTTTTAATTCTTCTGTTCCTTATCCGCAGCAATTCTGATCTGCTTTCGAAGCATCTGACGCCCTGTTCCCGCCATTTGAAGAGTTCTTTCCGCAGTCAGACGTCTGATTTGAGGACTTATTCTGTGCTTTATTCTGTGACTTGTTCTGCGCTCTGTTTGAACCGGCCTCATTCGTGTAATCATTTTCAGACGAAGCATTCTTTGCCATGATCTATTACCTCCTGTTGTAATTTACATGGCTATTATCTGTAAAAATACAGTTTTTATTCATATGTTTCAACGTAATAATTCCGAAATCAAAACAAAAATCACAAGAACAATTCCCAAAATGATCAGCGTACCGTACCAGGTATTTAATTTTAAGCCGCCCAACCGGACATCCCAGCCTTCATTTTCTTTGAATTCGGCATGAATCCCATGCTCCGGGTTTTGAATCTGTTTGTTGATTTCCTCAGCGGTCATCTCTTTTTCGCCGCAAAAATCGCACCCGGCGCATCCGGTCTGCTGCTCCCCGCCGCACGGCTGTTCCCCCTGAAGCCCCGCCCCGTCACAGTGCTCCAGAATCAGATCTGCCACCTTTGCGGGATCACCCAGCTTGCGCAAAACCTGTTCGGATGTCTTCCCGCCGGCGAGCTGCTCTTTTATATAGTCCTCATACAGAGCAAGCTGTTCCTCCAGCTCGGCCGGCGGCAGACGATCCATAAGCTTTATTTTCAATACCGATAAAAACTCATTCATAGCTCTCCCCTGAACTGCCTGTCAATAAGAATATCCGCCGCGGGAGTTTTCCGTACCGGAGGAATCCTCATTCCCGTAGCCATAAGTATCCCCGTCACTCTGATTATAGGATTCTGTCGTTGAAGAGGAAGTATCCTGCTCCGAGGCATTGTCCAGAGTCACCGTCAGTGTAACGGATTCATAGCCGCTTCCGCTGTTTCTCTGAATCACAATCTCAACCGTTTCTCCTGCCGCATAGTATTTCAGCATATCCTGAAGGTCGGAGATGCTGCTGACGGCAGTGCCGTCCAGACTGGTAATAATATCTCCTTCCTGAATCCCCGCGGCCTCCGCAGCGCCCCCTTCAATCACGGAAGCGACATATACGCCTTCCGGAATACCGTACATCTCTGCGGCCTCGGAAGAAACATCCGACCCGGTGATGTTCAGGCAGCCGTAATTCTCCGTCAGCTTTGTCCGTGTCTCCTGGTTCATCAGCTCCTCAATGATCGGCTGCGCCGTGGAGATCGGAATCGCAAAACCCATATTATCGATGGAAGCGCTGGAAGATGAACTGTCGCTGGAGAACTTCGCCGAATTGATCCCGATCAGTTCTCCTTTCATATTAAAGAGCGCTCCGCCGCTGTTGCCCGCATTGATTGCCGCATCCGTCTGAAGAAGATGATAAGTTACATCATCTATGGTAACCTCCCGGTCCAGGGCACTGACAATTCCGGATGTCACGGACTGTCCCAGTCCGAGCGCGTTGCCGACCGCCACCACGCCGTCGCCAACCTTCAGGGTATCCGAATCGCCAAGCGTCGCGATGGAAATACTGTTCAGCACTTCCGAATCGATATCGGAAAGCTGAACCGCTACAACAGCGAGGTCATTGCTCGAATCGCTGCCCTTAACCTGTCCGCTGTATACGGCATCCTCAGAATCATTAAAGCATACGGTCAGATCCTCATAGCCTTCAATAACGTGGTAATTTGTCACGATCAGCAGTTCGGTGTCCGACTGTGAAATGATAACGCCGGATCCGCTTCCTTCGCTCTCCTGCTCATAAACGCCGAACATCGTCTGTACTTCAGAAACCGTCTTTGTCGTGATCGCCACCACGGAAGAGCTGCACTGCTCCGCAATCTGCGTCACTGTATACTCTGTTCCGCTCGACTCCGTCTCATCCGTGCTGTCGGAATCATCGCTGCTCACGGTAGAAAGGTTCGCGCTGGTCGTTGCTACGGATGAATAGGAATTCGACTGAACAACATTCTTTCCGATTGCAAAAGAACCGATGATGCAGGCGCCGATGATCACGCCGCAGAGGACGGCGCATCCCACCGCTTTTCCGTAAGCGTTCTTTTTCTTTTTTTTCTTTCCGGAACCGCATCCGTTCCCGGTGGCGCCGGTCTGAGGGTCACGTTCCGGCGGAATATAGGAATACTGTCTCTGTGCAGATGTCTCCTGCTGAGAAAATCCTGCCCCCTCCGCATATCCGGTCTGCTGTGCCTGCGTCGTTCCCTCTGAAATATCCCGATTCGCCGCATTCGCGGAATTCACTGAATTCAACTGCGCCGTATTCTCCTCATTTGCGTAAGAGCGGCTGTCATTAGGAGTACCTGTCATCGTAAAACCCTGTCCCTCTACAGTCGTCTCTCCCTGATCATGTGTATCTGTTTCCGAAAAAACATCTCTATCACTCATATTCTGTTCTCTTTTTTCATCCTCAAACATCGAAATGTCCTCCTTTATCAATGTGATGTCTGTATTTTATAATCTCAATATTGCAAAAATATGTTCTTTGTGTGAAAAAAAAGTGAACTTGATATCAGCATTTACTTTCCCGACTGTTTTTGGTACCATAGAAAGGGCATATACATAAGAGGAGAAAAACCATGCGCAATCGAATTTTTAACAGAGGTCTTGCGGCTATACTGACGCTGTTCCTGGCGGTGGTTCTTATCCCCGGCACGGCATGGGGGACAGAATCGGGCACAGAGACGCAAACGGAGGAGACGATCTGGCTGACCTTCGGCTCGGATCGCCACGGCAACGGTACGGCGCTGACGGAGATTCTCTCCGCTATTGTTGATACGGTGGATTCGACGGAGGACGGGAGCATCGACTTTGTAGGACTGGACGGCGATATGGTGGACGGCACGGCCTCCTATTCTACCAGCACGCTGATCTCGGAAATTCAGGCTGTCGGATTGACTGATGCCGGCGGCGCGGCCGTCCAGGGAGCCACACCGGTGGTGGGTCTGGCCTACGGCTCCCACGACGCGGGGGTGAATGACGACGCCGGCATCATGCTCTCAGAGTACGACGGCTCCGGTTTATACTATGAAACAGATTCTTACATTATATATATCATCGGCTACGATGATATGATCAGCGTCTCCGCCGCCGCAACCGCGGCGGAGACGTTCACCGAAACAATTGCGGATGAGGACTCCTCCAGGGCGCTGTTTATCATGAGCCATGTACCCCTGCATCAGCGTCGGGGAGACAACCGGGGCGCAGCCGTCTGGCTGGAAACCATCAACACGGCAGCGGAGCGGTTTGATACGGTTTTCCTGTGGGGACACAACCACACCGGCGAAACCTCCGCGGATACCGCCGTATACTGCGTGACCCCGGGGAACAGCATCACACCCCAGGGAGGAGAGGGCGCCGTGACCCTCAATTTCACTTATGTCAACGCCGGGTACATAAAGTATAACGGCGAAATGTCCCTCATCGGTCTGACAGAGGATACAATCAGTGTTCAAAAATACACCGCCGACGGAGCCAGCGGCGAAACGGTGATGGTAGCGCGTTATGATCACGAAAGCCAGGATGAAATAACGCTTTCTATACAGTCCGATGCGACATTGTTTTATGTGGGAGATGTATTTAGTGCCGACGATTTTACGGTAACGGATTCCTGCGGCAATATTTTGAACAGCGGCGACGACTACACCTACGCCCTGGACACCGCCTGCGCCGAAGAAAATGAAGACGGCAGCTGGTATTTCACTGCAGCGACAGATTCCTGCACGCTGACGGTCAACGGCGTCGGAGAGTACGCCGGTCTGGTCTGCACCCAGGAACTGACAGTAGCGGAAGCTGCTGTTGATGACGAGACTGACGACGCAGAGTCGGAAAACACAGAGGGAACTGCGGAAACAGAGGAGACCGGAAATACAACAGAGGAAATCGAGGATACGGACGATTCGGAAGAGGCAGACAATTCCCAAACCACAGAGGAATCCGAAGATACCGCTGACTCTGAGGATGAGGAAGCAGAGTCAGAACAGGAGGTTTCCGCTGACACAACCCGGCAGGATACGCTGCCACCGGGAACCGGCGACACCGTCTTATGGTGCTGGCTCGCCGCGCTGCTCATCGGCGCCGGGGTGCTGGTTAAATGCGTGAAAAAAGATATTTAACAGACTTTATCTTATAATGAATCGGTAAAACGGTAAAACCTCCGGATTTCTCCGGAGGTTTTTACGTGCGTGAGAGGATTCGAACCCCCGACACCTTGGTCCGTAGCCAAGTGCTCTATCCAGCTGAGCTACACACACATATCTTTTATAAATAACAAATTCGAACTTCGCTTTATGCTCGTTCTCATTGAGTACGTAATGCCGCAGACCGGGATCGAACCGGTACGATGTCGCCACCACGGGATTTTAAGTCCCGCGCGTCTGCCAGTTCCGCCACTGCGGCAAAACTAAAATATCCTGCTGATCCACAATTCACATTATGCGGTATAAACGACCCAGAAGGGACTCGAACCCTCGACCTCCGCCGTGACAGGGCGGCGCTCTAACCAACTGAGCTACTAGGCCATACTAAAACTGCATTTAATCAAACCATATAACTGAAAACCGCATCTTCAGCAAGTGGACCTTCGGGGACTCGAACCCAGGACCGACCGGTTATGAGCCGGTTGCTCTAACCAACTGAGCTAAAGGTCCATAAAACCAGTTTTCGGACTCGATAACCGCATCCTTATCTCCCGGAAAATATCCGGAAATTTAAAATGACCCCAACGGGAATCGAACCCGTGTTACCGCCGTGAAAGGGCGATGTCTTAACCGCTTGACCATGGGGCCATGCAAATCAGACTCCAAAATCAGACTCTAATATCTTTGAACTCCCCGAGTAGGGCTCGAACCTACAACAACTCGGTTAACAGCCGAGTGCTCT
>JAJQDV010000061.1 GCA_021202015.1 Clostridiales bacterium | reverse complement strand
TAACTACGCGGGTTTTTCGCCGCAACGGCGTAATCTCGTGAATAATTCAGGTTAATATCTGGTTTTCACAGTAATAACGAATGAATGAAGGATGCTTAGGAGCGAGCTTAATGAAAATTTTTTGATTGACAGGTGCGAAAAATATATCCTGCAATATTTTCCCCTGGTGTATGATTTTTCGATCCGGCGAGATTCTGCGTTTATATTCGCTGATTGCATTACTGCGTGATGCCGCAATAGATTCTGCTGCAATTCGACCTGATTTTAGCGCAAAATATAAGCCTTCGCCATAAATGGGGTCGACGAGTCCGGCGGCATCTCCTACAGCAAGCATGCTGTCCCGGGAAATGGCCGGTGTTCGCATATGACCGTAGGGTATATATGCGCCGCGGATTACGTAATCTTTTGAGTCAGTTAAGGAAGCAATCAGAGACTTCAGCGTTCCGATATAGTCTGTTTTTTTCGAATACAGGTTTCCGATACCAATACAACAGGAATCACCTTTAGGGAATACCCAGCCATAGCCTTTGCTGAGAATTCCAAAGTAAATACGTACTTCATCAATAGATTCAGGGATGAGAGCCTTCCTGATATGAGTTTCAACACAAAAACCCAGATGAATGTCTCTGTTTGTGCGCATCTTCATTGTATGACTGGATGCGCCATCTGCTGCAACTAAATATTTGTACCTGATTGTATGGTTCCTGAGATTAATTTTATGCAAATCATAATCAATTTCATATTCCTTCTGTCCATCAAAAATGCAGCCGCCTGCATGCTTATACGAATCAAGCAATGAGGCATCAAATATGTTACGATGAACAAAGCGGAACGGAGTCTCAGTGTAAATATCAGCGAAACAGCCGGTTTTTGAGTACATTTTCACATGCTTCGTTTCATTGCAGAAGATTTGAGGGATGATATTCTGCCCGAAAATATAAGAGATTTCTTCAAGAGTTTTGGCAGTAACAAGCCCGCCGCAGGTTTTTTCCCGGGGAAAAACTGCCCGATCTATGATGCAGCATGATATACCGGAACGGAGCAGCGTCATTCCGCATGAGATGCCGGCCGGTCCTCCCCCAAGAATTGCGACTTCATAATTCAGTTCATGCGTTTCCGAGGCCTGAAGAGATCGGGCCTTATGATCTGATTCACAGTTATTGATGTCATTTACCGGATAGTCCATATTCTATCGTCCTTTGCAGTATGGTACAGGGTAGAGATTTTTTTATTACTTTAACACCAGACAGGACTGTGCCTCCAGTGTAATCTCTCCGCCTGTCGCTTCCCCTTTCCCAATCGAAAAAATCTCATTTTTCCCTGCTGCGTCCACCGGTGCTGTCACCGTCTCTGCCGACGGATTCAGGGCGATCAGAATGTCGCCCCTGCGATAGACAAAAGGAAGCTTTCCGCTCTCAGCATATACCACCTCAAAATCTGCGTCCGCCTGCAGGTCTTCCTCCGCATGCCTCAGTGACAGCAGTGCCCGAACCGTATGCAGCAGCGAATCCGCCTCTGCTTCCTGCGACTCTACGCAGGGTGCGTCAGGCGCCGGATCCACCGGAAGATACAATGCATCCGCTTCACCTGTGGAAAACCCGGCGTTTTTCCCTTTTGTCCACTGCATGGGCGTGCGGGCGCCGGTGCGGAAATATCCGCCCTCCTTCGTCGGAACCTGCAGATAACGCATCCCGATCTCATCACCATAATAAAGAAAAGGAACGCCCGGCATGGTAAAAATGAATGCATAAGCAAGCCGGAGTTCATCGTCCGTCATATTATATTTCGGGCGAACCGTGTCGTGGTTGCAGGTGATCAGGCAATAGTAACCGTCTTCCTTTGTCGATTCATAATCCGCGACATATTCATTCAGGAAACGGGTGATATCTCCGTGTGCATCTTTTCTGAAAAATGTATTGTCCTCCCTGCGCGGATTTTCTACGACTCCGTAATCACGCATCAGCGTATTATAGCCGTTGCCCGGCGCGTTCAGGCAGAAATCCATATGGAATCCCGCTTTCAGCGACAGCTGCGGAGAACCCCACTCAGCAACGATGGCCGCCTCCGGATACTCCGCATCCAGCATCTCCCGCACATTCCTCCAGATCGCGCAGGTACCGGATTTTTTTCTGTCATCATTTTTCACAAGGGACATAGCCATATCTACACGGAAACCGTCACACCCGTGATCCAGCCAGAAACGCATGACATCTTTCATCGCTTCTCTCGTCGCGACACAGTCCGGGTGATCCATTGGGAGCTGCCAGTCTTCCTTACATTCCAGAAAGCCGTAGTTTAACGCAGGCTGACATTTAAAAAAGTTCAGCAGATAAGTGCCGCTGCGCTCGCACTCCCCGCCTACATAGGGGAATCCGGGCATCGGCTGAAAGCAGTGATTTGTCCAGACATAGCGGTTGGAAAATTCATTCTTTTCGGCCTTCCCGCTCTCTAAGAACCACGGATGTTCCTCCGAGGTATGGCCCGGCACAAGATCCAGCAGCACATGGATGCCTCTTTTATGCGCCTCTCCGAACAGGCGATACAGATCCTGATTCGTCCCATAGCGCGGCGCCGCCTTTTTATAATCTCGTACATCATATCCGGCGTCCTTAAACGGAGAGTCATAGCAGGGGTTGATCCACAGAGCGTTGCAGCCTAAGCCCCGGATGTAATCCAGTTTTTTAATGATCCCGTTGAAGTCGCCGATTCCGTCCCCGTTTGTGTCATAAAATGACTGCGGATAAATCTCATAAAACACAGCGTCTTTTAACCATTTCGGCATGTCTTTGTCCTCCTGAACTCTCTATCGCATGTGATTTTTCAGCGAAAATCATATTTATTATAGCGGATACCGGCAAATATCACAATCCCAATCGTCCATGCAAAATTACTATCATGTTCTGGCGAAATATAAAAAAGGAGATCCTGCTTGGAAAAATAATGAAGAAAATCGGCAGGTTTTTTTCCGAGGAAAAACTGCCCGATCTATGATGTTTATTTCTGTCATTTACCGAATAATCCATATTCTAATGTCCTTTGGGATATTATTTGAGCTGCAGCCAGGGGCGGTTTTATACCGCCCCTTTCTGTATCAGTCTTTTTCGGGTTTTTTACTTTTGCCGTGAATCATCTGATGTCCGGTCCAGACGCACATGATGGCGCTGATGATCATCACGGCTGCCCAGAAACGATGTTTTTTTAACATGCTATATGTCCTCCGTAAACCGTAAAGGTTTCTTCAATAAAATTGACAGTATATATTCTTTTCAGCATTGGCCGTGTCTGCAGCCGATTCCTTCCTCGTGGTGGCTTCCGCAGACTCCGCCCGGGTGTTCTCCCTCGTGGTGGCTGCACTGCATATCCGGGACATACTTAAGGTCCCCGGCGAGCAGTGCTTCAACGGCAGCATCCGCGTTGCCGGTCACTCCGGCGTACAGCTGAATCCCGACGGAAGCCAGTGCGGCCTGCGCGCCGCCGCCGATACCGCCGCAGATCAGGATGTCTGCCTGCAGGGCGTTCAGAACCTCCGCAAGTGCGCCGTGGCCCTGTCCGTTTGTGCTGATCACTTCGGAGGAAACGATTTTCCCGTCCTCTGCATCATAAATCTTAAACTGTTCCGTGTGGCCGAAGTGCTGAAACACCTGACCGTTTTCGTACGTAACTGCAATTCTCATGGTTCGTTCTCCTTTCTCTTTCTGAAACATCTGATAGATCTCCTGCTTGCTGCAGGTATCCTTTCGGCAGAAACTGTTCTGTCCGTCGCAGATCCGGTACCGGCCACCCTCAATGCGCAGCGGTCGGCCGTCTACGAGCGCATCCGCGAGCTTTTTTCGGGCGGAATCATAGATTTTCTGCACGGTTGTACGGGCGACCTGCATCCTTCGGCAGCATTGTTCCTGTGACAGTCCTTCCTTATCGATCAGACGGATCGTCTCAAACTCATCTACAGTCACAATGACCGGATCTTTTCCGTCCCCGCTTTTCTCCGGGGTGAATTCCAGTGTCTGCGGAAACTGGCAGATTATCCGGCATTTTGTCGGCCTGGCCATCCTGTCACCTCTTTCTCTGTGGCATGAATCACTGCCTTATGATTTGCGCTTATGATTGATTCCTTTGCTGTTTCTGGTGTGGCTGTCATGTGCCATATGGACATTTCACGCCGCCAGACACGATTATTTTACATCAATAAATGACATATGTCAATAAAAAATAAAATGCGTCATGAAATTCTACAGCAGGAGAACGATTTGCAGTTCTTCCATATCGAAATCAGATTCCGTCGCAGGCAATGAATCACATTGCGGTCACCTGAGGTTCGTGTTATAATGAGCGGAAGCGGCGGAGTTTGCGATCCAATGAGCGCAACTACCGGTGAAAGGAGCGCCTATGCTTTTTGACATCATCCCCGGCAACTTTTTCAGCCCTCTTGCCGCCCCGGGGAGGGCGGTGTACTGGGAGTGCCTCAGCCGTTTGTTTGCGGTCGCGAACAGGCAGCTTTCTTTTGGTGTGGAACGGGATGTGCTGGTTGATGAGCTGGAGTTTTATTTTAATTCCGCCATGTCGGCGCAGATGACAAATGAAGAATGGGAGAGCGCCGATGCCGGCAGCATGAGCAGCCGGGATAAGGCGAATTTTATTCTGAGGCGGCTGGAAAGCTACGGGTGGATTTCGGTAGAGACGGATTACAGTTACGTACAGCGTGTGAATTTCCGGGATTATGCCGTGCAGGTGATGAAGACGCTGCTGAATCTTTCCGAGGAGAAGAAGACAGAATATCAGGGATATATCTACACGATCTACAGTCTGGCCCGGTCGTCAGGCGAAAGCCCCGGTCTCGGGCTTTTGCAGATTGTTGAGAATACCGACGCGCTGCTGACGGGGTTAAAGAGCCTGAACGCGAACATCCGCCGTTATATCGATGATCTGACGAAACACAGTACGGTTGCGGAGATTCTGGACGCGCTGCTGAATGATTATTACAGCAATGTGGTTGACAGGGCTTATCATCGGCTGCTGACGTCTGATAATGTTTCCAAATTCCGGCCGGAGATTCTGGAAAGGCTGGAGGCGAACAGCCGGAGCGAGCGTTATCTTCGGCAGGCGTCCGCGGAAATCGCGGGTATGCGGGAAATATCGGAGGAGGAGGCGAGGGAGCAGACGCTCTCCATGCTGCACGAGGTGATTGACGCTTTCCGCGGGATGGATGACATTCTCAGCGAGATCAACCGGAAAAACACGAGATATCAGCGGGCGGCGATCAACAGAGCCAGATTCCTGCTCTCATCCGGCGAGGATATCCGCGGTCAGCTGAAGGAGATTCTGTCCGCACTGGGAGAACGGGCCGCGGCGCAGGAACCGGACGGGAACGCGATCTATGAACTGGAGGAGACGGACCGTCTGATCCGTATTTTTTCGTGGGAATATCTGGACATGGATTCCCTGTACGCGCCGGTGGAAGGTAAAAAGGTCTTTACGCCCGCACAGGTGGAGGTGCGGCAGCCCGATGAGCGTCTGCGCGAGGAAAAACGCAGAGAGGTGCGGCATAAGCTGGAACGGGTCTTAAGTCCGCAGAAAATAGACCGGTATGTGGAAGAAATCCTTGCGGGCAGAGAGCAGATGGCGGCGTCGGAGCTGCCGCTGGCAGAAGGGGATACCTTTATCCGGGTCATTTACATCCGGCTTTACGGACAGCGGAAAACCATGAGTTATGAGCTGGAACCCGGGGACATGACAGAAAAGGACGGGTTTCGGTTCCGGGATTTTATCATTCGCAGGAAAGCGTGAACCCGGACGGGCGGAGACCAGTCAGAGATTTTCAGGCAGTGAGCCGGGACGGGCGGAGAAAAGGGAGAAGAAGTTTGAAACAAATAAGTAGCGGATAGAGAAAAATAAGAGGGTACCACAAACA
>JAJQDV010000055.1 GCA_021202015.1 Clostridiales bacterium | reverse complement strand
CCTCCCGATAACACCTCATCAATGCGAGAGTTAATTACCTTTGGAAGTTCACATTTATATATAGTTTAGATTTCGGTATTTTCTTTTAAGATTTAATTCCTTCAGCTTTTAGAAAATTGACACAGTTTGCTCACATTTCTTAGATATGATAATTTCATCAACACAACAGACACATGATAAACCGATTTTATTGAACTTCACCGGTTCAATAGATATACATTTTCATAACTCAAATCTCCCTATGTAAAAACAGCAGCTTTCAGCTGCTGTTTTTATATGCATTCCTGATAATTTCCGCAAACGAAAATACCATCTTCGCCGTCATCCCCCAGATCGTATGCCCCTCATACTGATAAAACAGGATCTCCTCCCGCCGTTCCCGCCACGCGTAATCCCGGCCGCCGTAAATCCGCTCAAAGGGAAACGGCTCCTCGGGAATGACCTTCATCGTCGTATAATAGCGCTCCGGCTCCTGTTCCAGGAAAAAGGAGAGCGGCACGCGAAAAACAGACGCCACCTCGTCCTCACTGAACGTATTTTCATAACACTTCAGCCGCACCGCATAGGGATAAACGTAAAGCCTGCTGCCGCCGAGTACATCCATCAGCCCGAGCACCTCCGCCTGTTCCGGACGAACCAGAAGCTCCTCGCCCATCTCCCGGAGCGCGGCGTCCCGCGTCGACTCCCCCGGCATTGCCATGCCGCCCGGAAAGCATACATCCCCCGGTTGGCTGTCAATGGAGGAAGACCGCACCTCAAACAGGAGATCATACCCCTCTGCCGTCTCGATCAGCGGAATACAGACCGCCGCTTTTCTGCAGGCATCCATGCCGATCAGCGTCGGCTTATGCTGTCTCAGATAATTCAGATCCGTTTTCTCCAATCTGTATGATTCCTCCGTTTCCTTTCTCCCTGCTGCGCTTCATCTGCTCCCGTTTTTCAGATGAACTTTCACGAAACAGTTCCTAACATGCGCTGCCCGAATACAGGATTCTCCGACAGCTTTTTTCTGATTCCCGGCCCCGTCATCGGTTTCTTCCGTAAATATAGGTCGCGAAAAAGATGACCGACGCCAGGATCACGATCATCGGTCCCGTCGCCATATCCGTATAATAGGAGAGAAACAATCCCGCAATACCGGAGAACATCGAGAAAATAACGGACAGCAGATGGTATTCCCGGATATTCTCCGCCATGTTTCTGGAGGACGCCGCCGGCAGGATCAGCAGTGCGTTGATCAAAAGGATCCCGATCCACTTGATGGACAGCATGACAACCAGCGCGATGAAAACAGAGAACAGGTTCTCAATCAGCCGGATCCGGAACCGCCTGCTCTTCGCCAGCGTCCGGTTCAGGCTGATCGCCTGAAGCCGGTTGTAGCAGACGATCCAGAAAATGATCGTCGCCAGAAAAATAAAAAGCAGGTACAGAATCTCTCTTTTTGTGATGCTCAGGACATCCCCCAGCAGCAGGCTCGAATATTTGCTGAAATTCCCTCCTCTCGAAAGGATCGCCAGTCCGACAGCGATACAGCAGGAGGAAAACACGGAGATGATCGTATCCGTCGACGAGGCGTTTCTGCCCCGGATCCAGTTCAGCAGCAGGGCGAAGGCAACGCCGAACAGCACCATGGACAGACTGCTCTCTCCCAGTCCGCAGATCACGCCCACCGCGATGCCGGTCAGGGCAGAATGCCCCAGGGCGTCCGAAAAGAACGCCATTTTGTTGCTCACGATCATCGTGCCGAGCACACCGAACAGAGGGGTGATGATCAGGATGGCGACAAAGGCATATTTCATAAAATCATATTGAAAAAGGGATGTCACTGTGCCCATTTACGCATTACTCTCCATTTCACCCGGCCTCTCTTATCCTTCGTGTGTGTCAGTGAAAATCTCCCTTCATTATAGGGAGATTTTCCTTCGCTGTAAAGATAAAATTATCTCATATCCCAAACAACTCCGACATATCCGCTTCATTGATAATTCTGTCACTTGGTTTATTTTCATTGGCAAGCATCGCCTCAACCTTACCGGCCAGCGTGACGTCAATAAACCTCTCCACATCAATACTCCGAAGTTCAAAGAAGAGCAGGGGATTCTCGTCCAGCCGGACACCCACGCCGTAAAGCGCAGCCGCGACATGCTTACACATCAGTGCCCAATCGGGACAGCTGCACTGAAAACTGATCTCCTGCGGTGTCGGGAACAGACCGCCGTCCCCCTGGAAAAGCTCCTGCATCTCCGTCGGGAAGTCCCCAAGCATCAGTTTTTCGATATTGTCGAGTTTCTGCCCGCACCGGTCGATGATGCCCTGGCATTTTTCTTCTGACAAAGGGCTGATGCGGATTTCCACCTTATAGGGAACCTTTCTGGTTCCCTGCACTCTGGCCAGAATTTTCCCCTTCTGGATCTTTAAGTCCAGGACGGAACCGTTTCGCACATAGCGTTTTCCGCGGCCGATCCGGCTTTCATAATCCGCGTATCGTTCCAGATTGGCGCACCATGCCTTGCCCCACCAGCTTTTCGCGATGGTTCTTCCCTCCACAATCACCGGCTCCAGAATCTTCCCTTTTTTTGCCTCTTTTTTCTTCGTCGCCTCGGAATTCCTTTTCAGCAATTTCTCATCCGGCTGGCTGTAATAGCCTGTATCCCAGTATCTGCTCATACCCGCTCACCTTTTTTTCGTATCCGGCCGCAGCATGGATATCAGTTTCGCTTTTCCGTATCCGGCCGCAGCATGGACATCAATTTCGCTTTTCCGTATCCAACCGCAGCATGGACATCAGTTCCTCGTTGCTCAGCTCCGTGATCCACTTCTCCGTGCCGGAGCCGATCACATTCTGCGCCAGTTCCGTCTTAGAGCGGATCATGGCGTCGATTTTTTCCTCAATCGTTCCCTTACACACCATCTTGTGAACGATGACATTTTTCTTCTGTCCGATCCGGAACGCGCGATCCGTCGCCTGATTTTCCACCGCCGGGTTCCACCAGCGGTCAAAATGTATCACATGGTTCGCCTTTGTCAGATTCAGCCCGGTACCGCCGGCTTTCACTGAAATCACGAGAAACGGAACGTATTTCTCTCCCTGAAAAGCTTCCACGATCTGACCTCTTTTTTTCACGGGCGTCCCGCCGTGGAGCACATATCCGCCGGCGCCGAACACGCCCTCCAGGAATTCCGCAAGATATTCTGTAATCTCTTTAAATTGGGTAAATACGATCACCCGTTCCCTCTTTTCACAGATCGTACCGCAGATCTCCCGCAGCAGCATCAGCTTGCCGCTGTCCTTTTCCGAATAAGCCGTCTGTCCCAGATACTGATCCGGATGGTTACAGATCTGTTTTAATTTAATGATCGTAGAGAGAATAATACCGCTGCGCTCGATGCCTGCTGACTCCTCCACTTTCCGCTCCATGTCCGCAACCGCCTTCCGGTAAAGCACGATCTGCTTTTTCGAAAGGGCGACATAATCAATACTCTCCACTTTTTCGGGAAGATCGGCGATGATCTTTTTATCTGTTTTAAGTCGGCGAAGCATAAAAGGCGACACCATGGCTTTCAGCTTCTGATATCCCTGCGGGTTGTCATCCAGCGTCCTGCAGTAATCATGGAATTCCATGGAAGAGCCGAGAAGCCCTTTGTTCAGAAAATCAAAGAGAGACCACAGGTTGGTCAGGTCGTTCTCTATGGGCGTACCGGTCATGGCGATCCGCATTCGCGCAGGGATTTTCTTAATGGCCCGCGTCTGTTTCGTTCCGGGATTCTTAATGGCCTGCGCCTCGTCGAGAACGAGACAATCCCAGCAGATCTCCTGCAGATATTCGATCCGCATGGCCATTCCGTAGGTTGTGATCGTCAGAAACGCTTTTTCTGTCCGCAGCTGTTCCTCCAGCTTCGGCGCTGTCCGGCCGTGCAAAATCATCAGATCCATCCCGGGTGTAAACTTCTCCGCCTCCTTCTGCCAGTTATCCAGCAGGGAAGCCGGCACGACCAGAAGCGCTCTGGCGTCTTTCTGTTTCTTCCGGATCTTTTCCAGATAAGCCAGCACCTGCACGGTCTTACCCAGACCCATATCATCCGCCAGACAGGCACCGAACCCCAGCTCGTCCATGTAATTCAGCCAGGTATATCCATTCCTCTGGTAAGGGCGAAGGGTGGCGTGAAGGGATCGGGGCAGCATGGCTTTTCGCATCCGCTCCGGCTTGCGGAGATTCCGGAAGAGATCGGACAGCCACGCTCCGTTTGTGATCAGAGGTCCCACGTCAACATCCGCGCGCTCCTCTCCCAGCTCCATCTGCATCGCCTGCCGCAGGGTCACCTCGTCCGGCAGCTGTTCCATCCGCTTCAGCAGTTCCCGCAGCCTGGCATGGTCGACCTCCACCCACTTTCCTTTCAGGAGAGCGAGACCCTCGGTCTGATTGAGCAGATTCCTGATCTCTTCCGCGCTCAGCGCTTCACCGTCAACAGTCAGCTGCGGCAGGACAGAGACCAGAGAATCAAAACCCAACATGGACGGCTTCTCCTCCCCAAGAGTGACGGACATGGAGACGGCGCAGGATCTTTTCTTCCACCAGTTCGGAATCCTGCACAAAATCCCGGTCTTCTCAATGGCCTCCACATCTTTCAGAAATGTATATCCCTCCTGTGCGGTCAGACGCAGCGGGTGGAACATTTCCCCGCTCTCCACAAAACCGGCAATCAGGGCAGAAACCTCCGAGGCGCGGTTCAGACAGGAAAGCAGCTCCAGCAGCTTCTGTCTCTCGTTCCCGTACTCCGTCAGAGCGTATTTTAACGGCATATGCCGAACCTTGCCGCCCTCCTCCTTTGTCGCATATGTGGCGAGAAACGCAAAGGGATAACCCTCGTCCTTCTGTTCCACCAGATGAAAAAATATCCGTTCCGGCACATGCAGCTTCTGAGTTTTTTCCGCCAGATACATGGCGACTGTCCCGTCATACTTCTGTATTTCATCGGCAAAAACTTTTGCAAGCCTTTCGAACACTGTACGAATCCACTGCTCCGTAACATGCTCCGCGCCGATGGCAAACGGCACGGACAACAGCAGCGAATTGATTTCCTCCCAGGCCGGCTCCGGCTTCGCGTTCTCCCGCGCCAGTTCAAGCTCCGGCAGACCGGTCAGGCACTGCAGGAATGTCTCCGATATCTGGTAGAGATAACTGCCGGTAGCCGTCAGCTCTCCCCGCTGTTCAAAGCCCATCTGATAAAGTGCCCGATATCGGTCCTCCTCAAAACGATGGCTCAGGGAATCTGATTTTTGCTCTTTCACGATTCTGCTGTCCGGATAGAAATCGTTCTCCGTAAAAATAAAATGCAGGTTGTTCGTATCCTCAGCCATATGTTTTCTTCCTTTGCCCTTTCAATGATGACTGCTTAGCCATCTCCGTTTTTATGTTACAGATACCCGACTTGTCTTACCGGTATCATAGCAAAAAAAACTTGTTGGTTCAAGATGGGTTTTCGAAACGGGTTTTCGAAATGATAAGTAAGATTTGCTCTGCAAAAAAACGGTTGCCATCCAACACGGACAGCAACCGGGTACCTCACCATATATTCCTCTCGCACTCCTGCACATATTAATTCAGGCAGCAATTCATCAGGAACCGCTGCCCGAATAAAAATCTAAAGCGTCCACTTCCCGGCAAACACCTCGTCCGTCGCTTTCCCGAAAACAAACGATGTCTCAGCGTTGCCGCCGGTGAGAGAGTTGTCTATGAAATAGGTGCTCCCGCGCCGGATGCACAGCGTATCGCAGCCGTCCCCGTCCCAGTCGCCGACGATAACGGAATCCGTGGACTTCCCGAACGAAAACTCTACCTCGGCATAGCCGCCTGCCAGCGTGTTATTCATATAATAAGCGTTCCCGCGGCGGATGCACAGCGTATCGCAGCCGTCTCCGTCCCAGTCGCCCGCAAGCACTTCATCCGCAGACTTCCCAAAATAGAAATCTGTCGCAGCGTTGCCGCCCTCCAGTGTGTTATTGATGTAATAGTGGTTATCGCGCCGGATGCACAGCGTGTCGACGCCGTC
>JAJQDV010000059.1 GCA_021202015.1 Clostridiales bacterium | reverse complement strand
TGCGACGGCGACGGCGTCGATGCGATCCGCAGCGGTGTCGTCAACGTATACTATTTCTACTATGAGGAAGGTTCCGAGACCGCTGATGTAGTCGTGGCATTCGGCAGATCTACTGACGAAGTGGTCGTAGGCGACTGGGACGGCGACGGCATCGACACGCTGGCTGTACGCAGATATGACAACCACTATTATTTCCAGGCTAAGCTTAACAGCGACGAACTGTACGCGGATGTGACCTTCGGCAAAGCCGATGACGAGATCCTGGCAGGCGACTGGGACGGCGACGGCATTGATACCCTGGCTGCCCGCCGGAAGGCAAGCGGCGACTACAGTGTAAATCATTATTACTTCCAGTCTGATGTTTCCAAAGATGAGACCTATGCAGACATCTATTATGGGAAGAATGATGATGAAGTCCTGACCGGCGACTGGAACGGCGACGGCATGGATACCCTGGCGGTGCGCAGAGACGGCAACCATTATTACTTCCAGGAGAACCTTGAGGATGTATGGTGCTATATCGACACTTACTTTGGCCGTGCGACAGACGAAGTTCTGGCCGGGCTGTGGATCTGATCAGGTTCTGAGTACAAAGGAAGATTTAAATGAAATGAAAGACCGGAGCGGCGGCGGAAAGCGGCTGCTCCGGTTTTTTTTATCAGTGCGCCTGGCGGCGCACGTTTCTAACCAGTGAAAATCCGGAATCCGCCCGGCAGTGGGAAGGATACGGATGAAAACGGCAAAAAGAGCAAATCAGTCCGTAAGCCAGCGGGATAAATACGGACGAAAATGTCCCTTGAATAATCAACCCCATTATGTTACAATCCCTTCATCAGCCGCGGTTCCGCGGCAAAGCTTCAGCATACAGCCCACACGGCTGTATCAGATGTGCCGATCAGCACAGGATTACAAATTTTCAAAAAACTATTGATTGGTATGTTGGGGATGCGTTATACTGTTTCTATAGCAATGCTGTTTTTTACATGAGTGCATTTCCATCTGCCGGGGAGGAGGAAATGCATGACGAAGATTATTTCGCCGAAGTATGATTACAGCACGTCTTGCGAATACGTTTTTGTGGAAACGTTACCGGATGCAGAAGCAGGGCATCCTGGATGTCCTTGTGGAGCTGAATGACGATACGAAGGTCAATATCGAGCTCCAGGTTTCGGTTTACCGGCAATGACGAATACCATACGGACTATCGGCTGAGGGACAGGAAAGGGAGGGATTTCACCGACCTGTTCGAGATACATATCATAGAGCTGCAAAAGGAGCTTGATGACACAGAGGTGGCGGACTGGGTCCGTTTTTTCAACGCGGAGACAAAGGAGGAACTGGACATGATAAAGACGCAGAACCCGGGACTTTTGGAAGCGATACGGGAGGTAAAGATGATGAGCCTGAGCAAACGGATGCGCCTGCGTTACGAAGCGCATTTAAAGGAAGTCCGCGACCGGAAAGCCCGCGAGGATTACGTGCGGGAAGAAGGCCTCCAGGATGGCATCCGGCAGGGCATTGATCAGGGTGCAGAGCAGAAATTACTTTCCCAGATTGAACGCAAGCTCGCGGCGGGCCAGACCGAGGAGCAGATTGCAGAGGATCTTCTGGAGCCGCTCGACCACATCCGTGAGCTCAGGAAAAAGATCAAATAAAAGAACAAAGACGGATTCTGAACAACATCCCCCGCCGGGGTACATCCGGATACCGTAAACGGCATAATGCCGTCTGCTGTATCTGTGTGAAACCCTGGCGGGGGATTATCATATAAGAAAGTTCTCCGAACTTCTTATATGATAAAAAACGCTCCGCTGTGGATGTGCCCGCAGGGCAGACCCACATGCCGCGCAAAGGAAGAAGTCTGTTTACGCAAACGCGCGCCAACGCGCGCCAACGCAGAAATCCCGCAAAGAGGGGATTCTATTTGTATGACGGACATGCCCGTGTTCTGTGGTGAAAGTCCACATAGGCGTACTCGGTTATATTTATATCTAAATCAGTATGTTGAAATACATGGAATAATATGCTATGATTTTTATATCTGGCGGAAAACAGAAAAGGGAGTGGGACAGGATAGATGGGTTTGTATTTGAATCCGGGCAATGCCGGTTTTCGGACAATAACGAATGGAATTTATATAGATAAGACAGGGCTGATCGATTATATGAACAGCACTTTAGATACGTACCGCAAGCTGACCTGTTTCAGTCGTCCCAGACGATTTGGTAAGTCTTTTGCGGCGAAGATGCTTTGCGCATATTATGATAAGAGCTGTAATTCGCGGGAACTTTTTAATGGACTTGAGATTGCAGGACTCCCTTCTTTTGAAAAAGGTCTGAATCGTTATGACGTGATTTATCTGGATATGACTGCTTTTATTTCCCGTTCTTTGTATAAGGGGAAAGATGTAATCCGTGATATGCAGATTGCAGTTATAGAGGAATTAAATAAATCCTTTAAGAATTGTATTGCTGAGGGGGAGTCTTATCTTCCCGATGCTCTTTTTTCTGTATGCAGGGAGACGGGGCATAAATTTATCATTATTATTGATGAGTGGGACGCGTTGTTTCGAGAGGCAAAGGACGATGAATCTTCACAGAAGGAGTATGTTCAGCTTTTGAGAGGGCTATTTAAGGGCGGAACGGTTACTGATAATACGATCGCTGCAGCTTATATGACCGGTATTCTTCCTATCAAAAAATATGGGACGGAGTCAGCTCTGACTGATTTTCAGGAATATACCATGACCAGCCCGGATGAATTGACTCCATATGTCGGTTTTACGGAATCGGAGGTACGAAGGCTTTGTGCTGAGAACATTATGAATTTTGACGACATGAAATGCTGGTATGATGGATATTCATTCAGAAGCATGGCTTCTGTGTACAGTCCGAATTCCGTTATGTCTGCGATTCAGAGAAGGAGGATCAGGAGTTATTGGACATCTTCGGAGACTTATGAGTCTCTGAAAGGATATATTACACAGAATTTTGACGGATTAAAGGATGCGGTTGTGCTGATGCTTGGCGGAATGCATGTAGCTGTCGATATCGCTTCATTCCAGAATGACCTGACTTCGCTTGAGAGCAGGGACGATGTTCTGACATTGTTGATACATTTGGGTTATCTGGCTTATGATGAGGTGGAGAGTGAAGTGTATATTCCGAATCTGGAAGTGTCTGAGGCCTTTAAAACCGCAGTAAAGAGAACAGGGTGGACGGCGGTCAGTGAAGCGCATTTAAAGGAAGTCCGCGACCGGACAGCCCGCGAGGATTACGTGCGGGAAGAAGGCCTCCAGGAAGGCATCCGGCAGGGCATTGATCAGGGCATCCGGCAGGGCATTGACCAGGGTGCAGAGCAGAAATTACTTTCCCAGATTGAACGCAAGCTTGCGGCGGGCCAGACCGAGGAGCAGATTGCAGAGGATCTTCTGGAGCCGCTCGACCACATCCGTGAGCTCAGGAAAAAGATTAAATAATAGAACATAGACGGATTCTGAACAACATCCCCCGCCGGGGCACATCCGGATACCGTAAACGGCATAATGCTGTCTGCTGTATCTGTATGAAACCCCGGCGGGGGATTTTATCATATAGGAAAATTCATCCTATGAGATGAAAAATGCTCCGTGTGGATGCGCTCTATATGGTTCTAATTTGACCTGTTTGCCATATATTGAATTGTGGTAATAATTCAATTGTTCGGCGTGAGAGTCACAGGCATGCAGGCATTGTACGAAACAGGATGCGAAAAAATGCCGGACAAGATCAGGAGGAAGGATATGCAGCAGATTATTCGTCTGTTTCCGCCGGGTCTTCGGGAACGGTTGGAGAAATGCGGCGTTTTCGCGTTGGGACTGGAAGAGATTCGCGTACGTGTCAATGAGTATCTGATGTTTCGGACTGCGGAAGGGGAAATGTTTCTGAGAGGCGCTCATCTGGTGAAGGAGGCGGACGCATCCTGCTTTTGTCCCGGACCGGACGACATGGAGCAGATGTGTACTTTTATGTGCAAGTACTCTCTTTATGCTTATGAGGAGGAAATGAGGCAGGGGTTCCTGACAGTGGAAGGCGGGCATCGCATCGGAATCAGCGGACAGGTTCTTGCTGAGGAGGGGCGTATTCGCAGAATTTATCCGGTTTCATATCTGAATATCCGCATTGCCGCGGAGCATAAAGGATGCGCGGAATCTGTTTTTCCGTATCTGTATAAACAAAATGATTTTTACAGTACCCTGATCCTGTCTGCTCCGGGTGTGGGAAAGACCACACTTCTCAGGGATGTCGTGCGCCTGGCGTCTGACGGGGCGAAGGGTTTTTCCGGGAAAAAGGTCTGTCTTGTGGATGAACGGTCTGAGATCGCCGGTTGTATCCGCGGTGTCCCGCAGAATGAGATCGGCATGAGAACAGATGTGCTGGATGGCTGCCCGAAGGCGGAGGGGATGATGCTGATGGTGCGTTCCATGTCGCCGGAGATTCTTGCCGTGGATGAAATCGGCGGGGAAGAGGATTTGAAGGCTCTGCGCTACGCTCTGCGCTGCGGCTGCCGCGCGGTGGGAACGATCCACAGCCGGGACTTAACTGAACTCCGGGACAAGCCGGGATGGAGGAGCTGTCTGGAGGAAAAGCTGTTTTCGCGTTATGTGGTTCTGAACAGTGCAGTTGGCGTTCGTACATATCATATTTTTGATGAGAGCGGGAGACTGCTGCGTTAGAAGGACTTTTCGTCCTGAAAATATCAGGCCGTATTTTCTGAGGAGAATTTGGGTGGTAGCATGATAAAGATATTCGGAGGGGCGCTTGTGCTGATCGCCTGCCTCGGCTATGCGGCCTCGCTCATGGAAAGGCTGAGATACCACAGAGATGTGCTGCAGTCGCTGATACAGATCTGGGATCTCCTCGCCGGGGAAATCCGCTATGAACGGCTTACGATGGCGGAGGCTTTTCGAAATCTGGATCGAAAATATCATGGGGTCGCAGGCGGCATCATGCGTCGGATTTCCGAACGGCTTGCTGAGGCAGATGATGTGGATCTGGAAACGGTCTGGGCGGATGTTTTCCGAAAGGAACAGAAAACGCTGATGCTCTCGCCTGAGGAGCTGGACATCCTGCTGGATACGGGAAAGACACTGGGGTATCTGGATGTAGAGGCACAGGTGAGCCGACTGAATTATTTCCGTGGGCGTCTGGAAAAAAAGTTTCAGGAAGCGGAAAAGGAGATTCATGAGAAGAGAAAACTGTACCGTTATATTGCGGTTGCTGTGGGCGTGATGATCGTGCTGATGGCTGTATGAGGGGTTTTATTTTCTGAGAAGCGGAAAAATCTGAGGGAAGGGATGCGGATAAGAAAGAATGTCCGGCATCCCTGAAGGGAATCAGGGAGGATGGGATGGATGTTAATCTTTTGTTTAAGATTGCGGCGGTCGGTATTCTGGTGACGGTGATCGGACAGGTACTGAAGCACAGCGGCAGAGAGGAACATGCTTTTCTGGTCAGCCTGGGCGGTCTGATTATTGTGCTGTTCTGGATTGTGCCGTACATATACAGCCTGTTTGAGGAGATCCGGGATCTGTTTTCCCTCTGAATCGCTTCTGTTTTTCGGCAGGACAGGCAGCAGAGCATGAAAGTTTAATGACAGGACGGGAAGGACGACTGGAGTGTGTGACCGGCGGCAGACGGAAGGCAAGTGTCAGATTGCGGATGACTGGGTGCGGATATGATACGGATAGCAATGATTGGGCTGGGGGGAGTCATGCTGGCTCTTATGCTCCGGCAGCAGAAAAATGAATATGCGCTTTTTATAAGTATCGGAACGGCGGTTCTGATCCTGATATGCTCGGTGGATCGTCTGCGAAGTGTGGTCGAGACCGTGCAGGAAATCCGGGATTATATACAGCTGGATTCTTCCATGATCCGGATTCTTCTGAAAATGATCGGGATTACCTATGTGTCGGAATTTGCCGCACAGATATGCAGGGATGCCGGGTTTGGGTCGCTGGGCAGCCAGATCGAGATGTTTGCCAAGCTGTCGATTATGGCGGTGAGTGTACCCGTGCTGCTGTCGATGCTCGAGATGGTAGAA
>JAJQDV010000022.1 GCA_021202015.1 Clostridiales bacterium | reverse complement strand
TTCTTATATGATAAAAAAACATCCACACCGCCATGGCGCTGCTGACCACATAGCCGACCACACTGTACCGATCCGGAATCTGATTGAAAAGAAAATATCCGATGACCGCGGAAAAAATAATCTGAGAGTAGTCATAAACGGAGATTTCCCGCGCCGGCGCATGGTAGTAGGCTGCCGTGATGGCGAACTGTCCGCCCGCCGCGGCGAGACCGGCGCCCAGCAGCGACAGTACCTGCATACCGCTCATCGGTACGAAGGCAAACAGCAGGTACGGCAGCGTCACCAGACAGGAAAATCCGGAGAAAAACAGGACGACCGTCGTCCCCTTCTGCCCTCGCTGTCCCAGGATCCGGACCATAGTGTAGGCAATGCCCGCGCAGAGCCCGCCGCACAGCCCGATAAGAGACGGGAAAAGATTCATATTTAAAAAGGTAGGTTTTATGATCAGCAGACTGCCCGCAAAGGCGCCGCAGACCGCCGTCACCTGAATCGGCGTCAGCTTCTCCTTTAAAATGAGAAAGGAAAAGATGATCACAAAAAAAGGCGACATCTTGTTGAGCATGGAGGCGTCGGACAGGACAAGATGATCCACCGCGTAAAAATTGCACAGAATGCCGATCGTCCCGAAGCCGGCCCGCAGGATCATATATTTCCAGTTTCCCTTCTCTACGGTAAACCGCTGCTTCTGCCGGATCATCATAATGAGGGCAATGCCGAACGCGATCAGATTGCGGAAAAAGCTCTTTTCCACCGAGGGCAGATCGCCGGCAAGCCGCACAAACATATTCATAAACGCAAAACAGAGCGCCGACAGCACGATGAACAGGATTCCCTTATACTTCACTTTCACAACTTCGCCTTTCTCTTCTCATCACTGAGGTGATCCGTTGTAAACCCTGAATGAAATCATTTTCTCGCAACTATCATACGCTCTGTTTTCCGTTTTGTACACTGTTAAATTGAAATAATATGTCTATATCAGCTCCGCAGCAGCAACAGCGCCTCCTCAGGAATCCGGATCGCCAGCCGTTCCCTGCGTGAGAGTTCCTCCGCCTTCTTTTTGTCCATCAGCAGACGCACCTGCGCACCCGCTTCCCCCTCACAGTCCAGGATCAGCTCCGACTCAAACTGCTGTTCCATCATGTGGTTCACCGTCATCACCGCGCAGTTCGGCGGTATCTCCTCCGAAATGCCCGCATCCGGAAGCGCCTCAATATAATGTGCCCGGCTGCCGACATAATCCAGCCGCTCCGGCACTTTGCGCTCCAGTTTGAAATACATATTCCAGTCCTCCGCGAAGACCTCATGGTCTGAGATCCTCCTTGCCCTGGAGATATTCCGGCAGCCGGACAGTTTCGCCGCCGAAACCGTCTCCGGATTCGCGAAAAATTCTCTTGTATTCTGAATAGTCTCTACATGACCGGCCTCAAGTACGCAGACCCGGTCACAGAGATGATACACCTCATCCCGGCTGTGCGTGACGAAGAGGATGGTTTTCTGAATCATCGAAAACAGCTCCTTGAGCTCCTCCTCCACCTCCCACTTCAGATACGTATCCAGCGCGGAAAGCGGCTCGTCCAGAAGCAGGATCTCCGGCTCTGAGGCCAGCATGCGCGCCAGCGCCACCCGCTGCTTCTGTCCGCCGGAAAGCTGGCGGGGCAGGTGGTTGTTCAGCCCGTCCAGCCGATAGGTCTCAATATATTTTTTCACCACTTCCGGATCCGGGTTTTTCCCCATGCCAGCCATGATATTCTTCTCTACCGTCATATTCGGAAACAGGGCGTAGTCCTGAAACATATACCCCACCCTGCGTTTCTGCGGAATCAGATTGATCTTTTTCTCCGAATCAAAAAGAGTCCGCCCGTTCAGGATGATCGTACCCTCGTCGGGCGTCTCGATCCCGGCGATGCATTTTAAGGTCATGCTCTTGCCGCACCCGGAGGCGCCCAGGATGGCAAAGATCTCCTGCTCCGAAGAAAAATTCACATCCAGAAAAAAACTTCCGATTTTCTTTTTTATCGCTACTTCAATTCCCATTTACGGTCTCCTCTACCACCTCTGAACATTCTTCAGGTTCTTGCCGGCCACCAGGTTCATCGCCACGATCACGCCGAAAGCGATCAGCAGGATGATGATGACCCAGATGCCGCCGGTCAGGTAATCTCCGTCCTGTATGACCATGGCGATCCGCTGTGAGATCGTCGACGTCTTGTGCGGAATATTACCCGCCAGCATCGAGGTCGCTCCGTACTCACCCAGCGCTCTGGCAAAGGTAAGGATGGTTCCGGAAACGATGCCGGGACCGGAATTCGGCACGATCACACGCCAGAAAATCTGAACCTCCGACATGCCGAGCGTCCTCCCGGCATACACGAGATTCGAGTCCAGCTGTTCGAAGGCGGCCCGCGCGTTACGGTACATCAGAGGGAACGCGATGACGGTCGCCGCGATGATACAGCCCGCCCAGGTCTGCACGATCTTAATGCCCAGCTCATTAAACAGAAAACTGCCAAGCGGACGCTTCAGGCTGAACAGCAGAAGCAGAAAGAAGCCGGCCACGGTAGGCGGCAGCACCATCGGCAGAGTAAGAAATCCGTCCGCGATGGCCTTGCCCTTATCTCCGGCATGAATGACCTTGCACGCCGCGAAAATGCCGAGAAAAAATGAGATAAACGTCGCTACAACGCCTGTTTTCAATGATATAAATAAAGGACTCCAGTCCAGACCGGATAAAATCTCCAGAACAGTATCCATAATATCTCCCTTCTCAAAATCTGGTTATGAAAGACACGCTCCTGCAAAAAAATGAAAATCGATGACTCCGTCATGGCCACCCATATTCGCAAAATGGCATCTGAAAAAAATCAGATGCCATTCCCTGTACTATGTGTCTTTTATGCGCAGAGGTGCGAAAGGAATATGACAACTATGCTGTACGCACCCCGCGCGGCAAGTATGAAGCAAAAACCGCCTCAAACTCGATTCTCTGATTAATCTTCTACATCTGTATCAAAGTAATAGCTGTCGAAGATTGCCTTCGCCTCATCAGAAATCAGGAACTCAATAAAGTCAGCCGCCGCCGCGGATTCAAGCTCGTCCGCGCTGCCGTTCGCCACCTGCGCAACCGGATAGATCACGTCGCCGGTCAGATCATAGCTGACATACTCAAGAATCTCGATCTGATCCTCATAACCGTAGGTATCGGAATAATAAACCGTACCAACCTCGTTGGACTGCTCCGCTACGGCCTGAAGCACCTTGCTCACGTTGCCGCACTCATTGATCTCAATGCCGCCGAGCGCCGCGGAAACCTCATCAGTTGTGATCGTGGATACATCCTCCACCTCGTCCAGCATGCCGGCGTTCACCAGCGCCTGACGTGTATACTTGCCAACCGGAACGGAACCGTCAGCCAGCGCCAGACTGGACGCGTTCGCGATGTCGGAAAGACCCGTTACCGTAGTCTCGCTGCCTGCATAAGTGATCACGCAGACCTGATTGTTTACGACATTGTGTCTGGTGCCGTCAACGACCAGTCCGTCGTCCTCCTCCAGCGTATTCATCTGTTTCTGCGCTGCGGAGAAGAAAACGTCGATGCCGTCGCCGTTGGCTTCCTCGATCTGAGTCAGCAGCGTGCCTGAACTGTCGTAGCTTCCTACGATCTCAACGTTCGGCTGCGTCTCATTATAAACCTCGATCAGTTCAGTCAGAACTGTCTGCAAACTCGCTGCCGCATAAACCGTGATCGTTGTTGCCTCAAACTGATCCGCTGCTTCTTCTTCCTCTTCCTCAACGGACAGCTCCTCGTCGGCGTCTTCCGTCTCATCGGCTACGCTCGTCTCGTCCGTCGTCGTATCATCCGTAGTGCTGGAGCTTCCGCAGCCTGCCAACATCGCGGAACCAACCATCGCTGCAAGGATAATACTTACAATTCTCTTTTTCATTGGGAACACCCTCCTGTCTTGCATTATACAAAATATAAGGTACGACATAGTACAGATATATTTTATCGACTGCGTCTATACCTGTCAACTTTTTTTAGTATATGATTCTTTCTGTTTTTGCATTCAGTTATCCGGAACTTGCATAACAAAGAATCATCGTATACACAGGAAATTCCACGGGTAGACCTCTGCATCCTCACGCTTTCTCTGCAAGTACGCCGCTTCGGTAGGCCTCCAGCAGCTCCTCCAGTTCTTCAATCCGCTCCTTCAGCTCCGCCCCGGTATCTGTGTCGCCGACCATGATGCGGCGCGTCGCGTTTTCATCCATCACGATGTGAGAATGCGTGCAGGTCTCATTCAGCACGGTCTTCTCCAGTGACTCAAACGGCTCGTGCGCGGCGAGGATCAGCCCGTAGGAATTGTAGATCAGCGTGTATCCCGCGATGCCGGTTTTCGACTGGTAAGCCTTCGAGAATCCGCCGTCGATGACAAGGAGCTTGCCGCCGCATTTCATCGGCGATTCGCCCTTTTTCACAATAACGGGTACATGCCCGTTGATAATGTGGGCGCCCTTCGGATCCAGTCCGAACTCCACCAGGATCTTATCGAGGATTTCCTCGTTCTCATAAAGCTTATAATAGGGATTTTTCGCCTCCTCATGCGTCTTTTTATCATCAATGAAATAGCGCTCGAACGTCGCCATCTTCTGTTTGCCGTACACCGGCGAACCCTTGTGGTTCCAGATGTACCAGAGGATGTCCTGCCCGTTTCTCTTCTCCTCCGGATTCAGAGAATAGTAGCCCTTGCGCGCGTAGTGC
The DNA here is from genome assembly GCA_021202015.1 of Clostridiales bacterium. Classification (GTDB taxonomy): domain Bacteria; phylum Bacillota; class Clostridia; order Lachnospirales; family Lachnospiraceae; genus Eubacterium_I. The sequence continues at coordinate 27,802 of JAJQDV010000022.1, read as the reverse complement.
TCCAGAATGTCATACAACGCCTTTCCGCTGTATTTTTTCCCGAAGAGCTTCACCTCCTGAAAACTGCCGTCCTCGTTGAGCGGTACGCAGCCGTGATACAGGAGATTGCCGTTGTATACCTTATACAGGCTGCCCTTTGTATACAAAAAGCGGATGTGACGCTGCAGACGCTCACTGCGCAGAAAGCTGTTTTTCAGCCGTCTGACAACGTCGCTCTCCTCGTAGGTCAGGTCATAAGGATGCTCTTTGTCAAAGGTCGGGAAAAACGAATCGTTCAGTGCATATTCCTTTCCGTCGACCACGATCGTCCCCTTCTCCGGGTCCATCTTATCCAGCAGCAGACGGTCATTCATCTCCCAGTCCGGATGACGTTTGATCAGCTGACCCTCCAGCTTGAACTGGATGATGGAGATCGCTTTGTGCATCTTCGCGTCGATCTCTGCAAAGCTGCTGTCATAGCTGTCGTCGGAAATGCGAACTGCAAATGTCTTGCTGACCGGCCCCTCATAGGACTCAAGCGCCAGCCGCATCAGCGGAACGAGATTGATGCCGTAGGCGTCCTCCAGAATGCCGAGGTTTCCGTAGCGGGCGCAGATGCGCAGCATATTGCACATGCAGGCCTCCGATCCGGCCGCCGCCCCCATCCACAGGATATCGTGGTTTCCCCACTGGATATCCACGGAGTGGTGGTTCATCAGGTCGTCCATGATCAGATGCGGATAAGGTCCGCGGTCAAAAATATCGCCGACCACATGCAGATGGTCGATCGTGAACCGCCGGATCAGATGGGCAAACGCGCAGATCAGCTCGGAAGCCCGTCCGGTCTCTATGACGGAATTGATAATTTCAAAATAATACGCCTCCTGGTCGAACACGTCGGGACGCCCCGCGAGCAGCTCCTCGATCACATAGGAAAAATCCTCGGGCAGAGACTTCCGCACCTTCGAACGGGTGTACTTCGAGGACGCGTTCTTGCACACGCGGATCAGTCGGAAGATCGTCACACGGTACCAGTCCGTCATATTCTCCTCGTCCTCAATCTGCTCCTGGATCTGTTTGATCTTGATCTCCGGATAGTAGATCAGCATGGCGAGCGTGCGCTTCTCGGGGATGCCCAGGGAATTGCCAAACTCCTCCTCGATCTTCTTCTGAATGGCGCCGGAGCCGTTGCACATGATGTGGCGAAACTGCTCGTATTCGCCGTGTACATCCGTAATAAAGTGCTCGGTTCCCTTCGGAAGGCTTAAGATCGCCTTCAGATTCACGATCTCCGTCGCCGCGGACGCAATGCTGGGATACTGGTCCGCCAGCACGCTTAAATACTTCAGATCTGCGTTTTTTAACATAATTTCCCCCTTGTCAGTGTAGAGTTGTTTCATTATTATATAATTTTCACGGAACAAACGATCAGCCGCGGATCACGTCTCCCATGTCATAAAAGCCCGACGGCTTTCCGGCCAGGAACTTCGCCGCCTCGATAGCACCCTTTCCGAAGATGGCCCTGGAATACGCCGTGTGTTTGAACGTGACGACCTCGTCCGTGCCGCAGAAAAGGACCTCATGCTCACCGACGATCGTGCCGCCGCGGACCGCCTGGATCCCAATCTCCTTTTTCTCACGCTTTTTGCGCTCCGCGGAGCGGTCGAGCTTATACTCATATTCATGCTCCATCGCCTCGTTCACCGAATCCGCCAGTGCGAGAGCCGTTCCGCTGGGCGCGTCCAGCTTCCGGTTGTGATGCTTCTCCACGATCTCGACGTCAAAGCCCGCTCCCGCCAGGGTGCGCGCAGCCGGTTTCAACAGCTCGATCAGCGTGTTGATGCCGAGGGACATATTGGCCGACTTTAAGACCGCCACCCTCTCACTCGCCGCCCGTACCGCCGCGTTCTGTTCATCGGAAAGCCCCGTCGTGCAGACGATCACCGGGATCCGGCGCTCCACACTGTAAGCCAGCAGTGCGTCAATGCAGCTCACGTGGGAAAAATCGATGATCGCGTCCGCCTCCGCATCGCAGTCGGAGATCTTTGAAAAAACGGGATAACCGTACGGCGACTCCGTATCAATGTCCACGCCCGCGACGATCTCAATGTCCGCATCCTGCGCGCACAGGTCGCTGATCACTCGGCCCATATGCCCGTTACAGCCGTTCATGATTACTCTGGTCATAAAAATCCTCCTGAATCGTTTTTATTATTCAAAATACATCGGTTTCTTCTATAGTATAATACCCCCGCAGCGCCTGCGGGGGCAAGATATTTTTCGTACTTTTCACTTATTTCATCAGCCCGAACCGGATCAGTTCCTGCCGCAGAATCTCCTTATGCGCGTCCTCCATCTCGCTCAGGGGTGCGCGCAGCGGACCGGCCTGCATACCGAGCATCTCCATGGCCGCCTTGACCGGAATCGGGTTCACCTCACTGAACAGCGCGTTGATCAGCGGAACCGCATCAAGCTGGATCTGCATCGCCTTCCTCCGGTCGCCCTCCAGGTACTCCATCACCATATCATGCGTCTGACGGGGCACGATGTTCGACAGCACGGAGATCACGCCGATACCGCCGATGGAAAGCAGCGGGAGCACCTGTCCGTCCTCGCCGGAATAGAGTTCCAGATTACCATCACATAAATTCATCATCTGCGCAGCCTGCGCCATATTGCCCGTGGCGTCCTTGATGCCAACGATATTCTCCACATTCTTCGTCAGCTCCGCCACGGTAGCCGGCAGGATGTTGCAGCCCGTCCGGGACGGGACATTGTACATCACCAGAGGTACCTGAACCGCGTTCGCGATCGTCGTATAGTGCGCGACCAGTCCCTTCTGCGTCGCCTTGTTGTAATAGGGCGTCACCACCAGTACGGCGTCCGCGCCGACCTCCTGCGCGGCCTTCGAGAGTTCAACCGCCGTTCGGGTACTGTTGCTGCCGGTCCCTGCGATCACCGGAATGCGGTGCTTCGTAAAGTTCACCGCTGCCCGGATGACGTCCACATGCTCCTGCTCCGTCAGGGTAGCGCTCTCCCCCGTCGTGCCCGTGATCACGATACAGTCCGTCCCGTTCTCGATCTGGTAGTTGATGTTCGCCTCCAGCGCCTCGTAATCCACGTCAAAGTTGTCCTTCATCGGCGTCACGATCGCAACGCCTGCTCCTCTGAAAATCGACATTGTCATTTCCTCCTCATTATCAGAATACATTTTTTCACAGTAACAAAAAGAACCGGCGGAAACGCCGATCCCTGATAAATACGGATTGTATGATCCGGTGATAGCGCTCCATCCCAAAGGCGATGACAGTCGCAGCATTGTTCACGCTGCGCCCAAGAAATAATCCTCCGAAACAGGATTACCCTTTCGGCATGCTCTCCTTTCCACTGCTTTCTCCTGCTTCCGGCGCATCCGGCAGTTTACTCATAGAGTATGCAACCTCTATCTCTTTTATATGTCCTTTTCATGCGTCCGAAAATTGTTTTTTTCCGGATACATGCTGACTATAGCACGGAACATCGTCCTTGTCAACTGCTGTTTTCGGGATGAATGTCAATTTCCACTTGTAAATTTTATGAATCATGATTATACTACTTATGAGTATACAATTATACGGGGCGGGCCGGAATCATAAAATTTACAGGAACACGGAGGATTTTTCAATGATCGGAAGAGAGCAGGAGCTAAAGCAGATTGAGGATCTGAATAACAGCGGACATTTTGAGTTTCTGGTTATGTATGGGAGACGGCGGGTCGGAAAGACCACTATCCTGCAGGAGTTTTCCCGCAAACACAATGTCATTTTTTATTCCGCGCAGGAAAAAAATGACAGTCTGAATTTACACGATTTTTCGAAAACCGTCCAATTGCACTTTGATGGGCAATTCATTGCTCCGTTTCAGAACTGGGAGGATGCGTTTGCTTACGTAACAAATAAATCCTTCGACAAAAAAACAGTTTTGATTATTGATGAATTCCCTTTCATGGCCGGATCAAATCCATCCATCAAAAGTATGCTTCAGCATGAAATCGACCTTCATTGGAAGGGGCTTCGGATTTTCCTCATCCTTTGCGGTTCCAGCGTAAGTTTTATGGTCAACAGCATCATGGGTTATGAAAGTCCTCTCTATGGCCGCATGACATCTTCGATGGAAGTACTGCCTTTCGATTATCTCGACAGCGCAAAATTTTTCCCCGGCTATTCAATTGAGGAAAAACTGACCGCCTACGGCATACTCGGCGGAATTCCCCGCTATCTGAACGCGTTCTCTCCGAACCGATCCATTCAGGAAAATCTGGAACGTGAAATTCTGAAAAACGGCTCTTTTTTAAATGACGAACCGATGAATGTACTGCGGATGGAACTGCGGGAACCCGGTGTATACAACAGTATTCTGGAAGTAATCGCAAGAGGTTCCAATAAAGTTACGGAGATCGCGGACAATATCCACGAGGAAAAAAGCAAGTGCAGCAAATATCTGATGACACTGCAGGCAATCCGGCTGATTGAAAAAAAGACGCCCTGCGGAGAACCGGAAACAGGTAAAAAGACAATCTACACCCTGACAGACCACTTTTTCCGCTTCTGGTACCGCTATGTTTTTTCAAACAAAAGCTACTACGACCTGCTTGGACCTGCGGAAGCCGCAAAAGAAATCATGAGCGAGCTTTCTGATTTTATGGGACTGGCCTTTGAGGATATCTGCCGACAATACCTGATCCGACAGGCAAGACTGCGGAAGCTCCCCTTTGTCCCGGCTGCCATCGGAAAATGGTGGGGAAACAATCCCGCAATCCGCGCACAGGATGACATAGACCTGCTCGCGCTGAACCGAAAAAAAACCGAGGGCATCTTCTGTGAATGCAAGTACACAAACCGTCCGATGCCAATGGAAGAGTACGAGGATCTGACTATCGCCGCAAAAGCGTTTCCCAAAGACATGAAGAAACACCTCATGTTTATAAGCAGGAGGGGCTTTACCGCACCGGTTCAGAAAAGAGCGGCAAAAGAAGGCGCAGTGCTGCTGACCACGGAGGATCTGTTTTGACGATTTAGTTCATCAATCCAAAGAGTTTACACAACAGAATTCACACTCTCGAAAGGTATGCTTTTGATTGAGCAGGAGGCATTATTGCCTCCTGCTCGATTTTTTGCAAAGAGCTACGCAAGGATTTTTTACGGATTACTCCCGTAATACACGCGTTTCAGAAATTCCCTCATATCCTCCGCAGATACTTCTATAGGATTCACCGTTGTGGATCCCTGCATGGAGTATTTCAGAAGATGATCGAAATCCGCGCGAAAATCCGCTTCCGCTATCCCGGCATCTCTCATGCAGGACGGGATTCCAAGCTCCGCCTGCAGTTCTCTGACCGTTGTGATGAGATCCTTTCCGATCACACGGGACAACTCATCGTACTTCGCGCTGACCTCCGGGTCTTCTTTATTGTAATCCATGGAATATGGCAGAATCACCGCATTGGCCAGCCCATGTGCCATATTATATTTTCCGCCGAACGCGTGCGATACCCCATGCACCATCCCCAAGCCGCTGTTGGCAAACGCCATACCCGCCATGCACTGGTAATGATGCATCTTTGTCCTGGCCTCTTTCGATCCTTCCCGGACGGAAACCGGAAGCCAGGAAAGGATTCCCACCGCGGCTTCTTTTGCGAGCGCGTCCGTAAATTCATTTCCGTTTTTATTCACATAGGCCTCCAGCGCGTGCGTCAGCGCATCCATCCCCGTCTCTGCCGCAATGGATGCGGGCAGCGTCATCGGCAGCTCTCCGTCCAGAATCGCAATCGCGGGCCGCAGGCACGCGGCGCGCACTGCCATTTTAAAACCTTTGTCCTCCAGTGTGATCACGCTTGAAGTCGTCACCTCCGATCCGGTACCCGAGGTGGACGGAACCGCGATCAGCGTCGTCTTCAGCTTCTTATCATCCAGCGGCAGGCAAAACACATTATCAAAATCAAGCTCCGGATGATCATAGAAAAGCACCATCATTTTTGCCGCGTCGATTGCGGAGCCGCCTCCCACAGCCAGGACGACGTCCGGTTTCTCCTGCCTCAGGAATTCGCATCCCGCCAGCACCTGGGCTTTGCACGGGTTTTTGCTGATGCCGGAATACACCGCCATCTGACTGTGATCCTTTTTCATGATTTCCCGGATGCGCCGCAGGACGCCCGTCCTTTCCATGGACGAGCCGCCGGTTACGATCACCGCTTTTTCATATGAGATTGTTCCCAGGTAGTCCAGCGCATTTTCTCCGGTGATAAGCGCCTGTCCTGTCAACATCATTTTTTTCATATTTCCCTCCCGCCGACACTACCTTGTTGCAGGTAGTGTCAAATTTCTGTTTTTTTCTGTTTTCGTCAGTTGGATTTCTTCCAGCATACGGACTTTCTATCTGGCTTTTCCTGTTTCGTCCGTAGATGCTTCCACGGCTAACGGACAGATTCTTCTTTTTTGTTCTTTTCTTCCGTTCGGCTCTTCCTGGCCTACAGACGCACTCTCCTTTTTCGTCATTTTCGTCTATTCTCGCCCTCCCGGTACACGGACGATTTCTTCTTTTTCATCACTTTCGTCCGTTCTCGCCCTCCCGGCACACGGACACATTCTTCTTTTTCGCTGTTTTCGTCCGCTCGATATTACCTGCCTGACGGACGATTTTTCCTTTTTCGCCGTTTTTGTCCGCAACTTCGACACCCGCAGAACCTCATATGCCCGGTCGCAATGGACTCGTCTTTACGTCTGGTGGAATCGCCGCCTCTCACAGAACCGCGCAGTCCTGATTATCTGTTGGGGTTTTTTACCGTTTTACCCTGCCGCCTCCCGCAGGATCTCATATGCCCGGTCGCAGTCCTCCCGGGTGACAGTCAGCGGCGGAACCATGCGAATAATGTGATCGCCGATTGCGGTGACGAGCAGATGCCGATCGATACAGGCGTGCTTGACCTTCGGCGCCGAAACGGTATCATCGAATTCCACGCCGACCAGAAGGCCCTGCCCACGTACCTCTTTTACATGCGGAAGCTTTTTCAGCTCTTCCGTAAAATAAGCGCCTATCTCTCTGGCGTTTCCGGCAAGATCCCTCTCCAGCAGTTCCCCGACCGCCGCCAGGGCGGCCGCGCAGCAGACCGGATGTCCGCCGAACGTGCTGCCGTGGGAACCTGCGTCAAATGCCCGTGCGACGTCGGCAGTCGCGCAGACCGCGCCGATGGGCATCCCGCCGCCCAAAGCCTTCGCCATGGAGACAATATCCGGCTTTACGCCGTAGTTCATATAGGACATGATTGCACCCGTCCTGCACCAGCCGGTCTGAACCTCATCCAGAAGCAGAAGCATCCCTTTCTCGTCACAGAATTCGCGGAGTCCCTTCATAAATTCCATGGTCGCGGGATGGACGCCGCCCTCCCCCTGCACGGGCTCCACCATGATCGCAATGGTGTTTTCCGTACAGGCGCTTTTGAAAGCTTCCAGATGATTGAATTCCGCATAGGAGAATCCATCCGTCATCGGGCCGAAACCGATCTGACAGCCGTTGTCCGGCTGCCCGGTCGCGGACATGGAACCGAAAGTTCTTCCGTGGAAGCCCATGGATGCGGTGACGATGTGATATTTATGCGGCCCGTAATGCTCTACCCCGTATTTTCGTGCCAGCTTGATCATGGCTTCGTTTGCTTCCGTCCCGGAATTCTGGAAAAATATTTTGTCCATGCCGATCGACGTGCAGATTTTCTCCGCGAGAAGCGCCTGCGGAATCGTATACGGATAATTAAAGGTCTGCATCAGCGTGGCCGCCTGTTCCTGTACCGCCTCCACGACTTTCTCATTGCAGTTTCCGACGGAATTGACCGCGATTCCCGCATAAAAATCCAGATAAGGGTTTCCCTCCTCGTCATACATATACTGATCCTTCGCGCTCTCCGCCAGAAAATCAAAGCGCTCATAGGTCTCAATCATGTAAGTATTTACCTTGTCCCGGATCTCCTGTGCCGTAAAACCCGTATCCACCAGTTTCATGGTTTGCCTCCTTTTATAAAATAGGTAGTGTCAGATATCACCTTGTTTTTTATTGTCCGCAAAATTTCTCCGGACAAACGAATAAATTCTTCTTTTTGTTCTTTTCGTCCGTTCGACTCTTCCCGGCCTGCGGACGTACTCTTCTTTTTCATTGCTTTCGTCCGCTGAGTTCCTCCCCGCCCTGTTGATTAAATCGTATACAGAGCGCGATCCCGATGATAATAATAATCCCACCGACCACTGACGATCCCGCCGGTATCTCCTTCAGCAGCAAAATGCCGAGCAATGAGGCGAACACCGGCTCCAGAAGCTTCACCGTGGAGATAAAAGACACCTTCTCGAATTTCAGCCCCCAGCTGAAAATGCTGTGTCCGAGCAACGTGCAGAACACCGCCAGTCCCAGCGCCACCAGAAGGTTCCTGCCGTCGCAGGCAATGCCTTCCCCGGCCGTCAGGGACGCGGCGATCGCCACGGCTCCCGCGGCGGCATAGACGATCCACGTATAGACTGTTGTGGACATATGTTCCCTGCATTTCCGCCCGATGAGCGTATAGACAGCGGAGCAGGCCGCGCCGCACAGGGCCAGCAGATCGCCCGCCAGCTGTCCGCTTTCCATGTCGCCCGCGGAAACAATGATACTGCCCGCGAATGTCAGGATCATGCTGATCCACACCGGCCGGCTGACTCTTTCATGTAAAAACAGCAGACCGCCCAGAGCCACAAAAAACACTTCCGTATCCACGAGCACAACCGAGGAGGAGATGCTCGTATTCTGAAGGCTCAGAAAATAACAGACAAAATGCATTCCGAGGAAAAAACCGCTGAGCAGGCAGCGGAGGATATCCCCGCGCCCGATCTGTTTTAATTCTTTCCGGCGTGCGCCGAGGATTCCCGGAAGCAGCAGCAGGACGGAAAACAGCATCCGGTAAACGACCAGAACCGTCGCGGAAGCCGTTGAATACCGCACCAGAATCGCGGAGAGAGAAGTCCCCGCCACGCCGAGAATAATAATCAGTTTCTTCATTCGCCGTCCGCCTTCCGTCCCTTATTTTTCAATTTTCCCATTCACCATCTGCCATCCGTTCTTTATATTTCGATTCCCTCATACGCGGTCCGTCTTCCGTCCCTTATTTTTCGGTTCCCACATTTGCCTTCCGTTTCTTTTTCGGCTCCCGGCACAGAACAAGCGCCGCAAGCACCAGCACAACCCCCGCCGCGCCGGCTGCGGAGAGTTTTTCCCCGAAAACAGCCAGCCCCAGCAGCGTGGCCGTGACCGGCTCAACAGAAGCAATGATGGACGCCCGGCTGTTTTCCACAAATTGAAGCCCCAGAGTATAAGTCAGATACGGCACAACCGTACAGAGCACGCCGAACGCGATACAGAACAACAGCATGGATGCGCTGTCGGACGCCGCCCTTCCTACCTTTCCGATGTCCGCCATAAAGACAGTCCCGACCGCAGCGATCAGAAATGTATAAAATGTGATCGTCAGGGAATGATATCCCCTCTCCAGCGCGTAACGCGAAAAAACGGAATACAGCGCATATCCGAGCCCCGCGCCCAGCCCCGCGAGGATTCCCCCGGCGGACAGATTCCCCGGCTCCGTCAGTACGCCGGTAACGAGGACGCAGCCGAAAAACGTCATAAACAGTGCCAACAGTTTTCTTTTTGTGAACCTTTCCCCGAACAGAAACCGGGAAAGCACCATCACGATCGCCGGCGCGGTGTACAAAAGCACCGCCGCAGCAGACAGCGAGGTCAGCGTGATCGCTTTAAAATAACAGAAGTTGAAAAACGCGATACTCGCAATCCCGGTACCCAGAAAACACCAGAGATCCCTGAGCCGGATCCGTAGCAGCTTTCTGCGAAAAATCAGCAGAAACAAAAACAGGAAAACAGATGTTACCATCGCCCGCAAAGCCACAATGTCAATGGAAGTCAGTCCGTACAGATCCAGTTTCCGGACAAACAATCCCATGCTCCCCCACAGGATACCCGCCGCCAGAATCAGCAGCGAAGCTGTTTTTTTCATAAGAATCATGCCTCTCTCAGGAGAAATCCGAACCGGAGAGGATCCTGATCATCCAGAATCCACTCGTTGAACCCCGTCATATAAGCGCTTCCGGTAATCTGCGGGATGATCGCTTTTTTTCCATCAATCTCAAGCTCCCGCACGACCTCCCCCTTAAAGAGGGAGCCCGTAATGCTCTCATAGACAAACTCTTCATGCAGGCCCAGCTCTCCCCTGGTATAGAGATCCGCCATTTTTGCGCTTGTTCCCGTCCCGCAGGGGGAACGATCCGCCTGCGCTTCTCCGAAAATCACGCAGTTTTTCAGATCCGCCTGCGCCAGGTCGGCCTGCGAATAAAACTCTACCAGATCGACCGTGGTTATGTCAAGATACGGATGCCTCACCGGATAGGCCGCGTTCGCCTTCCTGAGGATCGCCATGCCGAGATCCGTGATCTCCCGGATGTGGCTCATCTCCAGCGGGAGCCCGATCCGGCCCGCGTCGACAATCGCGAAAAACGAACCGCCGAACGAAATGTCAAACGGGATCACGCCCCACGGTTTTATCTCCACCTGAAGATCCTGTTTGTAGAGAAACGCCGGCACGTTCAGAATGCTGACCTCCACCGCCTCCCCGTTTACCACATGCACCTTCGCGCGGATGATGCCGGAGGGCGAGTCCAGTACGACCTCCGTGTACGGTTCCGTCACCTCAACCATACCCGTCTCCACCAGCATGGACGCCGTTCCGATACTCCCGTGTCCGCACATATTCAGGCAGCCGCCGTTATCCATAAAGATCACGCCGTAATCCGCTTCTCTGTGGACCGGCTCAGTCAGAACCGCCCCGAACATGTCGCGATGTCCCCTGGGCTCGAGGATCAGCGCTGTCCGCAGGAAATCATAACACTCCACCAGATTGTTTTTCTTCTCCATCATGGTCTTTCCCCGAAGCTTCGGGAAACCGTCGTAGACGATCCTTGTCGATTCCCCCATCGTATGGGAGTCAATGGTTTTTAAATGATAGGCGTATTCCCTCACCGTCGGACATCTGTTCATCTGCGTTCTCCCTGAATTCTGTTTTCACTGCCGCACTCACTCTCCCGGATATATCCTGCTTTCACGGCCGCACTCACTCTCCCGGACATATCCTGTTTTCACGGCTGCTCTCGCTCTCCCGGAAATATCCTGCTTTTACGGCTGCTCCCGCTCTTCCTGTATCCCAAACCGGATGCCGGCAATGGCCGCAAGCGCCTGCGCTGTTCCCTCTACCTCCAGCACCGCGCTGTTGATCATGATATGCGTGTGCTCCGGGTCTCCCGGCACATAATGCGAAAAATATTTATGATAGGCGGTTCTCGCCTTATCCACTTCCGCAATCATCTTTTTTGCCTCATTCTTCTTCATGCCGAGCGGGCCGACACAGTTCGCCAGGCGGTCCGCGTAAGGCGCATAGATGTATACGTGAAGCGCGTTCGGTTCGTCGCGCAGGATGTAATCCGCGCATCGGCCGACGATAATGCAGGATTCCTTTTCCGCCAGGGAATGAATGATCTGCGACTGTGCGCTGAAGATCCGGCTCTGCTGCGCCGCATCCTCGATCCCGAGCGGGAAAAGCATGTCAAAAAATCCCGACCGCTTCTCTTCCTTCCTGCTCAGAACGGAAACCGGCAGATTCAGCTGCCTGGCCGTCGCCTCCACAATGTCGCGGTCGTAATACTGCACCTTCAGGATCTGTGACAGTTCCTTCGCAATGGGGCGCCCCAGACTGCCGAATTCCCTTGTGATCGTGATCACGAATTTTTCCATACCGACTCACCCTCTCGTTTTTTTCGACTGTGCGGATGCAGCTGCTCTCCTGCCGTTACGCAATATCTGCATACCTACACAACACTATCACTTCCCTGCGACTCCAGGAAACGGGACAGGAACGCCTTCGTCCGTTCCTCCTTCGGATTTCCCAGCACCGCTTCCGGAACGCCCTGTTCCACGATATAGCCCTCGTCCATGAAGATCACCCGATCCGCCACATCTCTCGCAAACGCCATCTCGTGGGTCACAATGAGCATTGTCATCCCGTCATTTGCCAGATCGCGCATGACGTTTAAGACCTCTCCGACAAGCTCCGGATCCAGCGCCGAGGTCGGCTCATCGAACAACAGAGCCTCCGGCTCCATCGCAAGCGCCCGCGCGATGGCCACCCTCTGCTGCTGTCCCCCGGACAGCATATTCGGTTTCGTCGAGGCCTTGCTTTCCAGTCCTACCTTCCGCAGCAGTTCCATTGCAAACACTTCCGCGTCCTTCCGGTTCTTATGCTTTGTCAGAATCGGCGCCAGCGTGACATTATCCAGCACGTTTTTCAGGGGAAACAGATTGAATTTCTGGAACACCATACCCACTTCTTCACAGAATCTGCGGATGTCCGCGTTTTGATCACACAGATTTTCCCCTTTATAGAAAATCTCCCCTCCGGTGGGCGTTTCGAGCTGATTGATGCAGCGCAAAAGCGTACTTTTTCCGGATCCGGACGGACCGATGATACAGACGACCTCGCCCCGCCCGATTTCCATATTAATATCCCGAAGAACCTCCAGATCACCGAAGGACTTCACCAGATGACTGATCTTCAGTAATGCTTCACTCATAATTGCCGCCCTCCTGTTTTCCGATGCGGATTCCGACCGCCCTCTGCGCGAAAGAATCTGCCTCCTATTTGTTGATACGGTTTTCCACTACCTTCTGCAGCACCATCAGAATGGACAGCAGAATGAGATAAAACAGGGCGCAGGCCGTATATGCGGGCAGGGTATTGTATGTACGCGCCACATAGTTCTGCGTCTGGCGGGTGATATCCGCAACCGAGATCATGGACAGCAGCGCCGTATCTTTTACAGAGATGATAAACTGGTTAAACAGACCGGGAATCATGGATTTAAACGCCGGGGGAATCACCACATGCAAAAGCACCTGAAACCGGGTCATCCCCAGCGCGTGTCCCGCCTCCCTCTGTCCGATGTCCACACCTTCCAGCGCGCCCTTGACGATCGCGGAAATAAACGCTCCCGCGTTCAGCGTGATGACGATAATGCCGGCGACCACGCTGTCGATCACAAAACGGTTCCCCGTAATCAGCGTCACCAGAGCCGGAAGCGCAAAATACACATACAATGCCTGCACAACAAGCGGCGTCCCGCGGATAACCCATATGTAAACATTGGCGATTGCCCTCGCGATCTTATTCCGGCACTGCAGCGCATAGCCGCTGACAGCGCCGAGGATAAAGCCCAGAAGGATACCCGTCAATGCGATCTGCATGGTGACCTTCAGCCCGCGAAACAGCATCGGTATGATTTCAGCTAAAAATTCGGCACTCATAGGATTCCTCCCTCCTGCAGGAAATCAGCCTGCCCGTGTCAGATACGTTTTCCCCGCAGGGGGAAGGGTTTTGTTATTTTAATCACACCAGGCCGCTTTGATCTCATCCATTTTTCCGGTTTCCTCGAGATAAGCGATGGCCTCATTGAAATCATCCACGATTTCCGGATATTCCTCGCAGATATCAAACGACAGAGCCAGTGCGTACGGCGCCTGCCCGGTATAGAACTCGTCGCCGACGATCTTTAAGTTGATCTCGCCCGTCTTAATGGAATACGCGGTACCCGGCTGATCGTAGATCGTCGCGTCCGCCTGCCCGTCCTCTACCGCCTTGTATGCCAATGCCTGAGAATCATAGGTCTGCAGACAGTCCTCCGGGAGATTCGCGACCGCGTATTCATAAGCGATCGTCCCGCTCTGAATGGCAACGGTGTACTCGCCGCCCGTCAGATCGTCCACACTCGTTATGGTCTCGTTATCAACCCCGACGACCACGACAATGCCGGCGTCATAATAAATATCGGTAAAATTCATGGATTCCTTTCGCTCATCCGTTGCGCAGAGCGCCGCGGCCGCGATGTCCAGCGTACCCTGGCTGATGGATGTTCCGAGCGGGCTGTAATCCATATCCTGAATGGTATCGTCCGCGATCTCAAATCCGAGGATATCCTGAAGCGCATACAGGAAATCGATATCAAATCCCTGCAATGTCACTCCATCCTCAGCGAAATAAGAAAACGGCGCATAGGTTCCGGAAGTACCGACAACAAGGGTCACCCCTTCCAGTGCGCCCTGGCAGGAAGGCGCGTCCGCGGTTTCCTCCGCAGCGGCGCTCTCAGACTCAGAAGACTCCTCCGCGGCGGACGCGGTCTCTTCCGTTTCCCCACTGCTGTCCGTGCTGCTGCCGCAGCCGGCAAGCAGTGTCGCCGCCATGCCGAACGCCATAAATAATGAGATCATTTTTTTCTTTTTCATGATTTCCTCCTTTTTCCGATTTCAAAAAAACCGGGTGCGAAACAATTTTTCCTTTTGCAGCAAAACCTTTCATAAAACAGAATCCCGCTTCGCGGGATTCCTGCGCTGCCGCGCGTCTGCGTAAGCAGACATCTTCCTTTGCACGGCATGCGTATCCACAGCGGAGCGTTTTTTATCATATAGGAAGTTCGGAGAACTTTCCTATATGATAAAAAAGCAGGCGCCTGAAGTCTTTTTGACTCCGTTGCCTGCCTCGAAAATGAATTTTTGAAGGTTGACTGCATTAAAACACAGGATTTCCCGTTTGTAAACTAACGATATCATATAGGATCCATGACAGATTGTTATATGTGAGAAAAACGACAACGAACCGGGACGGATTTTCAATATTTTTGGCAGGTATTTTCTGAAAAATTCTTTTATAATAGAAAAAAAGAAATGAATATCGGAATTTTCAGAACCAAGGGAGGCCGTCCGCGAAGGACAGCCTCCTTTTCATCTGGTGTGGCGTCCTCGAATTAACCGGACTCTATACCAGGAAAGCACCGGAGAGGAGAATATCTATGGAGATCAACAAATACGCATTATTTGCAGATGTAGCGGAAACAAAAAATTTCACAAAATCAGGTCTTCGTATGGGTTATACACAGCCGGGCGTGAGCCGCGTACTGAAAACGCTGGAAAACGAACTCGGCTTCCCGCTCTTCCTGCGCACAAAAAAGGGTGTTGTGCTCACTTCGAACGGCAGGACCCTCCTCCCCCTGGTCCGCCAGCTCCTTGACGACAATGAAAAAATCGAGCAGATGGTCGCGTCTTTTCACAGTCTGGAAAACGGTCATCTGACGATCGCCTGTTTCGCCAGCATCTCCCGCAACTGGCTTCCGTCCATTCTGTCCTCTTTTCAGAAACAGTATCCGGGCATTGAGATTGAACTGCTGGAAGGCGGCACGGATGACATTGTCTCCTGGATCAGAAACAGCCGGGCCGATCTGGGTCTGTTGAGTCGGAGACGCACCTGCGGGCTGGAATGGCTCTCTCTCTGCGAGGATCCGCTGATGGCCATTCTCCCGGAAAATTATCCGTTCTGTTCCGAATCGGGTTTCCCGCTCTCGGAAATCGAGAACCAGCCCTTCATTCTTTCCGCAGAGGGCACAGATTATGATATCCACCATGTCCTGAGCCAGACCGGTATTGATCCGAACACGCATTTTTCTTCGAAGGACGACCTCGCCATTGTAACCATGGTCGCCAATGACCTCGGCATCAGCATTCTTCCCGATCTGGTAATCCGGGGAACCGCTGAACATGTGCGGGTCCTTCCGCTGGATCCGTTCTTCTCCCGCGAACTCGGAATCGCGTATATTTCCAAACAGGGGCTCACACCCGCCGCCTCCCGCTTTATCCATGTCACGCAGGAAACCCTGCCGGAACTGCTACCTTGTTATTTCCGCGCGAAGCGCATGAATTAAGAGGTGCCTGGAAGGTATACCTTGTTGCGCATAGCGCACCCCGCGCGTTAGCGCATGAGTTCACGAGTGCCTGGAAGGTATACCTTAACGGTTTCCGGTCACATTCTCTACCAAAATTCTCAGCTTTATCCATAACAATCTGTTATGCCTTCCATGGAGAATAGAAATTTCCCTTTTTCCGTTTTATCCTGTATACTGTGGGCAAGTTCACCGAACATCGATCAGCGGCGATACTATGAGATAACAAAAGCCGGTGATTCCTGATTCGAAGGAACAAAGGTTATAAAATAGAGGTGATGAAGATGAGCATCTTTCGATTCCCTCTCCGACAACACATCGGCAAAGAAGCTGTCCCCTGTGTCACGGAAGGTTCCTCCGTGGTACGCGGACAGCTTCTTGCATCTGCGGATCCGGACGCGTTATGCGCACCCGTTTACAGCAGTATCCCGGGGGTTGTAACAGAGGTGAATACGCATGAAATAACCGTGGAAGGCACAGAAGCCGTCCCGGCGAACTATATTCCGCTGGCACAGGGCGAACCTCTGGACATGATCCGCCGGGCCGGAATCGTCGGTCTCGGCGGCGCCGGATTTCCCACATACGCGAAACTGAAAACTCCCGTTCCCGGCGGCACGGTCATCTTAAACGCCGCAGAGTGCGAACCCGTTCTGGAACACAACCTGGCACGCATCCGAAGCAACGCCGCAGAAATCCTGCAGGGACTGGAAATCGTCCGAACACTGGTTCATGCCGGACAGGCTCTCATAGCCATAAAGGAAAAGCATACTGTGGAGTGCGCCGCGCTCAACCGCGAAATCCGAGACAGACCCTTCGAGCTTTGCCTTCTTCCGGATCTGTATCCAATGGGAGAAGAAAGAGCCGTCATCCGGGAATCCCTCGGTCAGCTGCTGCCGCCGGAAGCACTCCCCTCCGCCGCAGGCGCCGTCGTACTGAACACGGAGACTGTATATCGGATCTATGAAGCCGTGGTCCTCAGAAAGCCGCTGATCGACAAGGACGTCACGATTGCCGGAAAGATTCGCGGGAATCACCGGGATAATCTGATTCGGGTATTCCCCGACCAGCCGCTCGGCATCTCCACCGAAGCCCTGTTTCAAAAAGCGGGCGGCGCCGCCGATGAATTCGGGGAACTGATCGCGGGAGGACCCTTCACCGGCAAGCGCACCGCCATGGATGCTCCGCTGGTCAAGACGACCGGCGGCCTCATCGCATCAGAATGTTTTCCGCGGGGACCGGAAAAAATCGGTCTTCTTGTCTGCGCATGCGGCGCCGATGAAGCCCGCCTGCGACAGATCGCCGAAAGTCTGGGAAGTTCTGTCGCCGGCATTGAATTCTGCAAACAGGCAAAGGAGGTACGGGGCACGAGGAAATGTGAAAACCCGGGACACTGCCCCGGTCAGGTGCAGAAGGTGATGGCTTTGAAAAAGGCGGGGGCGCAGGCCGTCCTGATCAGCAGCTGCACGGATTGTACCAACACCGTTATGTCCTGCGCGCCGGCGCTCGGGCTCCCGGTCTGGCACTGTACGGACCAGGCCCTGCGAGCCGTCAACCACCCGCTGATCCGGAGAATCCGGAAAACCGCTATATTTAAGGAGGAATGTCTTATGTCAATCACACCGGAAACACTGCAGAAGCATTTAAAAGATCCCGCTGTTTTCTGCTGCCGCAGAAGCAAAGGCTTAAAAATCAGCGCCGCGGATCTGGAGGATCCCACACTGTTCGACGATATGGAGGAGGCCGGACTTCTGACGCTGCGTCCGGACGGGCTGACGATCGAACAGGTGCTCGGCGCTACGCTGGTCTGTGATGTGGAAGCGTTGACCCAGATTACCGCATCGGTACTCAATCGCGTAAATGTAGTTCCGGAAACCGCCCCGGCACCGGATCACACATATGAAACTCCGGAAACCGCCCCTGTTGCGGGATCTGTCTCATCCGGGAAATCATTTCTGACATGTGACGCTTCGTCGGAATCGGCTCCTGCACCCGGTACAGCCGCATCTCCGGCTTCTATCGTCAGGGCGCTCCCCGGAACGCAGACCCTGCATATCGAAATCGAAAGCGCCGCAGAACTAAAGGGATTCTCCCTGGATATTCCGCTGGAGCCGTTCCAGCAGGAACCATCCTTCGGCACCGATTTTCCCGCCGTTCCGGAAACCGGCGCAAAAAAGGTCATCCGCACCCTGATCAAACAGCATATAAAGATCACCGATGTTGTAATCGGAGACAGAACCGCTATTGAAAACGGGGTGATCTATATCGATGAAGCCCTGGCAAAGAAAGCCCTGAAGGAAGACGCATTATGTAAAGATATTCAGCTGGATGTGATCTATCCCGACAAACGGCATATCTATACGGAGACCATCATGGACGTCTGCCCAATCGCCGCCAAGGTTGAAGGCGAGCTGGGCGAGGGAATTACAAAGGTCGCCGACGGCGTTGTTTTCATGCTGACCGGAGTGGACGAGGACGGCGTCCAGATCCACGAATTCGGCTCCTCTGAAGGGTATCTGGATGAAAAAATGTATTTCGGCCATCCGGGATGCGCGGATGAAAACGACATCATCATCCGCTGCCATGCTACGATCGAGCGCATGACCGGCATGAGCCGGCCCGGACCGTTTGCCGCGCACAAATGCCAGGATTCCATCATTGACGCCATCCGCAAAGAGCTGAAAAAATACGACGGCGAAGTCGTCCGCGAGGAAATCTGCGAGGACGTCCGCCGCAAGGGCAATCCCCGGGTTGTTCTCGTCAAAGAGATCATGGGACAGGGCGCAATGCACGACAATGTGATCTGTCCGACCGAGCCCTGCGGCATCCTGGGCGGCCAGAAAAATGTGGACTGCGGTAATGTGCCGATCCTCCTGACGCCGAATCAGGTGCGGGACGGTTCCATCCACGCACTGACCTGTATCGGACCCGCGACAAAGGAAATGACGCGGCATTACATCCGCGAGCCGCTGGTCGAGGGACTGGCCGCGGATGCCGAGCTGGATCTCGTCGGTGTAATCTTCATCGGCTCTCCCCAGGTCAACGATGAAAAGCTCTGGGTATCCGAAAGACTCGGCAGCATGCTCGAAGGTCTGGACATTGACGGATGCATCATCACTACGGAGGGCTTCGGAAACAACCATATCGATTTCATCCAGCACATCGGGCAGGCCGGGAAACGCGGCATTCCGGTGGTCGGCGTATCGTTCTGCGCTTATCAGGGACAGCTTGTGGTCGGAAACAGATATGCCGACGCCATGGTAGAAGAGAATATGGATCTGGGCGGCTTTGAAGATAACATCGCGGGATGCTCCTGCGTTACAAAGGAAGTCGCCGCCCGCGCCATCCAGATGCTCAAAAACAAAATGGCCGGCGTGGAGATCAAACCCGCCCCGAAGAAATGGAACAACGACGTGATCAATGCGAACAACCGGCTGCTGGGTCTCCCGGAAACCGCGCTGGTCGACAGCGGCACGCTGCACTGACGCGTTTCCGAACCCGCAATTCACTTCACAACAAACAGAGGAGGCGACATGTGTGGAATACAGAATCAACCCGGTCCGGATGAGCGGACTGGTCAAAGAGATTACAGAGGAATATGTAAAAATACATATCCACGGAAGACTGGGTGTGATCACGATCCGCCCGGCCTGCATCTCTGCCGTCCGTCCGATCCGCGTCGGATGCGAGCTGACCTTTTTCTTCAGTTATCTGCGCGTCACAGACGACGTGTTTGCCGTCGACATGAGCGGAATGTTTCGCCCGGATCCATGGCCCACCATGCTCTACGCGACGATTACGGAAGTCAATGACACCGCCATCATGGCGACGATTTCAGACGGAATCGGAACCGTCGCCGTTCCGCTGCGCTTTGTCTTCACGGATGTCCCTCTGAAAGAGGGCCTGCAGACGGAATTCTGGCTCAGCCACATGCAGGAAATTTTTTAATTATCGAACAGGAGGAAACCTTTTATGAAACTGACAACCGTGGAAAACATGCAGTCTGAAATATTTGTACCGATCACACCGAAGCCGGTTTTTACCGAATTAAAAAAGCCCCTGTCCGAATGTAAGATCGCTTTTATCACGGCAGGCGGCATTCACAAAAAAGATCAGGAGCCGTTCAACACCTCGGGCGATTTCAGTTATCGCACGATCGAATTCTCAACCCCTTCCGATCAGCTGATGGTGACGCACGGCGGATTTGACAACTCGGACATCAACAAAGACGTAAACGCCATGTTCCCCATCGACCGACTGCGTGAGCTGGTGAAGGAGGGCTTTATCGGCTCCCTGGCCGATGAGACCTATACGTTTATGGGCGGCGGCGGAAACGTAGAAAAATTCACGGGCGAGACCGGACCGGAGATCGCCGCGAAGCTGAAGGCGCAGGGCGTGGATATTGTCCTCTGCACCGGCGGCTGCGGCACCTGCCACCGTTCCGCCACCATCGTCACCCGCTGCTGCGAGACCGAAGGAATGAGCTGCTGCGTGATCGCCGCGCTTCCGCCGATCGCCCGTCAGCAGGGAGCTCCGCGCATCACGGCGCCGCATGTCCCAATCGGTTCCAACGCGGGCGAACCGAATAATATCCCCATGCAGACCGCCATTGTAAAAGAATCGCTCGAATGGGTGCGGGACTGCCCCTCCTACAACGGGATGAAGGTACTGCCCTATGAGTACCGTCACAACGTATGACCCACTTTTATCAGAGGGATATGTTTTCCCGTTCTCAGCTGGATATATCCCCTTTTCTATCGGTAAAGTACCGCCCGTCAGGGCAGCGGATCAGTTCCCTGCGGCCCCGGCTGTTGCCTCTTCCGTCGTTCCGGGCGTACCATCCTCCAGGCAGCGGATCAGTTCCCTGCGGCCCCGGCTGCTGCCTCTCCCGTCGTTCCGGGAGAGCCGTCCTCCAGGCAGCGGATCAGTTCCCTGCAGGCAGCACTCTGCGGGTAGATCCGGCTCGTACACAGGCAGATCTGCCGCCCGGGCGGCTTCTCCGCCAGTTCGATCTGAAAGACCGTCTCTCTCTTCAACTCCTCATGCACATAAGGCTTCGGGACAAAACCGATCCCCATATCAGACTGAACCAGAGAAATGACCATCTGCATGGTGGAAACCTCATACTCCGGGCTGATCGATATGTGATGTTCGGAAAAGAACTGTTCCAGACCTGTACGCACCCCGGTTCCCGGTCGAAGCAGTATAAAAGGCTCACGGACCAGATCCGCCAGATGCCGCAGAGATCCGGCCAGATACCGGAACCTCTCCCCCGCGATCAGAATATTCTCAACCTCCGCCAGAGGCGTCAGGAGTACGGTTTCATCCACAGCGGGAGGCGCCGGAAACACGGCAATATCAACCATACCTGATTTCAGCTGGTCGTACAGCGTCTCCGGCTCACCCAGAGACAGCTTCACGCGAACGCCGGGGTAATCCCCGCGAAAATCCTCCAGATACGGCTGAAGGAAATACTGCAGCGTCATCTCCGTCGCGCCGATCTGTATCATTCCGTTTTCCAGGTTTTTATATTGTTTTAATTTCTGCTCCGCGGACTCCAGATGTCCGAACGCCGTCTCCACATGGCGGAAGAGCAGTTCGCCCTCCGGCGTCAGCTCCACGCCCTTTTTCGAGCGGATGAACAGCGTACAGCCCAGCTGATCCTCCAGCTCCCGGATCCCCCGGCTGACCGTAGGCTGCGACAGATAAAGCTCCGCGGCGGCAGCCGTCATATTTTTGTTTTTTGCCGTGCTGTAAAAAATCATGTAGCTGTCAAAATTTCCGATCATCGCGTTTCCTTTCCGACATCATTCTGTCGATGTTACACTACCGCTTCAATCAGAATTCTGCCGCCGATTTGAATTTCCTTTCCCATCATCTTCTTTGAATTTCTGCGGCTGATCACCATACAGTTCATTAAAACTGACAACAAAACGCTCCAGGATCCGTTCCATATCCAGACCGTCTTCTCGAATAAACTGAATTTTCTCACGAGCCCCAAGTCTGTAAATTTCAGTCTTGTCCCCTTCTTTACAGACCAGAAAATAGTTATACAATATCGTTTCAAATATACGATTTGCAATAGCTACCTTTGAATTTACATCCCTGATAAATCCATACATACTTGCCACACTAATCGACTCAACCAATGGATTAAAAGGAATTTCCTCTCCTTTCATAAGAATATCGTAAACGATTTCCCTTAAATCCGTATATCGGTTTACTTTATCAATCAACGACTCAAAAAGAGTATTCTTTTCCATTACGATCATTCCGACCGCTTCAATTACACCATCCCGCGACCAGACAGACGCCCTGTCCGGAAACTTCTCCGTTCCCTGAATCCTCTCATCCAGAAGCTTACAGATACGTGAAACCAGAAAAGGATACCCGGATGTATAATTATAAATCTCCTGCGCAATCTCATTCACATTCATTCCGGTCGCGTAATCCTTTTCGTAATCACGGAGCATCCCGGCAATGTCCTCCGTATAAAAGCTCATGTCAACAGTAAAATCAGCAGCAACATTCCATGGGCTGTTCGTACTGTGTTCCCCTGCTGCGACAAATTTTCTCTTCAGATTCCTGATATCATGTACACCGACCAGAATCACTGACTGAAATGTGGGAGAAATACTTCTCCTGATATAACGCGCCCGAAGCTGCGCCAGAAAATCAAGAAATACGTCATAATCGGATGCAGCGTCAACTTCGTCTATCATCAGTACAACTGGCTGATCAGAATTTTTACAACAATCTCCGATTACCGTAAACAGGCTTTTCAGATTCATTTTTTTTGCCGTTCTATCTGCAAATGTCCGAAGAAGTTCCAACTGTTCCTCCGGCACACCGCCTGACAGCTCCATTGCCGTCAGAATTTCATCCGCAAAGGCGGAGACGAAATCTGCAACACTGCTCCACGCAGACTCATCTAAATCCTGAAAATCCAGATGAATAACCAGATAATCGTCTTTGAGGTAAGCCTCCAGCGCAAAAAGCATCGTTGTTTTTCCATACTGTCTGGCACGGTTAATAGTAAAATAATCACCTCGATCTATCATCCTCCGTATCTCAAAAAGACGCTCCTTAAGATCAACCATATAATGCCTGTCCGGTATGCAATTTGCTGTCACATTAAAAATTTTGCTCAAGACTTTCCTCCTGATTCCGATTCCATGATGGCATATTCTTTTCCGGTAACGAAAAATTCATCGGCAACACATATTTTACCATATCCGTAACATACGAACAAGATTTTTATGTGCTTTAAATCGCCCCATCTATTCACTCATGAATCATATGACCAAAACTGTGTATTTTACAGAATTTTCTACAGGATTTATAATAAATACATAAAAAATTACACAATCAACAATCAAAAAGGGGGCGACATCATGAAAAGAAGAATCATAAGCATCGCGTTATGTATCGCATTCGCAGGCGTCCTGCTGACCGGATGCGGATCCTCAGACAACACGGGCGCTGCAGAAGACAGCACGAACACAACGGACACCTCCGCCGCTAAGGAGAGCGCGGACGCCGAAAGTGAGGCCTACGAGCTGGTCGTAACCTCGCATGACCCGAGGACTTCCGCCACCGGCGAGTTTCTGGAAGCATGGGCCGCTTCCGTGCGGGAGGCGTCCGACCACCGCATCAACATCATCATCCAGCATAACTCAACGCTGGCAAAGGTCAACGAGTCCTACGATTATGTGCTTGAGGGAAAGACGGATATCGCCTGGGGACTTCAGTCCGCTTACGCCGATGAGTTCCCGGTCACGGAGGTATTTTCGCTGCCGATGCTCGGCATTGAGGACGCGGTTCAAGGCTCCGAAGCACTCTGGAATTTCTATAACGAAACGGACTACCTGGACGAGGAATACAGCAAAGTCCATGTCCTCCTGCTTCACACAAACTGCAAATCCCCGATCGCGCTGGTGGATGAGAAGGTCACCACGGTGGAGGAGCTCTCGAACATGAACATCCGGGCCAGCGGAGACCCCGCCACCCTCATGGTGAAAAATCTCGGGGCAACGCCGGTCACCGTCTCGATCAACGATCTGTATTCCTCCCTGCTGAGCAGGGACTGTGACGCAGCCATTACGGACTGGCATGCCATCCGCTCCTTTGCTTTAAACGGCGTGTGCGACTATTACCTGGATGAAAATATGGGCGTTTCCACTTATTTCATGGTCATGAATCTGGACAGCTACAACAGTCTTCCGGAAGACCTGCGGGAAATCCTGGACGAGACAAGCGCAGAGGCCATCCAGTACGCTTCCACCTGGAATGTCTACGAGGAGGAAGTGCGGAATCTGATCACCCTTGTGAATCCGCGGGCGATCTATACATTCAGCGAGGAAGAGGAAGCAAAGCTTCAGGAAGCCGCGGAACAGACAGCCGCCGACTGGATTGAGGAGATCAATGCGCTCGGCTATGACGGGCAGGCAATCTACGAGAAAGCGGTCAAATGTGTGGAGGAAGCAAAGCAGTAGAGATTTCCGCGATGGGACGGATGCTCTAAACTAAGGATATGCAAAGTTAATTCTTAACAGTTCCTAACGCATCCTCGTCCTGATAGTAACTATGAACTCTCCTTCAGATAAGTGGCGGAGGATATTCCTCCGCCACAAAATGCAGTATAAAAAATCTTAGTAACTGTTCAGTACCTTCACAGTTACGAATCTTAACTGAAAAACGCGGTCGCGATCGGCATGAACACAATACATACCACAAAGGATATCACCGCGAACAACACCGTGTGTTTTACGGTATTCTTCATCGTGACATGTCCGGGTCCGAAGAAGAACGGGGAAGGAACCGCCGCGGAAGGCGTAACCGTCGCCATGCCGGCGGCAAGCGCGATCATGACCGTGAACGCTGCCATATTGGTATTTCCGTTTCCGAGCAGCACGGCGCCGATATTGAAGAACAGCACCATCGTTACCGTATTGGACAGGAAGTTCGTCATGATGATCGCAAGCAGGAACAGGATGACAATGATGCCGAATGTCGGCAGACCTCCCAGTACCGGCTGCAGGATATTTCCGAGCCAGGTCTGAATGCCGGTCGCCTCAGAAGAAAGCGGCGTGGCAAACATGGATACGGTACCCGCGAAGATCAGCGGCGCCCACGGCACCTGCTTCAATGCGTTCGGCACATTCAGCACCGGCTTCCCGTTTGCGGGTACGATCGCCAGGAAAGCGATGGCCAGAATCGCGGGTACGACGACGCCGCAGTCATTCAGGTAACTGAAGAACGTCGAAACTCCGGACAGCAGTGACGGCGCCAGGACAAAGAAGATCACGCAGATAAATACAACTGCGGAGATAATGCCGTCCTTGCCAAGAGGCTGCTGCTTTGCCTTTACCGCCTCCACATCAAAGTTCGTGAACTTGCTGGTGTCCGGATTCCAGATGCGGACGATCAGCATGATGACCAGATACATCACAACGGCATAAGGCACGCCGATGGCCAGCCACTGCGCGTATGTAATCGTGATGCCGAACTGGGTCTCGAGAGAGGCGATGATGATATTCGGGAGCGCGTGCGCGATCGGCGAACAGATCGACAGAAGCACGTTGCCGAGCATCGTTCCCGTAAAGATGCAGGTATAGAAGGGCTCGCCCTTCTTCACGCCCATCTCCTTGCACAGGACCTCCGCGATGCCGATGTAGATGACCGCCAGAGAAAGGTTGTCCATGAAAAGCCCGATGATGACGTTCGAGGCGAAGAACATCGCCAGGAACGCGTAGGGCCTGCCCTGCACAAACTTCCGCGTGACGAAAAACATGGCGATCTTGTTGATCACGCCGGTCTCACTCAGACACACATTCAGCACCATGTACACCAGCACGGTAATCACGACAAAATGTCCCATGGATCCGGCCCACACCTCGTTCGCCGTCATCGCCTGTGTCATGACCATCAGGCCGAGCGCCAGGATGGATACCCAGTGCGTATTCACCGTCAGCCACAGATACAGGATCGGGATCAGGATCGCGATGACGCGGACGCCGAGATTCGTCAGCCCGTTTGTCGGCTGAAGCGCGACTGCAATCACAATGCCGATGATCAGCGCGATCAGATAATGAATGTAGTTCTTGTTTGCAATTTTCATTTTGATAACTCCTTTCTGAAAATATGCCCTGAGGAACGGACTTCCATGTCCTCAGGGCATTTGCTTTCTCGTATCTCTGTTTTCCGAAACACGAATCATAGAAGTTATTTTAAAGTGTATACTTAGAATATAGTCAATATAAAAAAACAGTGGTTTTAAATCAGTTTTCAGGCGTTTTCGCTCAAAAAACTGATAAAAATCCACTGCGTGGTTCAATCTCACAGGAAAGCTTTTCTATTTTGTCAGTTATTACTCACAGACATCCTTCCTGACACTTATCTCGTAACCTGTCAGGTATTACTCACAGAGTTCCTTTCTGACACTGATCTCATAAACCGTGTCGGCATACTCCCGAAGCGCGTCCCCAAGCACCCGTCCGGTAAGAATGACATCCGTCCCCTCCGAGCGCAGATCCAGCATGGCCAGCAGATCCTCCTCCGGGATGATACCATAGTCCAACAGACCCAGCACCTCATCCAGAATCAATGTACTGCACTCCCCGGTCTGGAGCACCTTCCGCGCGTAGTTCATGCCGTTTTTCATATTCATCTGTTCCTCATGCTGTCCCTGTTCATCCAGATCCTCATAATTCTGTTTCGTCTTCTGAAAACGGAATACCCGGATCTCCGGCTCCAGACGCTTCAGGAATTCTGTCTCCGCCTCATTTTTCTTTTTCAAAAACTCGATGATAATGACGGAACCCTCTCCGCTGGCCTCATGGATGGCACAGCCCAGGGCAGCAGACGTCTTTCCCCTGCCGTTTCCGAAATAAACCTGTATCTTTCCCATGCCTTTGGTTTCTCCTCTCAATGGTATGTATCCGTTTATGCAGAACACCATACCACATTCACAGAAAAAACACAAGCCAAACCGTCCGGAGGGCGGTCTGTCCGACAAACATGAGGAAGAACGGTTCTTTGCATAATTAACCGGCATGCATGAATCAGAACCTTCAGTCCTCCGGGATCAGATCCAGCTTATTGACGGATACCTCGTAAGCCACTCTCCGCTCCGACTCCTCGTCGTCCAGCTTTTTCACATACTCCCGGCTCTGGATGCGCCCCTCCAGATAAACATGGCTGCCGACATGAAAACCAGAGGCAAATCGGGCGTTCCGCCCCCAGCAAATACAGGGTATGTAATCGGACTTTCCGTAGGAGCGGTTGACCGCGAGCAGCACATCCGCGATCTCCC
This sequence comes from Clostridiales bacterium, assembly GCA_021202015.1. Lineage (GTDB taxonomy): Bacteria > Bacillota > Clostridia > Lachnospirales > Lachnospiraceae > Eubacterium_I. The sequence goes on along the minus strand of JAJQDV010000022.1, from coordinate 634 downwards.
GGCCAAGCGGTGTCCTGCGGTAAACCGGTTCCTTGCAGATATATCCGTCCAGACAGATCCGGTTCGTATTCTCTCCCTCCTCCGGCTCATCCAGAAACTCCATCTCCCTCACAAACACCGACAGCACCAGCCGGTTCTTTCTCTCATCATGGCGGTTATAAGAACGGAACTGCCCGGTTACGCGGACGATCTGCCCGGTGTAATCCCGCTCCGTATCGACCAGCCGCTCCGAAATCATGAGCGGTATGTAATCGGCACAGCTGCTCAGCCTGCTCACCGCGATCTCTACCATATAAAAACCCTCTCCGTACACCTCATGACTGTAACGAAAACCGGAAATGATCTCGCCTGTCATGGATACCTGATTGTTTTCAAATAATTTATCCGTCATTTTGTATACTCCCTTCTTCACATGTACTTTACTCTTGAAGACTGGCGGTCATGATAACATAAAAATATTACGAATTCTCGAACATTCTGTCAACAATATCATTTCATTTTTAAATTTTCTTGCCAAATTTATTTTTTATGCTACAATAGCCATTGCAATGTCCTGATGAAATACCGTTGCAGGATCCTGCCGGTAGTTAAACACTTTGAGAGGTTAACACCTCTCTTTTTTTGTTGCAAATAA
>JAJQDV010000043.1 GCA_021202015.1 Clostridiales bacterium | reverse complement strand
GAAGATCGTAATCGCCAAACGTCGGAAATTTCCTAGTACTTCGACGGAAGACGGGTTCTCATACAAACCTCCGTCCTGTTCCTGTTATATTCTGCCGATCAATTGTAACTGCCCGCAAAACAAACCGGCTTTTGACTGCGTTTCCGCATAACGATACCGGTGGAAGCGCAGCATATCATTGATAGTGTAACACATTTTCTGTGATCGGTCACTTTTTTTCTGATTTAAAGTGAATTTTTTGTTATTGTACAAAATATTGACAAAAAAAAAGAGATACTATAGAATAACAGTAAAAGGAGGTAGAAGGCATGTTTGCTGTAAACTATTCGGACGCAAGAAATAACTTTAAATCCATCTGTGACAGAATCACACAAAACTCCGAGACTGTCATCGTTACAAGAAAAAAGAATGATAATATCATTATGATGTCACTGGAAGAATACAATAACCTGTTAGAAAATATGCATATCAGGAAGAGTGAAAACAACTACGCACACATTCTGGAAGGTATACGCCAGATAGAAACAGGAAAAATCCATGAGGTACAGGATCTATGCTGAAGGTCTTTTCAGAAACCGGTTGGGACGATTACCTGTACTGGCAGACAACCGACAAAAAGATGCAGAAAAAGATTAACGACCTGATCAAAAATATAGAACGAACACCATTTGCCGGCATAGGAAAACCGGAACCGCTGAAGCATGACTTATCAGGTTACTGGAGTCGGAGGATATCGGGAGAACACCGGCTGATTTATGCTGTAGAAGATGGGAAAATATATATTGTTGCGTGCCGCTATCATTACTGAAAAGTTTAAAAATATAAAACCCGATATAAAAAAAGCGATCGCGCCGACCATCATAGCGACCCTGATTTTTTTCATGACCTATTATTTTTTCGGCACGGAAAACACCATGATCGGCCCCTTCGCGACGCTCTCCTTCCTGCGCTTCCGAACGATGCACAACCATTATGAGTGCATGATCAAAAATTTCGGGATTTATTTCGCCATGGCTTTTCTGGCCTTCTTTGCGGTTATGAACCTGCCGCTGTGCATCATCATCAACGCGCTGGCGCTGTTCTGGATCGCGAACATCCTGATCGATGAATATAACCCGATGAACTACTTTCCGTCCGGCATGGCGCTGATCTTCTTTCAGATCGCGCCGGTATCCGCGCCCACCGCGCTGCTGAACCGCCTGGCCGCACTGGCAGCCACCTTTGTACTGGTATTCCTCTTCGTTTTTATTCTATCGAAGATCGAAAAAAAGGATCGTTCGCTCCCGGACTATATACGGGAGGGATTTGAAAACAGCCGGCAGCAGCTGGAGTTGTGCCGTTTTTTCAAAGAGCACCCATCACGGACGAGTGACGACAGAATCGCATCCGTTCCGAATGTCCAAGCCCGTGACACAGATCCCGCTCCGGATACCGCTCCCTCCTTCAGCGATCTCGAACGGCTCCATCGTGAACTCGCCGACATCAATAAAAAGATCAGCAGCGAGATCTACGCCCGGAACCGCGCCAGCCTGTTTCCGAGAGGAAAGACAAACTGGTACTGCCAGTTTGTCCTGCTCTTTCAGCTTGTCAACTACCTGACGCTGAATTTTAATACAAATCAGAATGTGAAAAAAGCGGAAACCCTGTATCAGGAGTTCCTGACAAGATTCGAGACCGAAGAACCGACGCCGGATTACCACCGGCTGAACTTCCGTCTGAAAAAACCGGATATCCGCAGTTTCCGGCTGCGCTTCGCGCTCCGTCAGGTGATCACGGTCACTCCCTGCCTGGTCCTTGCCTGGGCGTCCGGCCTGCCGAACGCCTACTGGCTGGTGATCTCCGTGTTTTTTATGATGATCCCGTTTACGGATCACACCATGCAGCGGATCCGGCAGCGCGTGACCGGCACCATCGTCGGCATTGTGCTCTGCCTGGTCCTGTTCTCGCTGTTTGACGGATTTGCCTCCCATGTCGCGATCATGACGGTCGCGAACTTCCTGATCTACGGCGCCAGCGGATACGGTGCCACGGTCGCCTATATCACCTGCTCCGCCCTGGCGCTGCAGACGCTGGACGGCGCAGTTGCGATTGTTCTGGGTCAGCGGCTCCTGTATACCCTGATCGGCGCGGTCATCGCGCTCATTGCCAATAAATGGATCTTCCCGATCCGGTTTAAATATCAGATCGAATATCTGGCGGAGATGATCCGTTCCATCCGCAGTGAACTGGTGGAGATCGACCGGAATGCGCCACACGATGAGAATTTCCCGAAATGGGAGGTGGATCAGCGGATCGTGAAGTCCTATCTGCTGACAAAACGGCTCGAGGGCATGTGCGAATCACTGCCGCCGGAAGAGCAGCACTTCAACTACAGGAATTTTGAGAAAAAGCATATGAATATTATGGCGGAGTTTCTGACGGGGCACTTTGCGAAATAGAATCCCGCTTTGCGGGATTCCTGCGCTATACCTCCTCGATCACACACGTATGATGCTTTCTCGCTTTTCCCTTTGCATCTTTATCATAATTTATTCCGACAAGAAGCAGGCGGCCGTTGAATCCTTTTAATTTCCCATCATAACGGTTGTCGTGAATCTGTTTTATGGCACTGTCCGCTGACTGATTATATTTCAACTCCAGGATCATCGCAGGCTTATCCGTATTCTTTCGGGGAACAAACGCATAATCCGCAAATCCTTTTCCCGCGGGAAGCTCACGAAATATTTCGTAATAATTCTGTGCCGTATAATAGGCCAGTAAAATCGCGCAGCTCAGAGAATTTTCATCATTATATTCCAGGCTTGATGTACAGGTCTCGTGAGCCAGTTCCAGTGCAGCGGAAACGCTGTCGGCATCCCCGCTAATCGTAGCGTTCAGCAGTTTTTCCGAATCAGACAAAGATTTATTTACCGCTCTCCAGTCTGTATTTTTTACCGCAGATTTGAAAGCTTCCGCAACCTCAAGGTTCGGAATATATGCTTCCGCTTTTTCCTCGTCATACGCCAGATATCCGAGATGAATCAGCAGCGTCAACACATCGTCACTGTTTTCAAAAGATGTAATATCATTTTGAAAAGTGCTTATGTCCACACGCATTCTCTGTCCGCCCAGCATAAATACAATGGCATCTTTTAACCCGCAAAAATCTCTGGTAATATAATCCTTTAATGACTCAAAAGTCTCCGAGGATGTCCAGTAGCTTCTGTACCGTTTTCTTCGAATCGCAGACATGACAGAATTCGGACTGTAAACAGAAGCCATGTCCTGAAAAGAATAACCGTCATACCAACATTTCATTTTATCAAAATCCATATCGGTGTGATCACACAATTTCCGGACTTCTGATTCTGTAAAACCGACATAAGCTGTCAGTTCATCCGGATACGCCATTGTAAACTCCTGAAAATCCGTCAGGGCGGACTCCGTCCCGTATTTCTTGATCGGCAGGATACCCGTCATATAAGCGGCCGCGATCGTGTTGTCTGTCACGGGTCCTCCCTTAAAAAGTCCGCGCAACAGCTGTACATACTCCTTCTGAAGATTTTTATCGTCCTTTGTTTCCCGGAAAAGTGCATCCCATTCATCTATAATAATGATAAATTTTTTCCCTGATTTCTCTGCAACACCGGAAAGAGCGCCCGGCAGTGATCTTTCATCCTCATCTATGCAATCCGAAAAAGCATCCCTGAGTTCCCGAATCACACTGTCCTGCAAATCAATTACAATCTGTTTTCGATCCCTGACTGTTGAAAGGAACCAGGTGATATCCAGATAAATCACATCAAATTTATTAAGATAAGTTTCAAAGGACGGTTTTTTTGAAATTTCAAGTCCTTCAAAAAGTGATCTCGAATCACAGCTCTTATCATAATAAGCACATAACATTTTTGCCGCAAAGGATTTTCCGAATCGTCTCGGGCGGCTGAAGCTGGTCAGACGATTCGGGGAAATATTGATGGTACTGTTTACATACTCGATCAACCCGGTCTTATCCACGTATAAACCATTTCGGATTGCCTGAAAACCACTGTTTCCGGGATTTAAATATTTCCCCATTTTCGAACTCCTCTCTGCCCCTGTTATTTCGTCAGCTTCTCCAGCACGCGCACGGTCAGCACATAATTCCTCTCCACTGACGCGATGTTCAGCCTCTCCCGCACCGTATGGATATCCTCCATCTGCGGTCCGTAGGAAATACAGTCGATACCCGGCAGCTTCTCACTGAGGATCCCGCACTCTACACCCGCATGGATGCCGGTCAGCACCAGTTCCTCTCCCGTAATCTCCTCCCAGGTCTCAGCCATGATCTTCTGAATCCGTGAATCCGCCCGATACTCCCAGGCAGGATAATCGCCGCTCACCGCGCAGCGTCCGCCAACCAGTTCTGTCATATCCCGGATCCGGCGGATCAGCCACTCTTTCTCCGTGCGGGAGGCGCTTCGAACGGAAAATGTGATGGATATCTCATCCCCTGTCAGTTTCAATACTCCCAGATTCAGGGATGTGCGCACCATGCCGGGAATCTCCGGCATCCAACGCTGAATCCCGGAGGGCAGGTGCTCCAGCAGCGCGGTGAGACTGCGCATCGCCTCCCGGGTAAGAACCCTCTCGCAGAAAAATTCCTTCGTGTCATCCTTCCCGCAAAAATCAGCCGAATCCGGCCTGAACATTTTTCCGGATGCAGCACCGGATAAAATATCATGCCGACCGGATGAATGATCGGATAAAATTTCATGTCGATCGGATGACGAATCAGATAAAATATAATGTCGGTCGGAACAGCCATCTGTCTCCGAAATGCCGTGTATCCGCGTCAGCCCCATCTCCATATCCGGCTCGATCGTCCCGTACTCCGCGCGGATGATCTCGGAAAACTCCGACGCGGCACACTCGAGCGCAGCCGCCTCCTCCGCGGAAACAACCAGCGCAGCCCGGCACCGGTTCGGAATGGCGTTATCCTTCTCACCGCCGGATAAATCCGCAACGGAAAAGGACACTTTCTCACCGACCTGTGCCAGAAAACGGCCGAACAGCAGATTCGCGTTCGCCCGTTCCAGATGGATCTCTGTGCCGGAATGTCCGCCGCGCAGGCCGCTGACCTTCCACTCATACATGATGTTCTTCTCTCCGCCGGGCAGCGTACGACAGTCCTTCTTTTTCTCTCCCGCAGGATCTCCGGGAAGGTCGTTTCCCTTCTCGCAGAAAGAGCGCCTGACATCCACAGACGCAGAGAACGATCTTTCGGAAGGCTCCACGATTTTCTCCTCACGGGGCGCGGGAACGAAGCACTCCACAGTCGCCCCTCCCGCACAGCTCGTCAGAAAAATACCGTCGTCCTCGGAATCCATATTCAGCAGAATCCGGCTGTGCAGGTCGGATGCGTCCAACGCGGCCGCACCGAGCAGACCGATCTCTTCATCCACGGTAAAAACGGCCTCCAGCGGCGGATGCCGCAGACTGTCGTCGGCCAGAATCGCAAGCGCATACGCAATCGCGATACCGTCGTCCCCGCCGAGCGAAGTACCTTCGGCATATACCCACTGTCCGTCCTCCGTAACAGCGGGCAGGATCCCCTCCGTCTCCGGATCAATCGTACATTCATCCGTCCGGACAGCCACCATATCCATATGTCCCTGCAGCATCACGACCGGCGCGTCCTCACAGCCGGGCGAGGCGTCCTTCCATATGATAACGTTGCCGCAGGGCTCCTGTCGGTATCTCAGGCCATGCGCGCGCGCAAACCGAACGCAGTAGTCGCTGATCTGCCGCGTGTTCCCGGAACCGTGCGGGATGCCGCAGATATCGTCAAAGTAGGCAAATACATCCTTCGGTTCTAAATCCCGCACTCTCAATTTACTTTTGTCTTCTCCGGCAATGTCTTCTCCAGCTTATCAAAAGCGGGAACCGCCGTGTCGCGAATGTAATGGATCAGCTCGTCCGCCTCATTTTCGCCATAAATATGGATCGGTTCATTGTACTTTTTCAGCATGGCCAGCCATACATCCAGATTATCAGTAAATCCGTATTTACAGCTCATCCGGAAAATCTCCCTCGGCGAACCCGTCCAGGCGTTCTCTTCCCCATGCGTGCAAAGCGTCTCCCGCAGCGTTTTCCACGCAAGCTCAAACGTCAGATTGAACTGTGCGATGATACCAATGCGATAAATCTCATTCTCCCTTGCCATTGCAGGGTCCGCTCCTATGAGCACTCCTAAACAATTTGAAAAATCCTGAAACATCTTCATAATAAAACCTTCTTTCTTTATATTTTACGGTACTACCGAATGTTCTATCCGGCGTAACCGATTTTAACATCAAAATGATCGGAATGAAGATTCTCAGTCCGAATTCTCTTTTATCTTCTCCGATAATATTTTTTCCAGCTTCTCAAAAGCGGGAATAAAGCTGTCTCGAACAAAAATGATCATCTCATCCGCTTCATCTTCATCGTAAATATGAATGGAAGTATTTCGCTTTTTCAGCATGAGCATCCACACCTCCGCATCATCCAGAAATCCATATTTATAGCCCAGCTGCAGGATCTCTCTGGGTGATCCTGTCTGAGCGTCCCCGACGCCGTGCAGACGAAGCGCTGCCTGCAGAGCCTTCCAGGCAAGCTCAAAGGTCAGGTTGAACTGGCCGATCACACCCATTCTGTATATTTCATCCGCATTTGCCGCTTCGAAATCCGCTCCCTTCAGTACAGAGAGGCAATTTGAAAAATTGTCAAGTTTTTTCATAGATTAAAATTCCTTCTCTCTCTATTTCATTGCCAAGCTCTTCCGAAATATTTTTGCTCAGGTCTATCACATCAAACATCAGGAGCGAATGCGTTTTTTCTCTAATATCCCAGTAAAAACCGTCAAAATCCGCACCCGATACGGCAATATCAATATCACTTCTCTCCGTGTAATCTCCTCTTGCCCTGGATCCGAAGAGAATGACCTTCTCCATGCCGTGATCCTCTGCGAATCGAACGATGTCCCTGAATACCCTTTCCGGAATATTATATCTCATCCCTTTCTCCCTCAGCTGATATTACAGTTCGAATATAATCTCCCTGGCGGTCTCCTCCGAAACCGGCGTCGCGTACACATTCTCCCCGAAGGAAGCGATCTCTCCGATGGCGCTCTGAACGACAAAACGCAGCTTCCCGTCGCGCACCTTCTTATCCGTATACAGCTTTTTCACCAGCGTCTCCCGGTCGATGTAATCCGGGATCCCCGTCGGCAGACCGGCACGCGCGAGCAGGGCGGCGATCCGATCCACATCGGCGCCGCTCAGGAATCCGAGGCGCCGTGAAAGATGCGTCTGTGCCGCAAGTCCGATGGACACCGCCTCCCCGTGCAGCAGACGATAATCGCTGACCGTCTCGATCGCCCGGCCGACCGTATGTCCGAGATTCAGGATCTCGCGGAGCCCGCTCTCCCGTTCATCCTCCATAACCACATGGTATTTGATCTGACAGTTCATCTCCGCCATATGTTCGCACGGCGCCTGCTCCAGACGCAGGATCTCATCCATATGCTCCTCGAGATAAGCGAAAAAATCCGCGTCCGCCATGCAGGCGTGCTTGATGGTCTCCGCCATACCGCTTATGATCTCCCGCCGCGGGAGCGTCTTCCAGGTATCCAGATCCAGATACACCTTCTCCGGCTGATTGAACAATCCGATGAGATTCGTGGCGAGCGGGGTATCCACCGCGGTCTTCCCGCCGACGGAAGCATCCGCCGCCGCCAGAAGGGTGGTCGCGTAATTGAGAAAGGGAACGCCCCGTCCGTAGGTACCCGCCACAAAACCGGCCAGATCGGTCACCACGCCGCCGCCCACAGCCAGAATACAGCAATCCCGGCGGTAAGACGCCTCGAGCATCGCGTCCTCGATCATCGCCTTCGTCTCGCGGGTCTTGCTCTTCTCGCCCGCCTCGAACACGAACAGATCCGCCTGATATCCCTTCGCGCGCAGCTTTTCCGCGATCGGCTCCGCATAGAGGCCGGATACATTCGTATCGGAGATCACCGCAAACTTGTGAATCTTTCCGACCAGGCCGTCCGAAATATCGGCAATCAGCCGGTCGGACAGTCCGTAACCGATCTCAATCTCATATGAGTCGTCCACCACTTTTTTAAGCTCTACCTGAAATTTCGCCATTTTTCGCTGTCTCCTGTTTCATAACTCTCTGTTATGTTCGCTGTCTCCTGTTTCATGATTCTCTGCTGCGGGAATATTTTACATCAATAATATGCCAGTTATCTGTTCTGCGGTTTCATCCGATTCCTGCAGGTTACGGAAACGACAACGGCCGCGCCCGCCAGAAGCACGAACAGGTAAGCGAAATCCTCATCCCCCGTCTTCGCGGTCGTCGCCGCGGTTACGGTTGAAGATGATGTCTGAGAGGCGTCGGATTCCGTACTGTCCGTCCCGTCGTCCGCATCCGTTCCCGATGTATCCTCTGTATCACTCGTCGTGCCGTCCGTCGCGGAGGAGTCGTCCTCATCATCATCCGTCGCCTCGATCAGCCCGACCGTATAGATATCCGTAAGTATGATCGATTCGTCCTGATTCAGATATGCGGTCAGAATATCCTCGCACGCGCCGTACTCATTGACATTGGACTTCCCCTCAAGCTCGGGATAATCCGCCGTATCCGTCGCCAGATAATTGTTCATCGCCACGAGATACTCCCGGTCCGTCTCTACCGGTTCCCCCTGAATCGTGCAGGAGACGACGCGGCTTCCCTTTTCCTGAGACATGTCATAGGTGACCTGCATGCCCGCGAGCTGCAGGACATTTCCGCTGTTGGATACCCAGCCGTCATAATCTCCCGCCTCATTCGAAGCGATATTGGATTTCATGATATCGAGCGAGGTCTCCATCATGGAAACGATCTCCGCTCCCGTCAGATATTTCGTAACTACATAATTCCCATAGGGCGATACATTCAGGATATCCCCGTAGGTCACCTCGCCGGCCGCAATGCTGTCACGGATGCCGCCCGCATTCTCAAATGCCACATCCGCGCCGGTCGCCAGAATATATCCGTGGGTGATCGCGCGCCCCAGATTCGTCTCCCCGATCCGGGTGTGCTCCCACACGCCGTCCAGATCCTCTGAGATCGTCGCTACTACCTCATCTAAAATGGGCGATTGTTCCTCCGTGATCTCCTCCAGAAGATTCACGATATCCTCATCCTTTTCGATCTCCACACCCTCCTCGTAGGAGATCAGCTGCTCATCCAGGGAAAGGGATACGAGGCTGCCGTCCTCATCCAGTGTGCAGTCCAGCTCCACATCCCCGATCGTCCAGAGATAATAGCCGGTCTCCACGACCAGAGACGTGCCGCCGTTCGGGGTCGTGACCTCCGTGTTGATCTCATAATGCTCATGTCCGGCAATCCACAGATCCACGCCGTCAACCGACGCGGCAAGGGAAGCCGGCGCGATGCAGTGCGCCAGGCCGATCACGACCTGACATCCCTGCGCTCTCAGCTCAGCCTCGGCCTCCGCGGCATATTCCGCCATATCCGTAAACGTAAGCCCCTCCACATTCGCCGGCGCCGTAGCGCTGTAAATCTCCGGGTCGATCACGCCGAACACGCCGATCTTCAGGGTAACTCCGTCCTTCTCGATCTCTTTGATGAGATACTCCTGTTCAAAAAAGGCGTCTCCGTCCTCATCCACCACATTCCCGGCCAGCACCGGAACGCCCGATAATTCCTCCAGTTCTTTCAGCCGGTCCTTTCCGTAGTTCCAGTCGTGGTTTCCCGCGGCCATGGCGTCATAGCCGACGGCCGCCAGCAGCTTCGCCACGGAAGCGCCCTGATCAATGGTGGCGATGGACTGCCCGTGATAATAATCGCCCGCGTCCAGGACCAGCGTCCCGTCCGCCGTGCTGCTCTTCTGCTCCACCACCGTCCGGACGCGCTCCAGACCGAGGATCTGACTGGAATCATCCGACTGTACTCTTCCGTGGATATCATTAGTATGAATGATGCTCACATGGATCTCCGTATCTGTCTCCGCGGCAAACGAAGAGAGGCTCCCCACGCTTATCGTCAGACTCAGTATCAGGCTCAGAGATACCACAGCCGCCGTAAGCCTTTTTATAAGTTTCCTGCTCATTGCCATACACGCTCCTTTTTACTTTTCACCATAATGTCCTCTGCACTGTTCTACAATAACCGCTCCATCTTCTATTCGATATACCAGACGGTCTTTTTCATTGATCCAAATCCTCCAGCTCCTTCATGGACTTTTCCACTACACAACCATCCCTGACCTGACGATCCGCTTTTAAAATCTGACTGACATTTTCGCGAGAATAAAAGGGATCCAGTGATGCTTCAATCGTAAAAGGAATTTTTCTGTCCCTGAGTACCTTTTTTGTATATAACATATAAAATGTAGATAAATTCATTCCCATCTCTGCAAGAATACATTCGAGCTCTGATTTTTCTGATTCGTCCAGACGAATACTGATTGTTGTCATAAAATATCAACTCCTTTCATCTATCACCATACACCATTTTGCTTCAAATTGCAACGCTTTGAAGCAAAAAAGAGAGCCGGGGTTGAAGAACCCCGCCCTCCCTGTTTTTTCACTTTTCAGGCCACATCCGCCTTTTCAGCCTCCGTTTCCTCTCCAATCAAACCCGCGGCCTCAAGCACATCCTCCACGCGTTTTACCGGAATAATCTCCAGATCATCCTTTACCTCCCCCGCGACGTCCTCCAGATCCTCGACATTTTCATACGGGATAAAGATCCGCTTCAGTCCGGCGCGCTGCGCCGCCATCAGCTTCTCCGGCAGGCCGCCGATCGGCATCACGCCGCCGCGCAGGGATATCTCGCCCGTCATGGCGATATCGGTCGGCACCGGCCGCTGCAGTGCCAGGGACACCAGCGCCGTCGTGATCGTGACGCCCGCGGAGGGACCGTCCTTCGGGACAGCGCCCGCGGGGACATGCACATGGATGTTTTTCTTCTCCCATTCCCGAGTCTCCTCCGGGAACATGGACCGGGTGAGCGTCAGCGCGATCTGGACGGACTCCTTCATCACATCCCCGAGCTGTCCGGTCACATTGAGTTTCCCGCTGCCCTCCGTGACAGAGGTCTCGATAAACAGAATATCGCCGCCCGCCTGCGTCCAGGCCAGACCGGTCACCACACCGGGAAGCGCATGCTCCATCCGCGAATCGTGGCGGATGCCTCTGCCGTCCAGATAATCCCGTATTCTCTTTACATTGACCGTGATGCTCTTCTGGTCGCCGCGGACCAGCTTCACCGCCGCGTGGCGGCAAAGGATATCCATCTGTTTTTTCAGTCCGCGCACGCCGGACTCGGCCGTATACTCGCTGATGATCATCCGCAGCGCGTCGTCCGTCACCTTCAGAGAGGATTTCTTAATGCCCATGCTCTCCATCGCCTTCGGGAGCAGGTGCTTCTTCGCGATCTGGAACTTTTCCACCGCCGTGTAGCCGGGGAACTGGATCATCTCCATACGGTTTAAAAGCGGCTCCGGTATGGTGTCCGCCGTGTTGGCCGTGCAGACGAACAGCACGTCGGAGAGGTCATAGGGGACATTCATATAATGATCGGTAAAGCTGAAATTCTGTTCCGGATCCAGCACCTCCAGCAGGGCGCTGGCCGGGTCGCCGTGGTACTCGTTCGCCAGCTTGTCGACCTCGTCGAGGACAATGACCGGATTCGAAGCGCCGCTGCGCTTCATGCCCTCCATGATCCGCCCCGGCATGGCGCCTATGTAGGTCCTGCGGTGTCCCCGGATCTCCGCCTCATCCCGGATGCCGCCCAGGCTGATCCGGACATATTCGCGGTGGAGCGCCTTTGCGATGCTCTGTCCGATACTCGTCTTGCCGGTACCCGGAGCGCCCACAAACAAAAGGATGGAACCGGACTGCTGCTTTTTCAGCGCCATCACGGCGATCTGCTGTATGATCCGGTCCTTGACCTTATCGAGCCCGTAGTGATCCTCATTCAGGATATCCTCCGCTTCCCGCAGGTCGATCGGCTCAGGCTCCGCCTTCTTCCACGAGAGGGTCGTGACAAAATCCAGATAATCGTAGAGCATGCCGTACTCATGGCTGTCCTTCCCCTCCTGTTTCATGCGGTTTAAGACCTTTCTCGCCTCCGCCTCTGCCTCCGGATTCATCCCCGCCTCGTCGATCTTCTTTTCAAACTTCCGCACGTCGGAAATATTCTCCGGGTGCATCTCGTCCAGCTCCTGCTCCAGGATAGAGATCTGCTTTTTCAGCGCCGTCTCGCGGTAGGCCCTCTCATGCGTCTCGCGCTGGGCATGCTCCGCCTCCCCGCTGATCTTCACCATCTCAATAAACTCAAAAATGGAATTCTGGATCAGATCGGTCCGTTCCCGGTGTGAATCCGTCGCAAGAATCTCGTATTTATCTTCCGGCGTCAGATTCATATAAGCGGAAATCGCACAGATCATCTCGGAAAGCGAGTGCCAGTGCTGGATAAAGGTGCGCGCCACGATCCCCCACTGAAAATGCTGAACGAACCGGAGCAGGCTTCTCTGCGTCTCCTGATACTTCTCCCGCCGTTCCTCCTCGGAAATATCCTCCACCAGCGGGCAGATGCTCCCGGAAGCGGAAAAAACGTCCCCCTCATTTTCTATATCGGAAATGCGGACACGGTCCGTCACGCGGATGCTGACATTCCCCTCGTCGTCGACACTGTCGACCTTTCCGATCAGGCCTTTCTCATAAAAATCCTGAGGCTGCAGCTCTGATTTTTTCTTGTCTGTGTTCTGAACCAGGAACAGGACATCCTCTCCATCCGGAAACTCCTTCACCGGCATGGAGGAAAGCACATCCTTACGAAAATAAAAATTAACGCCTGGCAAAAGCAACATATCATAAATCGGTAATACTATCATTTGTCCCTCCTGTTTGTTAGCAGTCTATTCTCCTGAGTGCTAATATGGGTATCATAAACCACTTTCTGTCTTTTTGCAAGAGGTAAATAAAGGTTTTACAAAACTTTCATATGTTTTATTCTTTCGCCGGTTTCGACGGGAGCGCCGACTCCACCGCCTTTCTGAATTCCCCGTTCCCCCGGGGAGCCGCCCCTTCCGTGTAACCCGACCGGATCTCACGCTTCATCTCTTCGATCTCCGCCCGCAGGTCACGCGCGGACAGGAGTCGGCATCCTTCTCCCCGGATGATGATCTGCTCCAGACCGTCGGACGTCGCCACGGTCACCCGGTATTTTTTCGCGTTCGTATGGGCAAATTTCTCAATATACTGGTCCGCGGTCTCTGCCTCCTTCGTAAAGACCACATGGATATTGTGGTAATCCAGGATCTCGGTCTGATGCCCCGCCACGCGGTAGGCGTCAAATACGACGATCAGCTGCATCCCCTTCAGACCCTGATAATTGCACATCTCATCCAGAAGCTTCCCGCGCGCCGCGTCCATATCTTCCCGCGCGAGCCCGGCCAGCTCCTCCCAGGCAAAGATGACATTGTAGCCGTCCACAAGCAGGTATTCTCCCTGCTTCTCCTCATGACGAAAGGATCTTTTCACCGGTTCGATGCGCTCGGTGCGGCTCCTTTTTACCACGCCCTTTCCGGATGCGGAATGCTTTCCGCGGTTCGCGAAATACGCCTTTTCCAGAATCTCATCGATCTCATCCGTACCGAGCCAGGGATCCTCCGCGCTCTTTTCCGGCCGGGACGCCGATTTTACATCCTGCTGATCCGCAGATTCCCTTTGCGCCAGAGGGCTCTCCACATGCATGTATTTCTTCACCTCATGCCAGGGCACGATCACGCCGGAACCGTGGGAACAGAACACCGAATCCGGGGAATGAAACGGATCCGCCTCCGGATCATATCCTCTCGCCGCCACGACTTCGTCCGGGTTATGGCAGGCCTCATACCCGCGCAGGGAAAAGGACAGGCGTCCGAACCCCCTCGTGTATGCGCTCACCTCCCGCCTGTAATCCTGCATCGTCGACACCGGCGCGTATCCGGTGAGGACGCAGACCTCGCCGTCCGTATAAGGCGGATCGCAGCGGCCGTTCATCTTCTCAATGTCCGTCATGGCCCTGCCGACCGTCCGTTCCGGAATCTCCAGGCGAAAATTATAAAAGGGCTCCAGCAGCCGGTTCTCCGCCTCCATCAGCCCCTGCCGGACCGCCCGGTACGTCGCCTGGCGAAAATCGCCGCCCTCCGTGTGCTTCTGATGCGCCCGCCCCGCGATCACGGTAATCTTCATATCGGTGATCGCAGAACCGGTCAGGACGCCGCGGTGCGTCCGCTCTCCGAGATGCGTCAGAATCAGCCGCTGCCAGTTTTTATCCAGGAGATCCTCGCTGCATTCCGCCGCGAACTTCAGACCGCTCCCCGCCGGCAGCGGTTCCATCAGGAGATGAACCTCCGCGTAATGCCGCAGCGGCTCGAAATGGCCGACACCTTCCACCGGAGCCGCGATCGTCTCGCGGTACACGATATGCGGCGGCCCGAAACCGACCTTCACCCCGAAGCGCTCCTCGATCAGGCTGCTCAGCACCTCGATCTGTACCTCGCCCATCACCTGCACCCGTATTTCCTGCAGGCGCTCCTCCCAGGCAATGCGCAGTTCCGGTTGCTCTTCCTCCAGCATGCGCAGCTTCGGCAGCATGACGCCGGCGTCCACGCCCTCCGGCAAAACGATCTGCCTGGACAGAACCGGCTCCAGAACGGGCGCGCCGGTTCCGGACTCAAAACCGAGCCCCTGCCCCGGCCAGGTCGCCGACAGACCGGCGGCCGTACAGATCTCACCCGCCCGCGCCTCGGAAGGAGTCTCGAACTTCTCTCCGTGATAGACGCGGATCTGGCTGACCTTCTCCTCCCGGACATCCTTCCTCCGCGAGGGATCGGTTCCGGCGTCCGTCGTGAGCACGTCTCTGGTTCTCAGGACACCGCCGGTGATCTTCATATGCGTCAGACGGTTCCCCTGCGCATCCCTCGTGATCTTAAAAACCTTCGCTCCGAACTCCCGCGGCCAGACTTTCTCCAGCGTATAGCGGACAAATCCGTCAAGGAACTCCTCCACGCCCGTCATTTTCAGCGCCGAGCCGAAAAAACACGGAAAGAGGCGCCGCTTCCAGATCAGGTCGCGAATCTGCTCTTCCGGAATCTCTCCCGTCTCGAAATACCTCTCCATCGCCTCCTCATCGCAGGAAGCGATATCCTCCAGAATCGGTTCGGAAATGATATCCGTGAAATCCACACAGGAGCTGTCGAGACGGGTTTTCAGCTCCGACATCAGCCTTTCCCGGTCCGTCCCCGGCTGATCCATTTTATTGACAAACAGAAAAACAGGGATATCGTATCTCTCGAGAAGCTCCCACAGGGTCCGCGTATGGCCCTGCACCCCGTCCGCTCCGCTGATGAGAAGGACGGCATAATCCAGCACGCCCAATGTGCGCTCCGTCTCCGCGGAGAAATCGACATGTCCCGGCGTGTCCAGAAGAAAAATCCGCGCATTTCCCCGGGTCAGGATTGCCTGTTTGGAAAAAATCGTGATGCCGCGGGCTCTCTCCCGCTCATCCGTGTCCAGAAAGGAGTCCTTCGTATCCACCTTTCCGAGTCTGCGGATGCTGCCCGCGGTGTACAGGAGGCTCTCGGAGAGCGTGGTCTTCCCCGCGTCGACATGCGCCAGAAATCCCACGGTTATCTTCTTATATGTATGATCCGTTTTTTTCTCAGATTTATTTTCCATAATAATACCAGATCCTGTCTGTCGGACTTATTTTTCTTCCGGTTCCCGCTGTCCGATGAAAATCCAATTATATTTTCTGCATGACGAAAACGAGAACCGATCGCGGCTCCATCTCAATCTCCGGAGCTTCAGCGAAACAGGGGTCTGTTTCCGAAGGAATCCCTTCTTCCAGATAACGGCCGGAAGAATCCGCCTCGATCCGCCATCTGCAGACTCCGGACGTGAAACCGGCTCCGATCCCGCGAGTCTTTTCCGCGGCGCCCGCTGCTTTCGATTCTTCCGATCCTGCACAGCCGGGTTCGGCTTCGCGGATTGTCTGCGCCGCTTCGGGGTGATCTTTCCCGGCCGGACAGTTCCCCGGCAGATCCGGCAATATACAGGCCTGCCTCTCCCAGAACACATTGACCGCGAGGCACACCGCGTCGTCCTGCCCGTTCGGACGGCCGGCATAGGTGACGCAGAGCACCTTCGTCCTCTCATCCGGCTCCCGCACCTGTATCTCCGGCAGTCCGAGCGAACAGTTCCCGGAAAATTTCCGGATCACATCGTGCTCTCTCCTGAAACGGATCAGATGCTTCGTGTATGTAAAATGGCCGCGGTTTTTCTCCGGATATGTCCAGTCCAGCCAGGAGATCTCATTGTCCTGGCAGTAGGCGTTGTTGTTGCCGAACTGTGTATTCAGAAACTCATCCCCCGCGAAAAACATCGGCGTTCCCCGGCTCAGCATTAATACGGTGAGCGCGTTTTTGGCCATCCTCCGTCGCAGCGTCAGGATTTCCTCCGAATCCGTCTCGCCCTCCGCCCCGCAGTTCCAGCTGCGGTTGTCATTGCTTCCGTCCGTATTGTCCCAGCCGTTTGCCTCATTGTGTTTTTCGTTGTAGGAATACATATCCCAGAGCGTAAATCCGTCATGGCAGTTCAGAAAATTGACGGAGGCATTCTCCCCTCTGTACTGCGGATCGTAGATGTCGCGCGAACCGGTGATCCGGAGTGCGGCCGTATGGGAAAGTCCGCAGTCCCCCTTCAGGAAATCGCGCATGTCGTCCCTGTACCGTCCGTTCCACTCCGCCCAGCGCTTCCACGCGGGAAAGCTGCCGACCTGATACAGCCCACCCGCGTCCCAGGCCTCCGCGATCAGCTTGACGTCGCCGAGGACGGGATCATTGGCCAGGCTCTCCAGAAGCGGCGGATGGTTCATCGGCGTGCCGTCCTGATTCCGCCCCAGAATACTCGCCAGATCAAAACGGAACCCATCCACATGATAAGCCGAAGTCCAGTAACGCAGGCAGTCCATGATCATCTGTCTTACGATCGGATGATTGCAGTTCAGCGTATTGCCGCAGCCGCTGTAATTATAGTAATAACCCTCCGGCGTCAGCATGTAATAGATCTGATTGTCAAATCCCTTGAAAGAGATCACCGGGCCGTTCTCATTCCCCTCTGCCGTGTGGTTAAACACCACGTCCAGGAAGCACTCGATCCCGTTCTCATTCAGGGCACGGATCAACGTCTTCAGCTCGTATCCCTCGTGGTTGTACTCTGTCTCTCCGGCATAACCGGTATTGGGAGCAAAAAAACTGATCGGATTGTAGCCCCAGTAATCCGGAAGCTGTCTGCCCTGGTACCGCCGGTCGTCCTTCACCTCGTCAAACTCAAATACGGGCATCAGCTCCACGGCATTGACGCCCAGCTCTTTCAGATAGGGAATCTTCTCCATAATCCCCGAAAAAGTGCCGGGGTGGCTCACGCCGGAGGAAGCGTGCTTCGTAAAACCGCGGACATGAAGCTCGTAAATGATCAGATCCTCCATGGGTATCTGCGGATTCCGATCCTTTCCCCAGTCGAAAGTATCCGTCACGACCCGGGCTTTATAAAAGGAGCCCTCCGCCTTCTTCTGCCCCCACACGCTCTGTCCGGTGACCGCCTTCGCGTAAATGTCCAGCAGAATATTCTCCCTGCGAAACAGGAGTCCCTTCTCCGGCTCCCAGGGACCATCCAGACGGTAGGCATACTCAAAATCCGCGATGTCCAGATCAAACACGATCATCGAATACACATGCCCGATGCGGTAGTCGTCCGGGAACCGCAGCACGGCGTAAGGCTCCTCCTCCTTTCGATGAAACAAAAGGAGCTCGACGGACTCCGCCTTCTGTGTATGAATGGTAAAATTAACGCCGCCCGGGACGGCCATTGCGCCGTACATCCTGTAGTTTCCGGGTCTGACCCGGAAACCGCCGATCTCATCGATCGGCTCCGGCAGCTGTATCCGGTTTGAAAGCATCTGTTCTTTTTTCATGATCCCATTATAACCTTATCTCCCTGTTTTCTCAACTGCGAATTTTCTGTCAGGATTCCTCTGCGCGTCATTGATTTTACAGACTATCCCGCACACACAGCGCCCCGTAACCCACACGGTTATTCGGATACTCCGCAAAACCCGGCATTTTTTTCGCGCCGCGGCGCAGATACGCCTTTACTTTTTCTCCGTACAGGTAAGGATCGTTCCCTAAGCGGACGCCCCATTCCATGAGCAGGGCCGCCGCGCCCGTGACAAAGGGCGCCGCCATGGAGGTGCCGCTCTTCGCCGTGTATCCGCCGCCCGGCGCGCAGGAGACTACGCCGACGCCCGGCGCCGCCAGGTCCGGTTTTGCCGGTGATAAAGGAAATCCCGCTCCGCGGCCCGAAAACGACGCGTAACTGTCAAAGGCCGCGTCATACGCGCCCACGGAGATTACCTTTTCAGCCGTGGCCGGAACGGTGATCGTATTGTCCGCGGCTGGGGTCAGGAATCCGGTACCGGCGGAAAGAACCGACTGTCCGGGGAACCAGAGGTCATAACGTCCGGTGACAATCTTCTGCGGCGTCAGGAATATCTCCCAGATTCCGGCATCAATATAGGAACCGTTCGGAATAAAATCAATATAGATCTCCTGGTCGGCACTGTAGGGACGCGGTTCTCCGTAATAAATCAGAAGCTCCGTCCCCGCAGCCTGAAAACGCTGCGTCCGGCGGTCGGGCAAAAGCGGGCCGATCCGGTTTCCCCGCGGATCCCGCAGCTCGATTTCAAACTGATCCTCATAGGATTTCCAGAGCTGCAGATTAAGAGCGGGCTCATATTCGCCCACGGAAAAGGAGATTTCCGCCGCGTTCACGGCGCCCGGGGCATCGGACAGGAATCCGGATGTATGGATTCCGGACGCCCCTTCGTTTCCGGTTCCGGTCACAATGACAGATTTCCAGAAAGAGGAAACCCCGTTCAAATATGTCTCCGGCAGGGACGTACCCTTATGGGAGCCGTAATTATTGCCGAAGCTTATGTTGACAGCTGTCGGCAACGCGAGCGCCCTCGCTTTTCGCAGCACATAATCCACTGCGAGCATCAGTTCCGTCGTCCGCGGAAAACCGTCCGGATCCGCGTTTCCCATTTTTACAATGAGAAGCGGCGACTCCGGCGCGACGCCGCGGTAAAGTCCGCCGGACGCGCGGCCGTTTCCGGCGCAGATGCCGGCCACATGTGTCCCGTGTCCGCTCATGTCGCGGCTCGGGACGATCCGGTAGCGTTCGCTTTCCGTCGGCTGTGCCAGCGCCTCATTGATCCGGGCGCTGTCGTAAACCTCGCCGGTCGTCTGATCCCACAGCTCCACGATCCTTGTCGTCCCGTCTGCGTTTCGAAAATCGGGATGAGCATAGTCGATGCCGGAGTCGATCACGGCCGTAAGGACACCGGTACCGTACAGCGGAGGGACGCCGCCCTCCCAAGCTCCGCCCGCCGCCCCCGGCTGCTGCAGAAAATTGACACAGGAAACGCGCCTGCCTTCGTTTACGGCGAAGAACAGGCGCTTCGGCATTTCAATATATTCAATTTCCGGTCTCTGAGAGAGCTCCGCGATCAGATCCTGCGGAACCCTTAAAACAGCATATCCGTTCAGCAGCGCATGGATTTCCATGTCCGGATGGATTTCCGACAGCGCTTCGATACTGCCGGAAGTTTTCACGATCAGCTGCCAGGATTTATCCGCGGCATGATATCCGGTGTTCAGCTCCTCTGATTTCTCCCGTTCCTCCTCCGTCGCTTCCAGCGCAAGATTTAAAAGGTTATCGAGTTTTTCGTTTTCCATAAAAAGCCTTACGGTTTTTTTATATCCTATGCGGAACACCCGGAAGCATTCCCGTTTTCCGGCAGACGGCAAATCTATTCCACCTGTGCAGTTGCTGTCCGGCAGACGGCAAATTTATTTACCGGAGGATATGGCCGTTCTCCAGATTTGGTTTCAGAAAGTGTTCCTTTGCGTACTCCCAGAGCGTCTCGGAACCCAGATGTGTGTTCCGGTTGCGGTTCAGGATCTGATCGATATGTACGCCGTGCTCTTTCCATGCCTTACCGTCCGTCGCCGCGTTCAGCATCATCGGCTGGAAGTTGTCCAGCGTCCTTGCAAACCGCGCCTCCGGCGTCTTCTGCTCCTCGAACTCCCGCCAGGCCTCATACAGCATACAGCCCTGATCCTCCGGAAGCAGGCCGTAAATGCGCTCCGCCGCACGCTGTTCACGCGACGCCTGAGACTTTTTCGCCTCCTCATCGTAGGCATAGGTGTCCCCCGCGTCGATCTCCACGAGATCGTGGATCAGCAGCATCTGCACCGTCCGCAGCACGTCGATGGGTTCAGCGGCATACTCCGCCAGCAGGATTGCCATGATCGCCATATGCCAGGCATGTTCAGCGTCATTTTCCCTGTGCTCCCCGTCAGAGAGATAGGTCTGACGCCGTATCTGTTTTTCCCTGTCAATCTCCAGAATAAAGTCCAGCTGCCGCCGGAGACGATTTTCCTCCATAATGCTCCCTTCCAAGAGGCTGCTCATCAATGCAGCCGCATATCTCCAGAATCCTCCGCACCGCGTCGTCCTTCCCGGTATTCACGACATAATCGCACAGCGCCGCGTTTTTCAGCTCATTTTCCAGAGAAATCAGCCGCAGCGTCTTCTCCCTGTTACTCATGTCCTTCTCCAGAATAGAAGCGATCATCCGCTCCCGGCTGCATTTGCAGAAAATGATCACCGTCGGATAGTGCCGCTTCATGGCGATCGCGCCGCTTAAGTCGATCGGCATGACGATGTAGCGGTCCTGCGCCATCAACGCCAAGATATCCGCCCATTTTGTCCCGTAGGCATATCCCGCGTACATCGTTGTCTCGATAAAAGATTCCCTGTCCCGTATAAACTCCTCCGGTGAAATCTGTGTATGTATCCCGTCGGTCACCGGCTTCGTCGTGTAGGCCTTCGGCACGAGGAAAGCATCGTTTTTGCAGAGTTCCTTCGTGATACTGTTTTTATTGGAACCGCTCGGGCCGACGAGCGCCACCACAGCAGGCGGTTTCACCTCCACGCGGTCCTCGATCATGGAGGATTTGATCTGATCCAGGAGCACGAAAAACTCCTCGAAATTGTTCACCGCCAGCAGTCCTGTCAGCTCTGTGTTCCATGGTTTTCTCATCAGGACAGGAAACCGGGCATTACTTTTTAATATATTTTTCGGCCCGTCATCCAGAGCGATATCCACATGAATCATGGACTTCTGAACACCCATGATAATGTTATCCTCCGGAAAATCCGGAAAAGCCTCCCGGATCTGCTCCATCCGCCTCGTCATATACTTCGGATAGGCCGCCGTCACGATATACACAATCCCCTTCGTCATCAGCTTCCGGATAAATGCTCTGGATTCCTCCGGCACATATTGTCGGTCATACAGTCTCGGGTCGTCATAATATTTTTTGATCACGGACGCCCGGTCCGTATTTTCCCACGAAGTGATATCCTCCAGCGTCAGCGGCGGGTCAAATCCGTATTCCTCATTCGCCATTTCAATCGCGCGGTCATTGAACGGAGCGATCACATCATCCCAGTCGATTCCGAATGTAAGCATCTTTCTTTCTCCTGTCGTACTCTGGCAGCTCCTGACGGCGAGGCTTTTAAAGTCTGTGATTTGCGTATCAGGCAGTGCAGGATGTACATATTATTTTGAGACAGTTCCTAAGCGTCCTGCGGCAAAAAAGAGAGTGTCTTCAGCTCCCTGTCCACATACAATTTCAAATAGCGGTCGATCACTTCGCTGACCGTACGGTACACAGGCTCCGTCACCCTGAATGTATACAGCTTCGCGACGGATGAAGAAACAATGTACTGCAACGTGTACAGGGAAGCCTCATCCAGTGTGATTCCCCCCGGATTGCCCGCGCAGTCCCCGCACAGAGTCCCGCGGTTTTCTATGTAAAACGCGGACAGATTTTCCTTTTTTCCGCATCTGACACAGGAGAACACCTGCGGGGATACGCCGTAGTAAACAAGCGTCTTCAGCTCATAGATCCGCCGCACGAGGCGGGGTTCCAGACTCCGGACGCCCAGCGCGCGTACCGTCTGATACAGAAGCTTCAGCTGCTGCAGCCCGTCGCTGTACGGCTGCGTAAAAAAATCCGCCAGTTCCAGAAAATAACATCCGTAGTACATTCGATCCGGATCGGTATACAGCTCCTGAAAATAATCCTGAATATCCGCCCGGACGACCGTATAAGCGTCGCGACCCTCATAAGCCTCAAATTTCCCGAAACAGAACAGGTTCGTCGCCGCCTGCATGGAGCTCTTCGGCCGTCTGGCGCCCCGTGCGAAGGCGGTAACCTTCCCCCGTTCCCCGGTAAGTAACGTAATTCTCTTATCGTACTCGCCCGCCGGCGCAGCCTTCAGTATCATTCCCGTCAGAATACAAGTCTGCCCCATCCTGTCTCTCACATCTTTCTGAATCCTCTGCCCCGAATTCGCTGAATTTCCCGGCACTGCTCTGGCAGTAAGTCAGATAGTCCGAGACCCTCCCGCTCTTTTCAAAGCTGAGCCACTCTTTCTCTTTCATCGCATTTCCCCCTTTGCAGTATCCGCAAAGCACGCTCACCGCACCCGCAAAACACGCTCGCCGTTTCCGGCTGATGTTAGGTTATGCAATTGAAAAATCGTTATACATCCTTAGGATTATATCCAAAATTTTTCATCTGGACGTCGCTGTCGCGCCATCCCTTCCGGACCTTCACCCAGAGCCGCAGGTTTACCCTGCAGTCCAGCATTTTCTCAATATCCTTCCGGGCATTGCTGCCGATCTTTTTCAGCATCGCGCCGTTCTTTCCGATGATAATGCCCTTGTGGGAATCCTTCTCGCAGATGATCGTCGCCTCGATGTCAACGAGATCCCCCTTAGGCCTCTCCTTCATGGACTCGATCGTGACCGCAATGCCGTGTGGAATCTCCTCGCTCAGACTGCGGAGCGCCTTTTCCCGGATCAGTTCGGCGACGATCTGCCGCTCCGGCTGATCCGTGACCGTATCCTCGTCATAATACATCGGTCCGTAAGGAAGATACTGAAAAATCATGTCCAGGATTACATCGATATTATCCCCCTTCAGGGCGGACGCGGGAATGATCTCTGCAAAATCATAAATCTTCCGGTACGCGTCGATAAAGGCCAGGATCTCATCCCTTTTGACGGTGTCCGTCTTATTGATGATCAGGATGACCGGAACCTGTACCTTTGAAAGCTGCTCGACGATATGGCGCTCCCCCGCGCCGATAAAGGTGCCCGGCTCCACGAGCCAGAGGATCACATCCACCTGGTCAAACGTCCGTTCAGCCACATTTACCATATACTCGCCCAGCCTGTTTTTCGCCTTGTGGATGCCCGGCGTGTCCAGAAAAATGATCTGTCCCCGCCCGCTGTCCGTGTAAACCGTCTGGATCCGGCTGCGGGTCGTCTGTGGTTTCGCGGAAGTGATCGCGATCTTCTGGCCGATGATCCGGTTCATCAGCGTGGATTTTCCTACGTTCGGCCTGCCGATCAGCGTGGCAAAGCCGGATTTCAACTGTTCGCTCATAATACCTCCGTGTGCTGAAAAATATCGGACTCCTGCTTCAGTTTTTCCTCATTTCCGATCGCGCAGATACGGGCGTCGGAGAGTACCGCCTTCAGCCACTCCGCCAGATCGCGGATGCTCTGACAATCGGCGGCCAGCACCTCGTCCCTGTCCCTCTGGATCATCTCAAACGTCGTCCCGTTCAGGCGGGCCAGCAGGGAACGCCGCCCCATGGCTGCCGGGGAAAGCGGCGCGTCCATATCGCTGAAGGTACCGATGACATACCGCGTCATATCCCGCTCATCCGCGTCAAAATCCCTCAGATACTCCGTCACGCCGCGGTAAACGTCGAGCGTCCGGCTCAGATTCGGATCCCGGTAGGAAGAAAAATAAATATCCCCGGTACGCCCCACATTGCAGCTGCAGCCGTAAGCGCCGCCCCGGACGCGGATATTCTGCCAAAGGTATTCATAATTCATGATCGAGCGGAAAACACGCAGCGAGCCGCGAAACGGCAGCCCGGCCTTTTTAAAGTTCCCCGCGAGGGCGACATACTGGATCTGCGAGGCGTCCGAAAAACCCTCGTCGATCCGATCCGGAAGAGAAACCTCCGCATCCGTTTTATCCGTATCCGGGTAAAGCCCTTCCGAGAACAGCGCCGCGTTTTCCTTCACCAGTCCGAACTCCCTGTCGTTTCCGGTAAAGCTGACCAGAAGGCCGGACGGCTGCATGAGGGAGGCGACCAGCCCCTGTAAAAGGTCTCTCAGCTCACGCTTCCTGCTTTCATAATCGGACACCAGCCGCTCCAGCACACGGTACTGCGCGATCCCGTGAAGAAGTTCGTTATACCTGGCTCTGCGGGAAGTGTAGGACAGCACCCGGCCCGCCGCCGCGCTG
This sequence comes from Clostridiales bacterium, assembly GCA_021202015.1. Taxonomy (GTDB): domain Bacteria; phylum Bacillota; class Clostridia; order Lachnospirales; family Lachnospiraceae; genus Eubacterium_I. Next base: position 8,139 of record JAJQDV010000043.1, on the reverse strand, counting down.
TTTCCGGTCTCCCGAAGCTGCGTCAGCATACGGGATTTCGCCTGGGCGAGCAGCTCATAAATCCTTTTTTCATCGGAAAAAAGCGTATGGAGCATCATGCTTCGGGCCAGTTCCATCGTCTTTGTCAGATTCGCGTCGAGCGTCCGCATCCGGACCTCGAACTTCACCTCATATTCCCGTTCTCCCTCGACGACAGCTGTCACATTGGCCTCCGTGCTGATTCCGCCGGTGTAGAGATTGATCTCATTTGTCAGATCCAGGAACGAATATTCCTCCGTATCCAGACGGCCCATCAGCAGGCTCAGGATCTCGAGATAAGGGACCTGCTCCTCCGGGATATGATGCGCGTCAAACAGATAATCCAGATAAATAATCCCGTTCGTGTCATATTCATGCCGGAGAACGGGAATCCCGTCCACGGTCTCCTCCCTGTTGCTGTAAGGTTCGGAGGTCTTCTTCATATCCGCCCTCGACAACAGGGGAATCCGGTCCAGGTCTTCTCTGGAGGAAGGCGTCTCCTGATAATCCGCCAGTGCCTTCGTCTCCCGGACAAGCGCCTGTACTTCACTCTCCGAAAGGGACTCCCGGTACGCGTCCAGCTTCTCCCTAAGCGCCTGTTCCTTTCCGGCATTCAATCCTTTTTCCGGCATCACACGGAGAATGGAGGCGTGACGATTATCCAGCAGATATTTCTGAACCAGATCCTCAAAATATCCGCCGGAGAGCTTCTCCCTCAGTTCCTCATATACACGGATCTCGTCCATATGAAGGAAGGGCTGATCTTCGTCGTAGAGCCAGCTGTCCATCAGCTGCAGGCCGAATATGAGGCCCTTCGGGAAACGGCCGAAATCCGCCTCGCGGAACTTAAACTCCGCGCCGTTGATCGCCGCCAGCAGCGTGGTTTTATTGATCCCGTCCCTTACCTGTGCGGACAATACCTCCCGGACAATCTCACAGAACCTGTCAAGGTCCTCCGGATTCGCGTTTTTCGCGATCACGGAAAACACCGGCTGATAAATACTGCTGTCATATCCGCCGTAAATGTCGTCCCCGATCCCCGCGTCGACCAGCGCCTGCTTCACGGGCGCGCCGTCGCTGGTCAGCAGGGCATAGCTCAGAATATCAAAAGCGACATACTGCACCGGCTCCAGATTCGTCCCGACCGACCAGTTATAACAGAGAAACGTCTGGTCTCTCCCGCTCTCCTCGCTGGAGATCGAATAAAAGCCGTCCTCCCTCAAAGGCTCGTCAAATGCCGGCTGCAGAGCGATCTCCGAGTGCGGGTCGATCCGGTCATATCCGGAGAGATACGCCTCGTCGAGCCAGTTCAGTTTTTCCTCCGCATCCATGTTTCCGTACAGATAGATATAGGAATTGGACGGGTGGTAATACGTACTGTGGAAGGAAAGATACTGTTCCCGTGTCAGCTCCGGGATCACCTCCGGATCTCCGCCGGAATCGTATCTGTAGGGCGTATCCGGATAAAGAGAAGTCTGTATGCTCCTCTCCACCACGGAATCGGCGACGGAATACGCACCCTTCATCTCATTGTAGACCACCCCGTTTACCGAAAGCGAATCCTCCGTGGAATCCATCTCATAATGCCAGCCCTCCTGACGAAAAACATAAGGCTCCTTATAAATATTCGGATGAAGGACGGCGTCCATATATACATCCATCAGGTTCTGAAAATCCCGGTCATTGCAGCTCGCCACGGGGTATACCGTCTTGTCCGGATACGTCATGGCGTTCAGAAACGTATTCATAGAACCCTTTACCAGCTCAATAAAAGGATCCTTTACCGGAAACTTTTCACTGCCGCAGAGAACGGAATGCTCAATAATATGAGGAATCCCGGTGCTGTCATTCGGCGGGGTGCGGAAACCGATGTAAAAAACCTTGTTTTCATCATCATTCGACACCACGACCACCCGCGCGCCGCTTTTTTTATGGATGAGATACGCTCCCTCTGAGTGAATATCCCCGAGCGGTCTCTCCTGCAGTAATTCATAAGCCTCTAAATTTTTTAAATCCAATTTCAAATTCTTTCCCTCCGGATATTATTACTTTATTTGCAGTCCTGCGCATGCTATGGGAAAGGGCTGTCCCTTCGGACAGCCCCACAGATCAATGTCTTACCTGTCTATGTAACTATATGCCGCCTTTCTGAAACAAACAAAAACCCCAAAACCAGACAAGTCAGCACATCGACTGCAATGACAGAATCAATCGATCCTTCTGACATTCGCAGCCTGTACACCCTTATCGCCCTCTACAACTTCAAACTCTACAGCTTCATTTTCCTTCAGCTCTTTGAAGCCGTCCATGGCGATTGCGGAAAAATGAACAAATATGTCATTGCCTTCGGCATCGGAAATAAACCCATACCCTTTTTTGGCATTAAACCATTTCACCGTTCCCTGTTGCATACCTGACTCCCTTCTGCAAGCTTCATTTGCAATTTTCTTAAACTGCATCCGCATAAATATGCGCACTTACTCCATAAAAGTAACACAGTAAATTGAATTTGTCAATAACATAAAAAAATGTTGCGGACAGTCAGGTAAAATTTGTAAAAAATATTCAAAAAAACTGTCGTTTCCCACACAGTCGGCGGTTATTCATCCTTATTTTTTTCGTATGTAACCGTAACCTGAGGGAAGGGAATCTCGATGTGATTCTCGTCAAGCGCGTATTTGATATTCTCGGTGAGACGCCACTTCACCTCATAATAATCTTCCGTCCGGACCCATACCATGGTTCCGATCACGACGGAGCTCTCCGCAAGCTCGTCAACGTAGATTTTATAAGGCTCCTCCGTAATGCGTTTCTCCTCCGCTTCCAGCACCTCCTCGATGACCCGCTTCGCCACGCGGATATCCGCGTGGTAGGAAATCCCCACCTTGATATCCACCCGCCGCCTGTCCTGATTCGTCAGGTTCGTCAGGCTCGAGCTCGTCAGATTCGCGTTCGGAACGACGACGACTTTATTGTCCAGGGTGACCAGCTTTGTATAAAAAAGCTGGATTTCCATGACTTTCCCCTCGTTCCCGCTGGTGTCCTCCTTGATATAATCCCCCACCTTGAACGGACGGAGCATCAGGATCAGCACTCCGCCGGCAAAATTGGACAGCGTGCCCTGCAGGGCCAGTCCGATGGAAAGCCCGGCGGAACCGATGATCGCGATCACGGAACTCGCCGTGACGCCGAACCTTCCGAGCACCGCCAGAACCAGGACAAAATGAAGGGCCACATTGACAAACTTGTCAAAAAACTGCTTCAGGCCCGTATCCAGATTCGACTTGTCCATAAAACGCCGCAGACACTTCCGGACAAACCGGATGATCCTGCGGCCGACCAGAAGGACGATGATCGCGATGATGAGCTTCACCAGGAAATCCAGGACGGTCGGCAGGGAATCCTGCAGATACTGCGTCAGGACATCCCAGGTAACCACATCAACATTATCGGAGATCACATCCGAGATCGTGTCCGCCACGTCCTGCGAGAGGACGCCTGTAAATAAGAAAAACATGGGTGCCTCGCTTTTTATGTGGTGAAGATTGCGAAACTCCGGCCGGGGTGATGTAGCCTAAACAGAAGAAACGAATTCAACGCAGCCACAAGGAGTGTCTGCTTATGAATTGTTTCTTCTGTTCAGGCTGCCGATGGAATCGACGGTGTTTCGCAATCGCCGACGTTTTTGTAAAAATACATCTGATAACCGAATGCAGTGAGCCTCAACTGGTGTTTCGCAATCGCCGACGTACGCTGAAAATACATCCGTATCCTATCAGGACAGCGCGTGGATGAAAAGGCCGCTGCGCAGCTTCGGCTCGAACCAGGTGGATTTCGGCGGCATGAGACGGCCGGCGTCGGCGACCGCGAAAAGCTCCTGAATCGAGGTCGGATACATGGCGAAGGCTGCCTTGGCGTCAGCGTGGCAGCGGCGTTCAAGCTCATCCATGCCGCGGATGCCGCCGACGAAGTCGATCCTGGCGTCGACCTTCGGATCCGTGATGCCGAGCACAGGGGTCAGGAGAAGGCTCTGCAGCAGGGACACATCCAGTCCGTCCACCGGGTCGTCCGACAGGTCTGATTCCCGGAACCTGCACAGGTACCACTGCTCATCCAGATACATGGTAAAGCTGCCCTTCTCCTGCGGTCTTCTCTCCTCGTCCTTTAACACGGAAACCTCGAAGATCTCCTTCATTTTCGCAAGGAACGTTCCGGCGTCCATGCCGTTTAAATCCCTCACGACGCGGTTATAATCCATAATGTATAACTCTTCATCCGGGAAAAGAACCGAGAGAAAATAGTTGAACTCCTCCGATCCGTCATAGTCCGGATACTCCGCACGGCGTTTTAAGCCCACCTTCACCGCGGAAGCCGCGCGGTGATGTCCGTCCGCGATGTAGATCTGATCAATCCCGGAAAAAGCGGCTTGCAGGGCGTCGATATCCGCAGTATCCGCGACGACCCATACGCGATGCGTGACGCCGTCGGGCGCGGTGAAGTCGTACTCCGGCGTTTTCTGTTTCGTCCGATTGACGATCTCACTGATCACCGGATGTGCGCGATAGGCCAGAAAGATCGGCCCGGTCTGCGCGTCACAGGTGTCGACGTGCCGGATCCGGTCCTGTTCCTTCTCCGCGCGTGTATTTTCATGCTTTTTAATAACGCCGTTCTGATAATCGTCGATCGAGGCACAGGCGGCGATTCCCGTCTGCGTCCGACCGTCCATCGTCAGTTCATAAATATAGTAACAGGACTTTTCCTCCGTGATGAAATCGCCGCGGCCGATCATCTCCCACAGCAGATCGTGCGCCTTCTGATAGACCTCCGGCGCATAGGTGTCCACGGAATCGTCAAACTGTGTCTCCGCCCGGTCGATACGCAGGAAAGACTCCGGCTCCCGCAAAACCTCCTCTTTCGCCTCCCGGCGGTTATAAACATCATAGGGTAAAGCCGCGATCCGCGCCGCCTTCTCCCGGCACGGACGGATCCCTGCAAATGGCCTGATCACTGCCATGATCTGTCCTCCTCATCTCTTAAAAACAGGGATTACGGATACTGTATGCAGCAGCCATAATCCCCGTCAAAAATCGTTCTTTCGCGTCTATTTGACGACTCTGACCTTCAGCACGCCCTCGATCGCGGACAGCTTTGCGATCACCTCCGGTGTCGCCGGAACGTCAATATCCAGGATGGAGTAAGCATACTCCCCGCGGCTCTTGTTCGTCATATCGGAGATGTTGATGCCCGCGTCGCCGCAGACCGCCGTGTACTGGCTGATCGTATTTTTTACATTCCTGTGGCAGATAGCGACCCGTCCGGCGCCTTTGCAGACGCCCATATTGCAGTCCGGATAGTTGACGGAATGTGTGATGTTTCCGTTCTCCACAAAATCGATCAGCTCATTGACCGCCATGACCGCGCAGTTATCCTCGGACTCCGCCGTGGAAGCACCGAGATGGGGAATCACGATGCAGCCCTCTTTGCCGGCCGTGGTCGGATTCGGGAAATCCACGACATATCTGCGGATCTTCCCGGCCGCGAGAGCCTCGACCATAGCTTCCTCGTCCACCAGGGTATCGCGGGCGAAGTTCAGGACGACCGCGTTCTCCTTCATGGACGCGATGGCCTCCGCGCTGATCATGCCCTTTGTGGAATCCATCAGCGGGACATGAATGGAAATAAAATCGCAGTTCTTATAGATCTCATCCACAGAAAACACATGCTTTACCTGCGTGGAGACATTCCATGCGGAATTCACGGAGAGATACGGGTCATACCCCATGACATTCATGCCGAGATCGACCGCCGCGTTCGCAAGCTTCACGCCGATCGCGCCGAGCCCGATCACACCGAGGGTCTTGCCCATCAGTTCCGTCCCGGCAAACGCCTTTTTCGCCTTCTCCGTGGACTTCGCGATCCCGGCGTCCTCTTTGTTTTCTTTTACCCAGTTTATACCCCCGGCGATATCGCGGCAGGCCAGAAGCATGCCGGCGATCACCAGTTCCTTCACCCCGTTCGCATTCGCGCCCGGCGTATTGAACACGACGATTCCCTTCTCCGCGCATTTATCAAGCGGGATATTGTTCACGCCGGCGCCCGCACGGGCCACCGCGAGCATGGAATCCGGGAGATCCAGCTCATGCATCGCCGCACTCCGAACCAGGACAACGTCCGCGGACGCAAAATCCTCTGTTTTCTCATAACTATCCGAAAATATATCCAGACCGCAGGCCGCGATCGGATTCAGGCAGGTATATTTCGTCATTCCATTATCCTTCTTTCTTCATTCTGATCTGCAGTTTCCGGTTTCCCGACCCTCACGGAATCAACCGGGATTCGCAGCATTCTCTTTTTCAAATTTTTTCATGAACTCCACAAGCGCTTTTACACCCTCGATCGGCATCGCGTTATAGATGGACGCGCGCATACCGCCGACCGTTCTGTGTCCCTTCAGATTCTCAAATCCGGCCGCTTTCGCCTCGCTGACGAACTTCGCCTCCAGATCCTTGTCGCCGATAATGAAGGGAACATTCATCAGAGAGCGGTCTTTCTTCACCACGGTACCTCTGAACATGCTGTTGTTGTCCAGATAGTCATAGAGGATCGCCGCCTTCTCCTCGTTGCGCTTCTGCATCGCCTCGAGTCCGCCGATGCTCTTGATCCACTTAAATACCTTGCCGCAGATATAGATGCCGTAGCACGGCGGTGTGTTGTACATGGAGCCGTTGTCCGCCTGCACCTTGAGGTTCAGCATGGTCGGAACATAGGCCGGCAGGTCGTCGCGGAGCAAATCCTCGCGGATGATGACGATCTGTACGCCCGCGGGCCCAATGTTTTTTTGCACGCCGCCGTAGATCACGCCGTATTTCTCGACATCAATGGGTCCCGCAAGGAAGCAGGAGGATACATCCGCCACCAGGGTCTTGCCCTTTGTGTTCGGCAGCGTATGATAGGTCGTGCCGTAGATGGTATTATTCTGGCAGATATAGACATAATCCGCATCCTCGGAAACCGGCAGGTCGGAGCAGTCCGGAATATAAGAAAACGTCTTATCCTCGGAGGTCGCGATCTTATTGACCTTACCGTATTTCTGCGCTTCCACGTAAGCCTTTTTCGCCCACTGACCCGTCACGATATAATCCGCAACGCCGTTTTTCATCAGGTTCATCGGGATCGTCGCGAAATGAAGCGCCGCGCCGCCCTGTAAAAACAGCACCTTATAATTGTCCGGAATACCCATGAGTTCTCTCAGGTCGGCCTCCGCCTCATCGATGATCTCCTTGAACATCGCGGACCGATGACTCATCTCCATGACGGACATGCCGCATCCGCGGTAGTTCATCATCTCCTCCTGGGCCTCTTTTAAAACCTCCTCCGGCAAAACCGCCGGGCCGGCCGAAAAATTATAAACTCTTTTCATTTTCATATCCTCCTGTTACTCGTTTATGTTTATTGTTCGCGGGATTCGAAATCCTGCTTGTCAAACGCATCGCTGATCGGCGCCCCCGGGGCGACCATCGGCCATACGTTATCATCACTTCCGATCATACAGTCGATCAAAAACGGCGTATCCTTTTTCAGCGCGGCGGCGAAAGCCTCCGCAAACTCCTCCCGGTTCGTCACACGCGTTCCTTCGGCGCCCATACCCTCGGCAATCTTCACAAAATCCGCACCGTCGGAAAATACCGTGCTGGAGTAACGTCCGCCGTAAAACAGCTGCTGCCACTGGTGTACCATGCCGAGCACGCTGTTATTGATCACCACCTGGATCAGAGGCAGACGCTGACGAACCGCCGTCATGATCTCGATCATATTCATCCGGAAGCATCCGTCTCCGGCGATATTGACCACCTGTTTCTCCGGATTCGCCACCTGCGCGCCGATCGCCGCGCCCAGTCCGTAGCCCATGGTTCCCAGGCCGCCGGACGAAAGGAAGGTACGGGGATTTTTATACCGGTAATACTGAGCCGCCCACATCTGATGCTGACCCACCTCCGTCACAATGATTGCCTCTCCCGCCGTCTGACGGTAGATCTCCTCCATGATAAACGGTCCGGTCAATCCGGGCTCCGTGTAGATCATCGGGTATCTCTTCTGCAGGTCGGCGACTTCTTTTTTCCA
>JAJQDV010000066.1 GCA_021202015.1 Clostridiales bacterium | reverse complement strand
GACAGCATAGCTGTCATATTTCTTTCGCACCCCTGCGCATAAAAAAAGGAAGCCCGGAGATCTCTCTCATACGGCTTCTCAGGGATGTTTTATAAAATGAAAACTGCGAGGCAGACCGTTTCAAAAAAACCGAGCATCCTGCGTTGAATCCCGACCCCGGACGTTACTCCTGCAGTTAACTCATCTCAGGCGCCCTCACGGCACCCGGAAGGTCCTGCTTAGGGCTGCTCCATTCCTGACCTGACCCGGTTCACAGGTTCCCGTCGCGTGAGACCCGAAAATCCACGCCACTTACAGAAGGCAGCTCCACAATCAAAGACCCGCGGCAGGATATCACCCCAACTATAGCGGATTGATGGTACAGGGCGCCGCTGCGGCCCCGGCTGCTCGGAGATTTCAGTATAGCATCAACGGTTCTCTGCTGTCAATGCTTTTTTGCCGCTGTGTATGCGTTGTGTATGCCATCGGAAATCCTGAACGAAACGCCCCGCAGGCGGATCAGCCGCTGCGGGGCGTTGAAACGGAGAGTGTGGGATTCGAACCCACGTGCCCGTAAACGGACAACCGCATTTCGAGTGCGGCGCGTTATGGCCTCTTCGCTAACTCTCCACAGGCAATCATTATAAAGGTTTTCCGGATGGGAGTCAATTCTTTTTTTAAATCGCTTGTAAATCCCATGCGAATTTGATACACTTTGTTTGTCCTGTTTTTGTTTTTTTGGAGAGAGGAGTGGCCATATGAAGAGAATCGGAATGCTGACCAGCGGCGGCGACTGTCAGGCTCTGAACGCGGCGATGCGCGGCGTGGTGAAGGGTCTGGCCAGCAGCGGCGACGAGCTGGAGATATACGGATTTTATGACGGATACAGGGGGCTGATCTACAGTGATTACCGCTTCCTGACGTCTCAGGATTTTTCGGGGATCCTGACGAAGGGCGGGACGATCCTGGGTACATCGAGGCAGCCGTTTAAAACGATGCGGGTGCCGGACGAGAACGGTCTGGATAAGGTCGAGGCGATGAAGCATACCTATCACAAGCTGAATCTGGACTGTCTGGTGATCCTGGGCGGCAACGGCACGCAGAAGACGGCGAATCTGCTCCGGGAGGAGGGGCTGAATGTCCTGCACCTGCCGAAGACGATTGATAATGACATCTGGGGAACGGATATTACCTTCGGTTTTCAGAGCGCGCTGCTCATTGCGACGAATACGATCGACTGCATCCATACCACGGCGGCTTCGCACAACCGGGTATTCCTGGTGGAGCTCATGGGACACAAGGTCGGCTGGCTGCCGCTTCACGCCGGGATCGCGGGAGGCGCGGACATCATCCTGATCCCGGAGATTCCCTACGATATAGAAAAGGTAGTGGAGGCGGTAGACCGCAGGACAAAGCAGGGAAAGGGTTTTACGATCCTTGCGGTAGCGGAGGGCGCGATCTCGATAGAGAACGCCCGTCTGTCGAAGAAGGAGTTCAAGGAGATGGTGAGAACCGTGCAGTATCCGTCTGTCTCCTACGAGGTGGCGGATCTGATCGAGCAGAAGACCGGGCGCGAGACCCGCGTGACGGTACCGGGCCATATGCAGCGCGGCGGCAGCCCCTGTCCCTACGACCGGGTGCTCTGCACGCAGCTCGGCGCGGCGGCGGCGCAGGCCATCGAGGATAAGGATTACGGCCATATGATCGGCATGGTGAACGGCCGGACGACGCGGGTGCCCTTAAGCGAGGCGGCCGGACGGCTGAAGACGGTGGACCCGGACTGTCAGCTGATTCAGGAGGCCAAGAAGGTCGGGATCTGCTTCGGAGACTAAAATATGTCATACACGGCTTTATACAGGAAGTACCGGCCGGACACGTTTGAGGACGTGAAAGGTCAGGATCACATTGTGACAACTTTAAAAAATCAGATAAGGGCGAATCGGATCGGCCATGCCTATCTGTTCTGCGGGACCCGGGGTACGGGAAAGACGACGGTGGCGAAGATTTTCGCGAAGGCCGTCAACTGCGAACATCCGGCGGACGGAAGCCCCTGCGGGGAGTGCGCGGTGTGCCACGCTATCGGCGCGGGCGCTTCCATGAACGTCGTCGAGATGGATGCGGCGTCGAACAATGGTGTTGACAATATCCGCCAGATCCGGGAGGAGGTCGCCTACTCTCCTACGGAGGGGCGATACCGGGTGTATATCATCGATGAGGTTCACATGCTTTCCCCCGGCGCGTTCAACGCGCTGCTGAAGACGCTGGAGGAGCCTCCCTCCTACGTGATCTTTCTTCTGGCGACGACGGAGCCGCAGAAGATTCCGGTCACGATCCTCTCGCGCTGCCAGAGATACGACTTCCGGCGGATTTCGATCGAGACGATTGCGGCGCGGCTTAAGGATCTGTTGGATCAGGAGCAGGTGGAGGCGGAGGACGCGGCGGTTCGATATATCGCGAAGGCGGCGGACGGATCCATGCGCGACGCTCTGAGCCTTCTGGATCAGTGTATTGCCTTTTATCTGGGGGAGGAGCTGACTTATGACCATGTGCTCGATGTCCTTGGCGCGGCGGATACCGAGGTGTTCAGCCATCTGCTTCGATCCGTACTGGCGAAGGATGTGACAGCTGCTGTCCGGATCCTGGAGGAAATGGTGAACCTGGGCCGGGAGCCGGGACAGTTTGTGACGGATTTTATCTGGTATCTCAGGAACCTTCTGCTTGTAAGAAGCTCGGATCCCATGGAGGATGTGCTGGATATGTCCGGTGAAAATCTTGCGCTTCTGAAGGAGGAGGCGGAGATGGTCGAGGACGACGTGATCATGCGCTATATCCGCGTGTTTTCGGAGTTGTCCGGACAGCTGCGTTATGCTTCCCAGAAGCGGGTGCTGATCGAGATCGCGCTGATCCGGCTGTGCCGTCCTTCCATGGAGGCCACGCAGGATGCGCTGGCGGACCGGATAGCCTCTCTGGAAAAACAGATAGAGGGCGGCGTGCTGTCTGCGGCCGGTTCCCCGGTCCGTCCGCGCGGGGCGCAGACAGGGCCGGACGCGGGTCCGGCGGCCGCGCCGGTCCGGGCGGCTCCCGTGATGCCGAAGGCGATTCCGGAGGATATCCGGGAGGCGGTGAAGAACTGGCGCTCCGTGATTCAGGGGTTGCCAAAGGTGGTCCGCACCTATCTCGGCAGGGCGCGTCTGAGCCTGGGCGGTGAGAATAAATTAATGCTGGTGTTTGACGACGATATGGCATATACTTATATCACGGAGGATCGGCACAGGCAGGAGATCACGGAGGCGATTTCAATGCGGATCGGGAAAGAGGTCGAGCTGCTGATTGAGAAGAATGCGGGCGCGGCCCCTTTTGAGGAGAATTACATCGATCTGGAGAAGATCATCCATATGGAGATCGAGATCGAGGATGAGTGAGGCTGTAAAAACGGGCATCGGCGTTCACGGCCGGTGAGGTCTGCGCCGGCCATCGACTTTCATAGCTGTTGGCGCGCTGCGTTAGCAGCACATGTGTGTTTACTGTAACAGGAAAGCAGAATAAAGAAAGAAGAATAAGGAATCAGAACAAGGAGACAGATTTATGGCGAAGGGAAAAGGCGGCTACTCCGGGAGTATGCCGGGGAATATGGGCAATCTCATGAAGCAGGCGCAGAAGATGCAGCGCCAGATGGAGGAAGCAACGAAGGAACTGGAGGATAAGGAGATCACGGCGGCCGCGGGCGGCGGAGCCGTGGAGGTGACCGTATCCGGGAAAAAGGAGATCGTGAAGGTGAAGCTGTCGGAAGAGGTTGTGGATCCGGACGATATCGAGATGCTGGAGGATCTGATCATGGCGGCGGCGAATGAGGCGCTGCGTCAGATGGAAGAGCTCTCCCAGGAGTCCATGTCGAAGATCACCGGCGGACTGGGCGGAGGCTTTCCTTTCTGATGGATTATTACAGCAAACAGATCTCAAAGTTGATCGATGAGCTTTCCTCTTTGCCCGGAATCGGAAACAAGTCGGCGCAGCGGCTCGCGTTTCATATTCTGAATATGCCCGCGGAGCGTGCGGAGCGTCTGGCGGAGACGATCGTGGATGCGAGGCACAATATCCGGTACTGTAAAACCTGCTGCACCCTGACGGACGCGGAGGAGTGCCCGATCTGCCGGAACGCGGCCCGGGATCACGGCACGATTATGGTCGTGGAGAACACCCGTGATCTGGCAGCCTATGAGAAGACCGGCAAGTACGAGGGCGTCTATCATGTCCTGCACGGAGCGATCTCCCCGATGCTCGGCATCGGTCCCGGGGACATCCGGCTGAAGGAACTGATCAAGCGCCTGGAGGGGGATGTGGATGAGGTGATCATCGCCACGAATTCCAGCCTGGAGGGGGAGACCACCGCTATGTACATCAGCAAGCTGATCAAGCCGACCGGGATCAAAGTGTCCCGCATCGCCAGCGGCGTGCCGGTGGGCGGCGACCTGGAGTACATCGATGAAGTGACTCTGCTCCGTGCCCTGGAGGGACGGGTGGAGTTATGAAATTATATTGAGAAAAACATGGAAGGAACAGTAAAATGACAAAAACAGAACTCGAAAAACTGGCTGTGGAGGTGCGAAAGGGCGTTCTTACGGGGATCCACAGCGCGAAGTCCGGGCATCCGGGCGGATCTCTGTCCGCTGCTGAGCTTTTTACGTATCTCTATTTTGAGGAGATGCATGTGGATCCGGCAAACCCGAAGGATGAGGACAGGGATCGTTTTGTACTGTCGAAGGGACATGTGGCGCCCGCCCTGTACGCTGCGCTGGCGCTGAAAGGATATTTTTCCGTGGATGAGATGAAGAATCTGAGGCAGATCGGTTCCTTCCTGCAGGGGCATCCGGATATGAAACATACGCCGGGCGTGGATATGTCCAGCGGTTCCCTGGGACAGGGATTTTCCGCCGCGGTGGGCATGGCACTCGCCGCGAAGCTGGACGGGAAGGGCTATCGTGTCTATGCCATGGCCGGCGACGGCGAGATTCAGGAGGGCCAGATCTGGGAGGCGGCGATGTTTGCCGGTCATCGGAAACTGGACAACCTTCTCCTGATCGTGGATAACAACGGTCTGCAGATCGACGGCGATATCGCGGAGGTCTGCTCCCCCTATCCGATCGGAGAGAAGCTGACAGCCTTCCACTTCCATGTGATCACGATCGACGGGAATGATTTTGACGAGATCGCGGCGGCTTTCCGCGAGGCGCGGGAGACGAAGGGAAGGCCGACGGCCATCATCGCGAAGACGGTCAAGGGCAAGGGCGTTTCCTATATGGAGCATCAGGCGGGATGGCATGGCAAGGCGCCGGATGACGAGCAGTATGCCATCGCCATGGAGGAACTTGGAAAGGCAGGTGAAGCGTTATGTCAGAGATAAAGAAGATCGCGACGAGGGAGAGTTACGGGAATACGCTGGTCGAGCTCGGGAAGGAGCATGAGGATCTGCTTGTGCTGGACGCGGATCTGGCGGGCGCGACGAAGACAAATATTTTTCAGAAGGTATTTCCCGAACGCCATATTGACTGCGGGATCGCGGAGGCGAATATGATGGGGATCGCGGCTGGTCTGGCGACCTGCGGCAAGGTGCCCTTTGCCAGCTCTTTCGCGATGTTCGCGGCGGGGCGCGCCTATGAACAGGTGAGGAATTCCATCGGTTACCCGCATCTGAATGTGAAGATCGGCGCGACGCATGCCGGCGTTTCCGTGGGGGAGGACGGCGCAACGCATCAGTGCAATGAGGATATCGCCCTGATGCGCACGATTCCGGGCATGGTGGTGATCAACCCCTGTGACGATGTGGAGGCCCGTGCGGCGGTGCGCGCGGCCTATGAGTATGTAGGACCGGTCTATCTGCGGTTCGGGCGGCTTGCGATTCCGGTGATCAACGACGCCGACACCTACCGGTTTGAGATTGGAAAGGGGATCACGATGCGGTCGGGGACGGACGTCAGCATCATCGCGACCGGCCTCTGTGTAAACGAGTCCCTGGAAGCGGCGAAGCTTCTGGCGGAGGAGGGGATCGATGCGGAGGTGATCAACATCCACACGATCAAGCCTCTGGACGAGGCTCTGGTGCTCGCGTCCGCGAAAAAGACCGGAAAGGTCGTCACCGTGGAGGAGCATTCCGTGATCGGCGGCCTGGGAAGCGCGGTCTGCGATGTGCTGAGCGAGAAAGCGCCGACCCGGGTGCTGAAGATCGGCGTGCAGGACGAGTACACGGTATCCGGTCCGGCCGTGCAGCTGCTGAAAAAATACGGGCTTGACGCGGAGACGATTCGCGGGAGAGTGAAAGCGTTCTTATAAATCCGGATACGTATACACTGCTTTTCGGAAAGAATCCTGCTTTGCAGGATTCTTTTTTTTATCATACAGGAAAGTTCTCTGAACTTCCTGTATGATAAAACCGCTCCGCGGCGAACCCTGCGAATTCTCCTGACAGAAATCAGCGAAACTTGCGAATTCTTCGGATAGAAATCGGCAAAATATGCGGTCATCCCGTGTTAGTATGTTGCATACATTTAGTACAGCGTCTCAAAATGAACATTCGGCGTGAAATATCCGGTTCATTGCGAACGCTGTACGGACAGGTATGAGGAAAGGAGAGGATCGTCGTGACAAATCAGGAGAGCGGCATTCGCCTGCCGAAAAATATCAGGCAGATCGGGACGTTCGGGGAGAAATATCAGATTTACATAGAGGATTTTGTTTATACGTATGTGCACCGTTTCCTGCATCAGAGAAAGAGGGAGGATGCGGTGCTGGCGGCCGTCCTGCTGGGGAAGGTCAGAACCGGCGGTGAGCGGGAGTATGTGTTTATCAGCGGGGCGCAGAAGGTGGATTTTGCCGGAACGGCGCAGGAGGCGAATTATGACAGAACAGTGCAGAAGGGGAGTGTGTACGGACAGGAGAAGTATGTGCAGAATGTATCGGGTCGGAGCGGAGACGGACAGGGAGGAGAACGTTTGCAGAGCGCATCGGGCCGGAGCGGAGACGGACAGGGAGGAAATCTTCTGCAGAACGCGCATGGTCCGGACGAGAGCGGGCAGGAGGGAGAACGCGGGATATCCGGGGAGGGAATCCCGGACTCCGTGGAGGCCCGGCAGGAAGAATTTTGGGACAGGGTATATCAGCGGATTAAAAATTCGTTTGATGATCTCGATATTCTCGGGTGGTATTTCAATCTTGACGGAGGCGGTCTGGAGGTTCATGCGCAGCTTCAGCAGTTTTTTGAGTCGACCGGTGAAAAAGGTTCCCGTTTTTTGTATTACGAGGACTCCCTTGAAAAAAACGACGCGTTTTTTGTGCAGGAACAGCATCAGCTTCAGAGACTTCCGGGTTATGCGGTCTATTATGAAAAAAATCCGCAGATGCAGCAGTTCATGATCGAGGAGAAGGAGCGCATGACGCCGAAACCGCTCAGGGAGAGCTATCTGAGAGAGAAGAGCGGGGATGAGGCGGTGCAGAATTACCGGGCGATCATGAACCGGCTGAATGAGAAACCGCCGAAGCGCAGGCTGCAGCCTGTCGTCTATGTGGCGGGAGCAGCGGTTCTGGTGATCGTGGCGGCGACGGCTGTGACACAGATCGGGAATTACCAGAATCTGAAGGTGCTGCAGCAGACCATGCAGGCACTTTCCGGCGCCGTGAACGGGGAGGACGCGGAGGAGGATATGCTGAGCACGGAGGAGGAGACCGCAGGAGCGGATGCGGAGACGGATAACGAAGCTGCGGGAGTGAGCGCGGAAGAGGCGGAGTCCGCGGAAGAAAACAGCGACGCCTCCGAAACGGGCGACGGCGACAGTTCGGAAAGTGACAGCGCGGCCGATCAGAGCGGATCATCGGACGATGCCGTTTCCGACACGGGAAACACAGCCGGGACAGGCACTTCGGACAGTGCCGCATCCTCACAGAATGCCGCGGCGGAGGGGACATCCTCTTCCTCGGGAGAGAGCGCCGCGGTCACGCAGAGTACGTCCTCCGCAGGGGGAACCTCTTCCTATACGGTGAAGGAGGGCGACAGCCTGATCTCCATCAGCCGTTCCATCTACAATACCGCGGATATGGTGGATGAGATCTGTGCCTTAAACGGGATAGAAGATGTGGATATGATCTATGTGGGACAAACTCTGCTCCTGCCGTAGCGACGGAATTCCGTTGGAGCGGGGCTGCGGGAAAATGCCTCTTTTCCTTTGGGTGAAAATATGATATAATCCCACACAGTCTCGAATAAACAAAAAGAGGAGCTTTTATCATGGCAAAAGAAAAGAAATTAGTGGAGGCGATCACATCCATGGACGATGATTTCGCCCAGTGGTACACGGATGTGGTAAAAAAAGCGGATTTGATGGATTATTCCAGCATCCGCGGATGTATGATCTTCAAACCGGCGGGCTATGCCCTCTGGGAGAATATCCAGCATGAACTGGACCGGCGTTTTAAGGAGACCGGTGTGGAGAATGTCTATATGCCGCTGTTCATCCCGGAGAGTCTTCTGGAGGTGGAGAAGGATCATGTGGAGGGCTTCGCGCCCGAGGTCGCATGGGTTACGCACGGCGGTATGAACGAGCTGCAGGAGCGTCTCTGTGTGCGCCCGACCTCCGAGACACTGTTCTGTGATTTTTATAAAAACGATATCGAGTCCTACCGCGATCTGCCGAAGCTGTATAACCAGTGGTGTTCCGTGGTTCGCTGGGAGAAGGAGACCCGGCCGTTTCTGCGGTCCAGAGAGTTTCTGTGGCAGGAGGGGCATACGGCCCACGCGACCGCGGAGGAGGCGCAGGAGCGGACCATACAGATGCTGAATGTCTACGCGGATTTTGTGGAGGAGTTTCTTTCCATCCCGGTCATCCGCGGACAGAAGACGGACAAGGAGAAGTTTGCCGGGGCGGAGGCGACCTATACGATCGAGGCGCTGATGCATGACGGCAAGGCGCTCCAGTCCGGCACCAGCCATAATTTCGGCGACGGGTTTGCGAAGGCTTTCGGCATTCAGTACACGGATAAGGAGAATCAGTTAAAATACGTACATCAGACCTCCTGGGGCATGACGACCCGGCTGATCGGCGCGCTGATCATGGTGCACGGCGACGATTCCGGCCTGGTGCTTCCGCCGGCAGTGGCGCCGACGCAGGTGATGGTCATCCCCGTGCAGCAGAGAAAAGAGGGTGTGATGGAGGCCTGCGCCGCGCTGAAGGATTGTCTGGGAAAGGTATGCCGCGCGAAGCTGGACGATACGGACAAGAGCCCGGGATGGAAGTTTTCCGAGCAGGAGATGCGGGGGATTCCGCTGCGGATCGAGCTGGGACCGCGGGATCTGGCGGAGAACCGCTGCGTGGCCGTGCGCCGCGATACCCGGGAGAAGATCACGGTTTCCCTGGATGAGATCGAGACGGTGATTCCGCAGCTGCTGGATACGATCCAGCGGGAGATGTTTGAACGCGCGAGAGCACACCGGGATTCGCATATCAGCGACGCGCACGATTACGCAGAATTCTGCGAGGCGGTTGAAACGAAGCCGGGATTCATCCGCGGCATGTGGTGCGGGGAGCAGGCCTGCGAGGATCAGATCAAGGAGGAGACCGGCGCGACGTCCCGCTGCATTCCTTTTCAGGATCAGGAGCGGATCTCCGATGTTTGCGTGTGCTGTGGGAAGCCCGCGAAGAAGCTGATCTACTGGGGCAAAGCGTATTAAACCATGGCGGGAGAAGCAGGTCTGTCCGTTACGGGAAAGACCTGACGAACGGCAATGGGGAAGCCCTGCCGATTCGACGCAGGGCAGATTCAGAGGTGTTTCATGGAGATTCGACTGCCGGAGAAGGTGTCGTTTATAATTGATAGCTTAAAGAAAGCGGGTCATGAGGCCTATGCGGTGGGCGGCTGTGTCCGGGATTCGGTTCTCGGGCGGGAGCCGCAGGACTGGGATATCACGACCTCCGCGAGGCCGGATCAGGTGAAGGCTGTTTTTCGCCATACGATTGATACCGGCATCCAGCACGGCACGGTGACGGTTCTGCTGGATCGCGAGGGCTTCGAGGTGACGACCTACCGGATCGACGGAGCGTATGAGGACGCCCGTCATCCGAAGGATGTTGTTTTTACGGCAAGCCTGCCGGAGGATCTGAAACGCCGGGATTTTACGATCAACGCGATGGCGTACAATGAGGACGCTGGTTTTGTCGATGCCTTTGACGGACTGGGTGATATTGAGCGGGGCGTGATCCGCTGCGTGGGGAATCCGGAGGATCGTTTCGGGGAGGACGCCCTGCGCATGCTGCGGGCGGTGCGGTTTGCCGCGCAGCTGGGATTTCGTCTGGACGAGGATACCCGCGCCGCGATTCTTCGGCTGGCCGGGAATCTGAAAAAGATCAGCGCGGAGCGGATTCAGGCCGAGCTGGTGAAGCTGCTGGTATCTCCTCATCCGGAGGAGATTCTTTCTGTTTATGAGACGGGGATGGCGGATGTCATTCTGCCGGAATTTTCCGCGATGATGCGGACGCCGCAGCAGAATCCGCATCACTGCGGGACAGTCGGGATGCATACGATCCGGTCTCTGCGCGAGGTGCCGCCCGACCGCGTGCTGCGCCTGACCATGCTGTTTCATGATGTGGCGAAACCGGTCTGCGCCCGCCGGGATGAGAACGGGATCGATCATTTCCACGGCCATCCGCAGAAGGGTGCGGAGATGACCGGGCAGATCCTGCGGCGATTAAAGTTTGACAATGACACGATCGCAAAGGTCAAAGCGCTCGTGCGCGCCCATGATGACCGTCCGTATCCCGTGACGGAGCGGAATGTGCGCCGGAGCATGTACCGCAACGGCGAGGCGCAGTATCCGGCGCTCTTCGCGGTGAAACGCGCGGATATTCTGGCGCAGAGCGATTATCTCCGCAGAGAAAAGCTGGATCATCTTGCAGAGTATGAGGCGGTTTACCATCAGATCGTCGAAAAGCAGCAGTGTCTGTCCCTGAGAGACCTGGCGGTGTCCGGTTCCGATCTCATCGCGCAGGGGATGACGCCCGGCAGGGAGATCGGCAGTGCGCTGGAGGCCATGCTGCAGGAGGTGCTGGAGCATCCGGAGATGAATGAAAGGGAAGCGCTGCTGGAGTGGTTTCGGCATCAATAAAAAAGCAGCTGTTGAACACAGCTGCTTTTTAACATTCTCTGTCAGTCTCTTCTGCGTCGGATCCTTTTCACGCCAGCAGCGGCCGGATCGCCTCGGTCAGCGCATCCTTCTGCGCCTGCGCTTCCGCGAGATCCTTTCCGAGTGTCGTGAAGTAGGTCTTGATCTTCGGCTCCGTGCCGGAAGGGCGTATCACGACGGAGGCGCCGCTCTCCAGCGCGTAGATCAGCACATTGGCAGACGGAAGGCCGGTGGCTTCGGTATCCTTATAGTCGGTGACGCTGACGATCTTTTGTCCGGCAAACTCTGTCGGCGCGTGATCCCGAAGGGACTGCATGATGCCGCTCATTTTATCCATGCCGGTCAGGCCGGGGAATTCGTAGCTGTCTACTTTGTTCAGATAGCGGCCGTACTGTGCGTAGATCTCCTCCAGACGCTGTTTGATCGAGCTGCCCGTGCTGCGGTAATAAGCAGCCATCTCGCAGATCAGCATGGAAGCGATGACGGCGTCCTTGTCGCGGACATAGGGACCGGCCAGATAGCCGTAGCTCTCTTCAAAGCCGAAAATGAAGCGATCCTCCTCGCCTGCCGCCTCCAGACCGGCGATCTGATCGCCGATCCACTTGAATCCGGTCAGGACGCTGCGGAGCTCTACGCCGTAGTGCGCGGCGACCGCGTCCGCCAGAGGGGTGGAGACGATGGATTTGACGGCGACCGGATCCGCCGGCATCGTGCCTTTCTCTATCCGCCCCGCGCAGATGTAGTCGAGGAGCAGGACGCCCATCTCATTCCCGCTGACCAGCTCATAGGAACCGTCCGGGCACTTCATGGCGATGCCGACCCGGTCCGCGTCCGGATCCGTGGCGAGCATCAGATCCGCGCCGGACGCCTCCGCCAGCTTCAGACCGAGCTCGAGTGCGGCATAGATCTCCGGGTTCGGATAGCTGCAGGTGGTAAAATACCCGTTCGGATACTCCTGCTCCGGAACGATGGTGATATCGGTGATGCCGATGTCGTTTAAGACTCTGGTGACCGGGACGAGTCCGGAGCCGTTCAGCGGGCTGTAGACCAGCTTCAGTCCGGCAGTCCTGCAGAGACCCGGCCGCACCTGGCGCGCCTCGATGGCTTCGTAGAATGCGTCCTTACAGTCGTCTCCGACGAAGCGTATCCGGCCGTTTTCCACACCTTCCGCAAAGGAGATGAAGTGCGCGCCGTTTAACACATCGATCTTCTGTATTTCATCGTAGACGATGGCGGCAGCGTCGTCCGTCATCTGACAGCCGTCCGGTCCGTAGGCCTTGTAGCCGTTATACTGAGCGGGATTGTGGGAGGCGGTCACCATAATACCGGCATTGCATTTGTAGTAGCGTGTCGCAAACGACAGCGCCGGTACGGGCATCAGGGCGTCATAAATACGCACGGAAATGCCGTTCGCCGCCAGCACGCCGGCTGCGGTCTTTGCAAAGATATCGCTCTTTAAGCGGCTGTCATAGCTGATCGCCACGGTCTGTGTACCGCCCTGCGTCTTCACCCAGTTGGCGAGCCCCTGCGTTGCCTGGCGGACCACATAGATATTCATGCGGTTGGTGCCGGCTCCGAGTACGCCCCGCAGACCCGCGGTCCCGAATTTTAAAGAGACGGCGAACCTCTCTCTGATCTCGCTGTCATTGCCCTCGATACGGGCCAGCTCCGGTTTTAAGTCGGCGTCTTCCAGATCTGCTGAGAGCCAGCGCCGGTATTCTTCCTGATACATGGTAATTCCCCCTTTTTGAATTTGCAGTATAAAATCATTACAAAATGATTCGTAAATCAGGCTGAAAATGCACCCTGGTTTCATATTATCATAGAAAAAACAGTTAGGCAAGCAGAGGTATCGCCGTATTTTACATTCTTTTTTCGTATTTGCTTGACAAACACTATGAAAAACAGTATAAATATTCTATATCGTATTTCAAGACAAAACCCGATGGAGACGGGTATTTCAGGAGGATGTATTTATGAACAAGACAGAATTGGTTGCAGCGATGGCTGAGAAGTCCGGTCTTTCCAAAAAAGATGCTGAAAAGGCTCTGTCCGCTTTTACGGAGACAGTTGCGGAGGGATTGAAAAACGGTGACAGGATTCAGCTGGTCGGTTTCGGTACATTCGAGGTTTCCGAGCGTGCCGAGAGAGAGGGCAAGAATCCCCGCACGGGCGAGGCCATGACCATTGCCGCGAGCAAGGCGCCTAAGTTTAAGGCGGGCAAGGCTTTGAAGGACGCGCTCAACGCGTAATCAGGTTTATGACAGAAGAGGCTGTTTCCGTAGAGGAAACAGCCTTTTATCATGCGCAGGGGTGCGAAAGGAATATTGCGGCAGAGCTGCACGCACCCCGCGCGGCGAGTAAGAGGCAAAACCGCCTCCTGCTCGATTGCGCAGGAGCGCGAAAGGAAATTTTATGAGATTAGATAAATTTTTAAAGGTGTCCAGGCTCATCAAACGCCGTACGGTCGCCAATGAGGCCTGTGATGCCGGCCGCGTTATGGTAAACGGCAAAACGGCGAAAGCTTCCCTGAATGTAAAGGAAGGCGACGAGATCGAGATCGCCTTCGGCAATAAGTCCGTTCGTGTCGAGGTACTTCAGGTTGCGGATACATCCCGCAAAGAAGAGGCGAAGGAGATGTTCCGGTATCTTTAAACCAGACCGCATAATCCCCGGCGCACCTTCATATAGATAAACCAGGCGATTGCGAAACTCCTTTCGCGATCTTTACAGCTTTATCATGGATAAGGGAGGTTTTTTCTATGGAAGAGAGACAGGCGCCACCCGCTTCGCACAAGATCGCATTGACAAACCGCAGCTCCTGCGCCTTAAACGGCGTCACCGACATCCTGTCCTTCGACGTGAACGAGATCCTGCTGGAAACGCAGCTCGGCATGCTGATGATCCGCGGGAAAGATCTTCATGTAAACAGGCTGACCCTGGAAAAGGGAGAGGTGGAACTCTCCGGGGGGATCGACTCCCTTCAATATTCAGATCTAAAGAAAGAAAACGGACAAAAGGAGACCTTCCTTCGCCGTTTGTTTCAGTAATGGTCTACCCGGAGATTCTGAAACAGGCACAGCTGTTTGTGCTGGCGATTCCATTAGGAGCTGCGCTGCTTTTTGTCTACGATCTGCTTCGGGTCGTCCGGCGTGTTGTAAGGCACGGGACGGCGGGGATTGCCGTCGAGGATATGCTGTTCTGGATCGTCAGCGCCCTCCTGCTGTTCGGCTTTATGTACAGACAGAATGAGGGGGTGATGCGGGGGTTTATCATTCTCGGCGCTTTTTTCGGGATGGTTTTCTACCGGATTTTTTTCAGTCGGCGGGTGGTAAAAGGCGGCACGGCCGTTCTCAGCTGCATCGTCCGCGCGTTCGGTCGTTTTTTTCGTGCATTTTGCGCTCCGTTTCGTTTTTTCGGCAGCGTTTTCTGCAGCAGATTCCGGAAAGTTTTTCCGATTCGTAAAAAAAGTGCCCGAAGCGCAAAAAAACAATTGAAAAAAATAGGTAAAGCGGTTAGAATAGGTTTCAGTAAGCTGTAAAGCAGTGCATGGGTGAATCCGTTTATTGGGGGCGGGATCCGATGCAGGTCAGGAGAGGGAAATGCATAATCGCAGAAAAAGAAGGAAGTCCAGAGCGGGGAGGATTTGTGTCTCCTTTATGGTTCTGGCGCTGACGGCGATCCTGTCGGTGCAGATTGTCCGCCTTTATCAGAAGGATCAGTCCTATCAGGAGCAGGAGGCGCAGCTGCAGGCGCAGCTTGAGGAGGAGCAGCAGCGTGCGGAGGACCTTGAGGAGCAG
The DNA here is from genome assembly GCA_021202015.1 of Clostridiales bacterium. GTDB lineage: Bacteria > Bacillota > Clostridia > Lachnospirales > Lachnospiraceae > Eubacterium_I. Next base: position 18,058 of record JAJQDV010000066.1, on the reverse strand, counting down.
GAGGCGTATATCGGCTCGGACGAGTATGTGGAGGATATGGCCAGGACGAAGCTCGGCATGGTGTATGAGGATGAGATTCTGTTCCGTGAAGAGTAAGGAACTGTCGCAAAATAACGTAACTGTGAAGGTGCCGAACAGTTACGGAATAACAGGTAAATAAGGGAGGTCCCGCGGCGGGGCTTCCTTTTTTCATAGGAAAGTTCGTCCCATGAAAAAAAGAAACTTTTCATTAAAATGATAAGAATCTTTAGCTTCATAAATTCGATTCGAAAAGCCAGACGGAAGCGAACTCTGCCGAAAAGTTTTTAAAAACCCGTCGACCGTTTGACAAAGATTTTTTCGTCGTCGTTTTAGAATATCCCGCATCGGAGAATTCCGGGAGAAGACCGGTGATTTCAAAAAAGCAGGAGGATGGAGACGATGAAAAAATTTGATGTGAAGCAGCTGGTGATCTGTATTGTGGCGGTTCTTGCGCCCCGGTTCTGCGTGGCGGGGGTATACCCGCTCACGCCGGTTCTGTTTATGACCGGGTATATGTCCGGGGTGAACCGGAGTCTTCTGTTTTTGTGCAGCATCGGAGGCCTGCTGGCGCTTGCGCCGGTGCGGGCGCTCGTAAAGTACGGGACGGTACTGATTCTGTCCGCGATGCTTGTGAAGACCGTGGAGTGGTATTTTCACAGATGCCGGACAGGGCAGACCGCGGTTTTGACCGGCGCCGTGACGGCGGCAGTTACATGGATCTGGCGGATGCTGGGGATGCCGAATGCCTCAACGGCGGTGATCGGCATACTGGAGGGGATATTTGTCGCGGGAGCCGTTTTTCTGTGTACGCACCTGTCTTTTCTGTTCCCGGACCGGGATCCGCGGACGAGACGGCCGCTTCCGGTCTATGTGCAGGGCAGCGAGAGACTGAGCGGTTACGCGGAATCCTTCAGCCGGCTTTCCAGAACGTTCACACAGATGAACCGTTATAAGAGTGATTTTACGGCGGAAGAGCTGAGCCGGATGCAGAATGAGGTGGCCGGGAGCTTCTGCGTCTCCTGCGACCGGTGTTCGCTCTGCTGGGATACCGAGGGCGCCCCGATGTATCAGATTCTGTACCGTTTCCTGCAGGCTGTACAGCGGGGAGAAGACGCGGCCGGCAGCGCGGGGGAGCTGAAGGAGCATTGTGTCTGCGTGGATGAGATGATGCAGAGAGTGATGCAGGTGTTTGAGAAGGCACATCTGAATCTGTCCTGGTACAACCGGCTGCAGGAGAATCGTGACGCGATTGCCCAGCAGCTGAACGCCATGGCATATATTATGGAGGATTGTGCCAGAAACGAGCAGGATGTGACGGCGGCGGAGGGGAAGCTTACCGCTCAGATCCGGTTGTGTTTAAAGGAATGGGGGATCATCTGTGAGGAACTTCGCATCCTGAAAAAAGCCGGGGACAAGCTGGAGGTTCTCCTTTATGCCCATACCCGCGGGAAGCGGTGCGTGTCTGTCAGGGAGATCGCGGCGCAGATCAGCAAAATTTCCGGACGTGTGTTTCTGCCGTCGAAGGACGCGCGGGCGCTTTTCGGGGAGAAGGAGGCGCGGGTCTCTTTTCTGGAGACCACCCGTCTGCTCGCCGGTTACGGTGTGGCGCGGGCCGTGCGGGAGGGAGAACAGGTTTCCGGGGACAGCTTTTCCTTTCAGCAGCTGGACGACGGCAGATGCATCATGAGTATTTCCGACGGGATGGGAAGCGGAACTTCCGCTTGTAAAGAAAGTGAAATGGTGATAGATTTAATAGAGAAATTTATGGAATCCGGATTTCGGCCGGATACGGCGCTGCAGATGATGAATTCCGCCATGGTCACGCACGGGGAGAATAATCTGTTTTCTACGGTTGACGTGACCTGTATCGATATGGACAGCGGCGAGGCGGAGATTTATAAAATCGGCGCTTCGGCCACCTTCATCCGGCATGGAGATCAGGTGGAGTGGCTGGAGGACCACAGCATGCCGGTGGGCGTGTTTATGAACCAGAAGCCGGGACGTCAGGAGAGACGTCTGGAAGCGGGAGATTTCGTGGTCATGGTGACGGACGGCGTGCTGGAACATCTGTATGTGGATGACGCCAGGGAGACGGCGGCGGATATTATCCGCGGCATCGATACGGAGAACCCGGCGCAGTTTGCCCGGGAGGTGCTGGAGCAGATTCTTCTGTTTACCGGCGGGAGGGTGCGTGACGACATGACGGTTCTGGCGGCCGGCCTGTGGGAGAGGAACGGCTGAGCCTGCATGGCCGTGAATGCCGATTGCAACTTCGGCATCATTTCGATTACGGAATAACGGATTTCCAGTCTCACACAGCTGTTTTCGGGCGCTCGCGATTGACGGAACTCTCAGAGGAAAGAATATGCGCAGGAAAATACAGTTATTTATGGAGAAGCATCATATGATAGAGCGTGGGGACTCTCTGGCGGTCGGCGTGTCCGGCGGCGCGGATTCGGTCTGCCTGCTCCGGATTTTATATGATCTGAGTGAACAGATGGATTTCACCCTTGCCGCCGTCCATGTGGAGCATGGGATCCGGGGAGAGGAGAGTCGGCGCGACGCCTCTTTTACGGAGAAGCTGTGCGCGGATCTGGGGATTCCCTTCCTGCTGTTCTGCGTGGAAGCGCCGGAGCGGGCGCGCAGAACCGGCCGGGGACTGGAGGAGACGGCGAGAGAACTGCGGTATGATTGTTTTATGAAAGCCTGCGGTCAGATCGGGGCGAACCGGGTCGCGGTGGCGCACCATGCCGGTGACAGCGCGGAGACGATGCTGTTTCACCTTGCCCGGGGGACCGGGATCCGGGGACTCTGCGGGATCCGTCCGGTCACGGAGTTTGCGCTGCCCGGTTGCGGCGCGGAGGAGACGGGAAGCGGCGGACGGACGCCGGGAGACGGTGAGGGCTGCCCTGTGACGGATGCGCAGCGGAAGAATCAGGAAACCGGTCTGCGTATCATCCGCCCGCTGCTCTGTGTGACCCATGAAGAGATCGTGTCCTGGCTCGACGGCCTAAGGCAGCCGTACTGTACCGACAGCACGAATGCCGATCCTGCTTATTCCAGGAACCGGATCCGGGAGCGGGTGCTGCCGGAGCTTGGGGAGATCAACCCGCGGGCGATTCCGCATATGCGGCGGACGGCCGGTCAGCTTGAGGAGATCTGCGGATATCTGGACGAGGCGGCCCGGCAGGCCGGCCGGGGGGCTTATGCGGTCGCTGAACGGGAAGACGGATTCCGGTCGGTCGAGCTGTTCTGCGATGCTTTTGAGACGATTCATCCGTTTCTCAGGAAGCATCTGCTGCATCTGCTCCTGTGCGCGCAGGGCGGCGGAAAGGACCTGACATCCCTCCATGTGGAGCGCGTGCTGGATCTGATGGATGCCGGCGTGGGAAAACGGGTGTCTCTTCCGCGCGGCATAACGGCGGAGCGGCTGTATGAAAGCATCGTACTGTACACGGGAGACGTTGCCGGTGTTCTTTCGGGAGAGACCGCCGAAAATGTTCCTGCGGCGCGGGATTTAAGGATTCCCGGGGAGACGATCGGGGCGGACGGACTCCGAATCCGGGCGGAAATCCTTGATTTTCCTGAAATTTCACAAAAAATTCCGGAAAAAAGATATACGAAATGGTTTGATTATGATAAAATAAAATCTGTTGTGCAGCTTCGTGGCCGTAAGACGGGGGATTATTTCCAGACGGACGCGGCCGGAGGACATAAGAAGCTGAATCGATATCTGATCGATGAAAAGGTTCCGCTGTGTGAGCGTGACAGGCTCAGTCTGCTGGCTGACGGGGATCATGTCCTGTGGGTGGTCGGCTACCGGATCAGTGAGGCTTATAAGGTGACCGGCGGGACGAGACGCGTGCTGTGTGTGACGGCAATGGAGAGGGAATGATGATGGAGAAGATTCGTCTGCTGTACAGTGAAGAACAGATTGATGCCCGGATCCGTGAGATGGGCGCCGCCGTGAGTGGGGAACTGCACGGAGAACCTGTCCGGATTGTCTGCGTTTTAAAGGGCGCCAGTTTTTTTGCCTGCGAGCTGGCGAAGAGGATCACGGTTCCCGTTGTCATGGATTTTATGTATGTCTCCAGCTATGGGAACAGCACGAAGTCTTCCGGAGCGATCCTGATCGTGAAGGATCTGGAGAGCCCCGTCGCGGGGGAAAACGTGCTGATCGCGGAGGATATCATCGATTCCGGCCATACCCTGCACTTTTTAACCGCTGAGATGAAAAGACGCGGCGCGGCCAGAGTGATGGTCTGTACGCTTTTAAGCAAGCCGGACCGCAGAGAGGTCGACGTGCCGGTGGATCATGTCGGCTTTGTCATTCCGGACGTATTTGTCGTGGGCTATGGTCTGGATTATGCGCAGAAATACCGCAACCTTCCGTACATCGGAGCGGTGGAATTCTGATGTGCGCGAAAATAAAAAGGTAGATTTTCTGAAAACAGATTCAAAGGAGGATCGGAGATTGAGAAGAAATTTCAGAGGGATCGGGATATATATTTTTCTGATCATACTGATCTTTTTTATGTGGAGGATCATGAATCTGAACAGTCTTTCGTATTCGGGCACGTATACGTACGCGCAGTTTACGGAAGCTGTGGAGAACGGGGAAGTTTCCTCCGTCGTGATCGAGCAGAACGAGGAGGTTCCGACCGGCGTGCTGACGGTAACCCTGGAGGACGACAGCCGGATCCAGGTCAATGTCTCTGACGTCAGTGCCGTTGAGGCATACCTGCAGGAGATGGAGTTTACGGATTATACGCTGGAGGACGTTCCGGGCGAGAATATCTGGATTTCCCTGCTGCCGTCCATCATCCTGATCGTCGTTGTCATTATCTTTATGTTTATGATGAGCGGGCAGGCCAGCGGAGGCGGCGGCAACTCGAAGATGATGAATTTCGGCAAGAGCCGTGCGCGGATGACGGACGGGGAGCATGTAAAGGTCCGTTTCCCGGATGTCGCCGGACTCCGCGAAGAGAAGGAAGAGCTGGAGGGCATGGTAGATTTCCTGAAGGATCCCGGGAAGTATACGGAGCTCGGGGCGAGGATCCCCAAGGGCGTCCTTCTGGTGGGTCCTCCCGGAACCGGCAAGACGCTGATCGCCAAGGCGGTTGCTGGCGAGGCGGGCGTACCGTTCTTCTCTATTTCGGGTTCGGATTTCGTGGAGATGTTTGTCGGCGTGGGCGCATCCCGCGTGAGAGATATGTTTGCCGACGCGAAAAAGCATGCCCCCTGCATCGTGTTTATCGATGAGATCGACGCGGTCGGACGCCGGCGCGGCACCGGGATGGGCGGCGGTCACGATGAGCGTGAGCAGACCCTGAATCAGCTGCTGGTGGAGATGGACGGATTTGGTGTCAATGAGGGAATCATCGTGATCGCGGCGACGAACCGTGTCGACATCCTGGATCCGGCGCTCCTGCGGCCGGGGCGTTTTGACCGCAAGGTATATGTCGGCAAGCCGGATGTGGGTGGGCGCGAACAGATCCTGAATGTACACGCGAAGAACAAACCGCTGAGCGACGACGTGGACTTAAAACAGATCGCGCAGACAACCGCGGGATTTACCGGCGCCGATCTGGAGAACCTTCTGAATGAGGCGGCGATCCTCGCGGCCAAGGAGCAGAGGGCTTATATCTGCCAGGAGGACATTAAAAAATCTTTTATTAAGGTGGGAATCGGCGCGGAGAAGAAGAGCCGCGTGATTACGGAGAAGGAAAAACGCATTACCGCTTTTCATGAATCCGGCCATGCGATCCTGTTCCATCTCCTGCCGGATGTCGGGCCGGTTTATACCGTATCCATCATACCGACCGGCGTGGGCGCGGCCGGCTATACGATGCCGCTTCCGGAGAAGGATGAGATGTTCCATACAAAGGGGCAGATGCTGCAGGAGATCATGGTCGATCTCGGCGGCCGTATCGCCGAGGAGATGATCTTTGACGACGTGACGACCGGCGCTTCCCAGGACATCAAACAGGCGACCTCCATCGCGAAGTCCATGGTGACACGATACGGCATGTCGGATTCCGTTGGTCTTCTGAATTATGACGATAATGACGATGAGGTCTTTATCGGGCGCGATCTGGCCCATACGAAGGGTTACAGTGAAGATGTTGCGAGGCGGATCGATGAGGAGATCCGGCGGATCGTGGATGAGTGTTACGCGAAGGCGAAGGAGATCATTTCCGCTTATGAGGATGTTCTCCACCGCAGCGCGGAGCTTCTGCTTGAGAAGGAGAAGATCGGGCGCGCGGAGTTTGAAGCCCTGTTTGAACACAGGGAGGCTCTTGAGGCCTGACGGATTGGGCAGCATCAGGAAGAAATACCATGAAATATGAAAAAATGCGTCAGTTTTATAACGCCGGACAGTATATTCTGAAAATGCGTCCCATTCTGCACAAGAATGCGCTTTTCAGCGACGGCACGGCGGATTACCGTATTCCTCCGGAACCGGGGAAAAATGAGAATGTGAGAATCCGTTTTCGCGCGGATGTCGGCAATGTGGACGCGGTCTTTCTCTGCCACGGCGAAGAACGACAGGAGATGAAGATCGCGGAGAGCGACGGTCAGTTTGATTTTTATGAGACGGAGATTTTACTGGGCGAGGAGGATTTCAGGTATCATTTTGAGGTGATTACCGGTATGCTCCGCTGTTATTATGACCGGGCGGGCGTGAGCCGGGAGCACAGGCCGCAATATGAATTTTGTATCGTGCCGGGGTTCTCCACACCCGACTGGGCGAAGGGGGCGGTCATGTACCAGATCTTTACCGACCGCTTCTGCAACGGGGATTCGACCAATGATGTAAAGAGCGGCGAATATTATTATATCAACCGCCCTTCGAAAAGGATCGAGGTCTGGGGAAAGCCCCCGGAGGCGTTTGACGTAGCGAACTTTTACGGGGGAGATCTGGACGGCGTGATTCAGAAGATGGATTATCTGGAGAGCCTCGGCGTGGAGGTGATTTATTTTAATCCCCTTTTTGTCTCCGCCTCCAATCATAAATACGACACGCAGGATTATGATTATATCGATCCGCATTTCGGTGTGATCCTGGAGGACGGCGGGGAGCCGCTGCCGGATGGATGTTCGGATAATCGAAGGGCCGGGATCTACCGGACGCGTGTGACCAGCCTGAAGAATCTGGAGGCCAGCAACCAGCTTTTTATCCAGCTGGTGCGGGAGGCGCACCGCAGGGGGATGAAGGTCATCCTCGACGGGGTGTTCAATCACTGTGGTTCTTTTCATAAGTGGATGGACCGGGAGAAGATCTATGAAGACAGCGGCGGTTTTGAGCCCGGCGCCTACGGGACGGCGGACAGCTGTTATCACAGCTATTTTTCGTTTCAGGATGAAAGCATGTTCCCGGACAATAAAACCTATGAGGGCTGGTGGGGGATGAATACCCTGCCGAAGCTGAACTATGACGATTCTCCGGAACTGGAAGAATATATTATGGGAGTTGCGAGAAAATGGGTATCCGAACCTTACTGTGCGGATGGCTGGCGGCTGGATGTCGCGGCTGATCTGGGGCACAGCGCGGAGTATAACCATAGGTTCTGGAAACGCTTCCGCGCGGAGGTAAAGACGGCCAATCCGGATGCCCTTGTTCTCGCGGAGCATTACGGCGACCCGAAGGACTGGCTGGGCGGCGACGAATGGGATACCGTCATGAATTATGATGCGTTCATGGATCCGGTCAGCTGGTTTCTGACCGGCATGGAGAAGCACAGCAATGAATATAAGGAATATATGCTGGGCAATTTTGACAATTTTGTCAATTCCATGAACCATTACATGGCGAGCTTCCTCACCTCGTCTCTGCAGTGTTCCATGAACCAGCTGGACAACCATGATCATTCCCGGTTTCTGACCCGGACGAATCATAAAGTGGGAAATGCGGCGCACCTCGGCAGCGCGGCGGCTTCCGAGGATGTGAATCCGGCGATTTTAAAAGAGGCGGTCGTGATCCAGATGACCTGGCCGGGCGCACCGACGATCTATTACGGCGATGAGGCCGGGCTCTGCGGATTTACGGATCCGGACAGCCGGCGCACTTATCCGTGGGGCGGGGAGGATCGGGAACTGATCCGTTTTTACAGAGAGATGATCCGTATCCACAGGGAGAATGAGGCTTTGAGGACCGGTTCCGTCAAGTTTTTAAACGGAACCAGAAATATGCTGTGTTACGGCCGGTTCAACCGGAGCCAGCAGTTTGTCGTGATCGTCAACAATGACAGTTACCCGAATACGATCGATCTGCCGGTTTACACCGTGAACGTGCCGAGAGTATGTACCATGCAGCAGATTATGTATACAAACGGAGAGAGCCATTCGACGATCCCCGTGGAATACCGTGTGGAGTGCGGACACATCAAAATCACGCTGCCGAGATTTTCGGCGGTCGTATTAAAACATGAATAGAAGGAACTGTGAAGGTACTGAACCGTTACGAATAGAAAATCATAAGGAGAGAGAACATGCAGAAAATAACGTTGGTAATCATGGCGGCCGGGATTGGTGCACGTTACGGAAAGGGGATCAAACAGCTTGCCGCGGTCGGACCGAACGGCGAGATCATTATGGATTATTCCATACATGACGCGCTCGAAGCCGGGTTTAACCGGATCGTCTTTATTATCCGGAAGGATCTGGAGAAAGTGTTTCGGGAAGTCGTCGGAAATCGAATCGAGAAGCTGTGTGAGGTTGCTTATGTTTATCAGGAACTCGACAGGCTGCCGGAGGGATTTACGGTGCCTGCGGATCGGAAAAAGCCCTGGGGTACGGGACATGCCATACTGATGTGCCGGGATGTCGTCCGGGAGCCCTTTGCCGTGATCAACGCGGATGATTATTACGGAAAGGAAGCGTTTGTGAAGCTGCATGATTACCTGCTGCAGCATGCGTCCGATCACTATCATTACTGTATGGCGGGATTTATCCTGAAAAATACGCTGAGCGACAACGGAAGTGTGACCCGCGGGGTGTGCAGGGCGGACGGCAGCGGCCGGCTTACGGATATCGTGGAGACCTATGGGATTGTGAAATGCCCGGAGGGAGCCATGATCGAGACGACGGAGGAGGTCATCGACGCCGATTCCTATGTTTCCATGAATATGTGGGGATTGACGCCGGAATTTCTGGATGTGCTTGAGGACGGTTTCCGGAGCTTTCTGGGAACAGTGGAGCCCGGAGATATCAAGGCGGAATATCTGCTCCCCTCGATCATCGATGATATGATAAAGAGCGGACAGGCTGAGGTGAAGGTGCTTGAGACAAAGGATAAATGGTTCGGAGTGACTTACGCGGCGGACAGACAGAGCGTGGTAAATTCCTTCGCGGAGCTGATCGCGGCCGGTGTATATTCATCTCCGCTGAATCAGTTGTAACTTTCTCATTGTTTTTTGAGGATGATTGTAGTACCATATGGTATATCGCTCACGGTGAAAACGGCTGTGGATGTGCAGTACAGAAGCAACATGGAGAGAATTATGGCAGGACGTAAGACGACGACGGGGAGACGGAAAAGAAGAAAGATCATTCTTTTTGTGATTGAGATTGTGATTCTGGCACTGGTGATTGTGGCTTTGATTTTTTATCAGAAGCTGAATCTGCTTGATACCTCACATCAGCTTGACCAGTCACAGATCGAGGTGAATGAGGTGGAGGAGGAAACGCTGGCGAATTTCGAAGGTTATACCACGATCGCAATATTTGGTCTGGACAACCGTACGCAGGGCGTCTATGAATCCGGAAACAGTGATGTGATCATTATTTTAAATATCAATAATGACACGAAGGAGATGTCGATGGTTTCCGTGTATCGCGACACATATCTGAACGTCGCGGCGGTGGGCGAGGACAATAAGTTCCGAAAGTGTAACTCCGCGTATAATTACGGCGGGGTGGAACAGGCGATTACGATGCTGAACCGCAATCTTGATCTGGATATTGATAATTATTTATGTGTGGACTGGACGGCCGTAGCGGAGGCGATCGATATCCTCGGCGGCGTAGAGATTGAAATTGAGACAGAGGAAGAGCTGGAGTGGCTGAACGCCTATATGGACGATACGAATCTGCATGTGGGCACCAATGAGGATTATGTTTCCGGGACGGGACTGCAGACCCTCACGGGCGTGCAGGCTGTCGCGTACTGCAGGATCCGTTTTACGTCAGGGGATGACTACAAGCGGGCGGAACGGCAGCGCCGCGTGATATCACAGATGTTTGAGAGTGCGAAGAGCGCCAGCCTCTCGCAGCTGAATGAGCTTGTTGAAACGGTATTTCCGGATATCTCGACGGATCTGTCAAAGAAAGACATTCTGACCATGGCGAGTGCGATGCTGAATTATGATATGTCCAGCAGCGGAGGTTTTCCGTATTATAAGACGACGATGACGATCAGCAGCAGTACGGGAAGCGTGGTGGTTCCGCTTGATCTGGAGAGCAATGTCATCGCTCTGCATGAGCAGCTGTTCGGCACGGAGAATTACACGCCGTCCGCCACGGTACAGGAATATAGTGATTATATCATCAGTGTGACCGGACTGGACGCGGACGACGCGGTGGAGGATGCCTTTACCGATGGGGACGATTTTACCGGGACAGGCAGCGATGATGACGCGGATGAGGCGGAGGAAGACGAGGAATGATCAGGCTGTTTATTTGCCCGAAATGCGGATGGATTCGGACGGTATCCAGAAAAAGCATGGTAGAGTGTTTTAAATGTACGGATGTACAGATGATTCCGTCCAAACTGGATTATACCCGGTTTGTTCAGATGTCCGTACAGGAGAGACAGGATTACGCGGAGAGCTGGCTGTATATCCACAGGGACAGCAGGGAAATGAAGTAAATGGGAAGGTATGAAACCGTTACGAAATGAAGGAAATGCGGAGGCGGCGGAATGAAGAACAGGAGAATTACAATTGCATTGGGACATGACGCGCTGGGGACGACACTTCCGGAACAGCAGAAGGCGGCGGCCCGGGCGGCGAAGGCGATCGCGGATCTGGTGCAGGACGACTGTGAGATCGTAATCACCCACAGCAACGGCCCGCAGGTCGGTATGATCCATACGGCCATGTCGGAATTTCACCGACTGTATAAAAACTACACGGCGACGCCGATGTCTGTCTGCTCGGCCATGAGCCAGGGCTATATCGGCTATGACCTGCAGCAGGCAATCCGAAGCGAACTCGTGGGACGCGGTGTTTATCGTACGGTGTCCACGATACTGACGCAGGTTGCGGTCGATCCTTACGACGACGCGTTTTATCATCCGACGAAGATCATCGGCCGCGTGATGAGTGAGGCAGAGGCAGAGGAGGAGGAGAAGAAGGGCAACCATGTCACGCGTGCGGATGGCGGTTACCGCAGGATCGTAGCGGCTCCGACTCCGCTGGAGATTGTGGAGCTGGACGCGATCAACGCGCTGATGGATGCGAATCAGATCGTGATCGCCGCTGGAGGCGGAGGCATTCCGGTCCTCCGGCAGGGAAACAGGCTGAAGGGCGCCAGCGCGGTGATCGAAAAAGACCTGATCGCGGGACTTCTCGCTGACGGAGTGAACGCGGATCAGCTCATCATTCTGACAGATGTGGATTGTGTTTATAAGGATTTCGGAAAAGAAAATCAGGAACCGATTCCCGGGATGACCTGCGCCGAGGCAGCGCGGTATATGGAGAAAGGCGAGTTCGGCATGGGGAATATGCAGCCGAAGATACAGACCGCGATCCAGTTTGTCGGTGATTCGGATACGCGTTCCGTGCTGATCACACGGCTGAACAGTATTCGGGAAGCCATTCTTGGACAGACCGGCACCGTGATACGAAACTGACAGTTATGGGCAGACAGGTCCCGCGTGAAATGATATTTTCCGCGGGACCTGAACTGATGTAACAAAAAATGAGAACAGGAGGCCGGAGATTATGAAGACATTGAGGAAGACAAAGATTATCTGTACGCTGGGACCGTCTACGGACAGCGATGATATCCTGCGCGAGCTGATGCTGTCCGGCATGAACGTCGCGCGTTTTAATTTTTCCCATGGCACGCATGAGGAGCAGAAGGCGCGGCTGGACAGGCTGAAGGAGATCCGGGAGGAGCTCGACCTGCCGGTGGCGGCGCTGCTGGATACAAAGGGACCGGAGATCCGGATCCGGCAGCTGGAGGGCGGTCGTGCCGTACTGCAGGACGGACAGATGTTTACGCTGGCTCCCGGGGATTTTATCGGAGATGAGAATCGTGTTGCGATCACGTATGATGAACTTTATAAGGATGTCGCAGTCGGCAGCCGCATTCTGATCGACGACGGTCTGATCGAGATGAAGGTTATGGAGATCGACGGCACGGATATTATCTGTCAGGTGGAAAACGGCGGTCCGATCTCCGACAAAAAGGGCGTCAATGTGCCGAATGTCGATCTGGCGCTGCCCTATGTCAGCGAAACGGATTACAGTGATATTGTATTCGGTGCGGAGCAGGGATTTGATTTTATTGCGGCCTCCTTTACACGGACGGCCGAGGATGTGTTGCAGATACGTTCGATTCTGGAGGAGAACGGTCGCACGAACATGCGGATCATTGCCAAGATTGAAAACAAGCAGGGCGTGGACAATATTGATGAGATTCTCCGCGTCAGCGACGGTATTATGGTGGCCCGCGGCGATCTGGGCGTGGAGATCCCGATGGAGGATGTGCCGGTGATTCAGAAAATTCTGATCACAAAGGCGTACAATGCCGGAAAACAGGCGGTTACCGCGACGCAGATGCTGGATTCCATGATGACGAGGCCCAGACCGACCCGGGCGGAGACGGCGGATGTCGCGAATGCGATTTACGACGGAACCAGCGCCATCATGCTGTCCGGTGAGACTGCGGCCGGGAAATATCCGGTAGAGGCTCTGAAGACCATGGTAAAGATTGCCGTCCGGACAGAGAACGATATCGATTACGCTGCCCGAATGCGCCATCGCACGGTCATGGTGAATCCGGATATCACAAATGCGATCGCCCACGCCACCTGTACGACGGCGATGGATCTGAATGCTTCCGCGATCGTTACGGTGACGAATTCCGGGTCGACCGCCTATATGGTATCCAAATACCGTCCAACCAGCCCGATCATCGGCTGCTCTGTTTTCCGGGAGACCTGCAGGCTGCTGAGCCTGGCCTGGGGAGTGACGCCTGTCCTGGTGGAGAAACAGGACAATTCCGATGCGCTGTTCGATCACGCGGTGGAGCGCGCCGAGGAGGCCGGTCTGATCCGGCAGGGGGAGATCGTCGTGATTACCGCGGGTGTGCCTCTGGGCGTGTCCGGTACGACGAATATGATCAAGGTTCATGTGGCGGGGCATATCCTGCTGACCGGGAAGGGCCTGAACAACAGGGCGGTTTCCGGGAATCTCTGTGTGGCTTCCTCTCCGGAAGAGCTGAAGAGAAAATATAAAGAAGGGGACATCATCGTGATGAATGATACGTCCAATGAGGTGATGGCGGAGATCCGGACGGCGTCCGGACTCATCATTGAAAAGCCGGGCGAGGGATCCCACGGCGCGATCGCGGGTCTCAGCCTGAATCTGCCGGTGATCACCGGCGCGGTGAACGCAACGCAGATCTTAAAGACCGGTGCCTTTGTGACCATGGACGGCGACAAGGGAACCGTGAGCTGCAATCGATAAATGAGATCAGGCAGGAGGCGGCTTTTGCCTTCTGCGCAGAAAAAAACGTCGGCAGAATGCCGACGTTTTTTCTGTTAAGAAAATTCTAATTCCCCTGATTGAACAGCGGTTCCAGTACATCCGCGTAGGTTTCAAAGATCTCAAGCAGGTACGTATTCCAGTGGCGGGCATCCTGATCGGAGCTGCCGAATACATAGTCCTCCTGACCGTAATCGATCACGTCGAATCCGGGCATGGCCTTGCTGGCGCCCGCGGTGCGGTAGGATACCGCGTCAGCGAGCGTAAAGGATACGGATGAAAGATCATCATAGCTGACCCAGCTGCTCAGATCGGTTCCGCTCGCGGATTCGGAGGTCCCGTTTTCCGTCTGTGCCGTTGCCTCCGGTTTTTCCACGGAAACCGCGCCGTCTACATATTCTCCGTACATCTCATCCACATAGAGAGCCAGGGATTCGCCGAGCACTTCGGAGGGTACGTGGCCGCCGTCCCACTGCCATTCGATCTCCGCGTCCACGCCGGCATTCAGCCAGGCAATCTCGAGGTTTAGGGAGGCGAACATGGACATGTCGCCCTCAGAGGCTCCCATGACGATTCTCGTCCAGGTCGGATCGTCCGTATCGTCGTCGCCGATATAGTTCAGCGGGTTATAGAGGGAAACGATATTGTTTCCGTACTCATCGCCGGCAAGGATTTCGTTGATATCCTCTTCATAGGCAGCGACCATGTCCTCGTAGGAGTCATAGTTTGCCGAGTCCGTGCTTCCGCTTGCGGACTGCGTGGTGCCCGCGTCCGGAGTGCCGACTTCCGTTTCCGTGTCGCTGTCAGCCGCGTCATCGGCGGAGTCGCTGTCATCCGAAGCGTCCTCGCCTCTTCCGCCTCCGGGCAGATCTCCGTCTTCCGCGTCGACCATCATATCCTCATCGATCTCTTCTCCGTCCGGCAGGTCGCCGGTTCTCGCCATCTCGGATGCGTCCGGAAGCTCGGAAGTATCGATGTCGCCGTCCGGCATTTCGCCCATCTCGGAAGTATCGATATCGCCGTCCGGCATTTCACCCATCTCGGAAGTGTCGATATCGCCGTCCGGCATTTCACCCATCTCGGAAGTATCGATATCGCCATCCGGCATGCCGCCGCCCATATCGCCGCCGGGCGCGCCGCCGCCCATGGCATCGTCGCCCATACCGCTGCCGCTGCTGCTCTTTGTGTAACGTCCTTCTATAAAGGCCGCTGCCTTGTCCTCCGTGGTCATGGCGGCCACTTCCTCATCGCTTAACGCATTGCCGTCCGCATCGAACCAGGTCCATCCGTCTGCGTAGTCGAGATTGTCAAGATACCACTGCAGGTTCTGCGTAAACTCCGCGAGATAGAAATTCAGGTAGGTTCCGTAGTAGCCATTGGTCTCGGGATAAGCGTCTATGTCATACTCTATGGTAAGTTCAACGGTGTCGTCGGTATCCCCGTCCTCGTTGAGATCAAAGCCGACCGCGCTCTCCTCAACGGTAAGGTTCTGTTCATTGATATATTCCATATAGGATTCTGACAGATACTCCGCCAGCTGCGCCTGGAAGTCGGTGGAGAAGGAATAATCCGTGTCCAGATAGTATTCAAACGCGAGCGCCATATCCCCCTCATACAGAGACGTGATCGCACTGTAAGCGATGCTGCCCCAGGCGCCGTCGGAGATCTCGTAATCCGTTCCGTCAATGGTGACGGTCGTCGTATAGCCGCCGTCCTCTGTGTAATAGACGCCGACCGCGCCGGCCTCGATCTCATAGTCGTAGAAATCAGAGTTGTTTGAGGTGGCCGCAAACATGGTCGCGTGCGCACCGCCGCCGGAACCGCCTGTGGATACAAAGTAGTCTACACTGCCCGGGAGGTTGCCGAGCAGGATATTGTATTTTACAAAGCGGGTCGCGTTTTTCTGGTCAACCAGACAGGAAGGCGCGTCGCCGGTGTAGATTGTATTGCCGTCGTCATCGGTGACGGTGTCCTGTTTTCCGCGGTTTCCGCAGGATACGTTGATATATCCCTCCGCCGCGTAAGTGGTCGACGCGTTGGAATTGCTCTGTGAGCTGTAACCCGCTGCTCCCGTATTCAGGATGACCGGCGCGGTAGCCGCGGTGTAAACCTGTCCGTTTGTGCTGGTGATCTCTGCGTCATAGTCGATCACCAGAGAGCCGTTCACGGATTCCGAGGCGTCGTCGGAAGTGACGTCCGCGGTTCCGTCTCCGTCCGTATCGATGCCGGTCACGTAGGCGCCGGGGACGCAGACAGAGACTCCCTGTTCATCCTCGATCTCCGGATACGCGACCGCGGATACGGAGGAGAGTACCCAGGCGTCCGCGTTGGAAGAGTACGTCCACTCCTGATCTTCATTGTTGGCAAGATTCAATGTCTCCTCAATGTAAGCCTGCGTCTCGCTGTCCGCGGCCTCATCGGAAGAACCTGTTTCACCCGAATCGCTCTGGCAGGCGCACAGTCCCAGGGGAAGCGCCAGGCAGAGCAGAAGGGCGATGATACTTTTTTTTCTCATAAAAAGCCTCCTGTTTTATTTTTATACTCTCTCAGAGAGTACATAGATAACCATACTATATGAGAGAAAGATTGAAATTATATTGAGGATTTTCATTTTATGGTGGGAACGGAAACGGTAAATGTTACCTTCCCGTCGCCGCACTGCACGCGGATGGAGCCGTGATGCGTCGTGACGATCGCCTTTGCGATGGCCAGACCGAGTCCGTATCGTTTTTCCTCGCCGCTTCTCGCGGCGTCGACGCGGTAGAACCGTTCAAAGATCTTATCCGCGTGCTCGGCGGGAATCTCCTGTCCGTCGTTGGTGACGGAAAGAATGGCGGAACCGTGTTCGCTGTTTACAGCGAGCGCGATCTCCCCCTTTTCTGTGCAGTGATGAAGCGCGTTGTCCAGGAGGATGGCGGTCAGCTGTTTAATCTGGATGCTGTTTCCCCGGACGTAAACGTCATTTGAAATATCACAGGTAAACCGGAGATTTTTTTCGTACGCGATACTTTCAAAGGGCAGCGCCTCTCCCCCGACGGCGCGGCTGAAATTCATCCGTTCCATCGGCGGCGTTGTGTTCTCGGTATGCGTAAGCGCCAGGAGCTGTTGGATCAGACTGCCCATTCGGTCGTTCTCATAACGGATATTGGAGAGCCATACGTTCTCCCCGATTTCGCGCGAGAGCAATTCCGCGTTGGCGTCGACGACGGCGATGGGTGTTTTCAGCTCATGTCCCGCGTCCGAGATAAACTGCTTCTGCTTCTGATAGCTCTCCTCGAGCGGACTGACGATCTTTCTCGCCAGTAAAATGGCGATGAAAAAAATCAGGACAATGGCTATGGCGCCGAAGATCAGCGTGTAGCGGACCAGGGTCGTGATGCTTTCCTGCATGATGGTGTTGTCCATAAAGGCTGCCAGCGTGTAGCCGTCCTTTCTCATGATGTAGTAGATCAGATTTCCTTTTACGCCCCTCCATTTTGAACTGTTGATGATCTCGACGGCAATTTCCTCCAGAGCGGCGTCGCTGTAGGAAATATTTGTATTTTCCGTGGCGAGAATCTCTCCGTCGTCGGATACGGCGACGGTATAGAAGGTGGACAGACGGAAAGCGGGCGTCGACTCCGGCAGTGAATCCTCTTCGTCCGGCGGACTGTCCGGGGTATCGGAATCCGGTGTATCAGACGGAACATCGGAATCCGGTGCATCGGACGGAACATCGGAATCTTCCGCCCGGTTTTCCTGGGAAGATACATTTTCCGGCGGTTCAGCCCGGCCGGACTCCATCTCAGACAGAGTACTTTCGGAGCCGGTCTGTTCATCCGGAACGTCAGTTGAATCGGATGGCTCGACAGCGTCCGTATCTTCTTCGCCGGCAGAGGAATCCTCTTCAAGCGTGTACAGTTCCGCGTATCTCTCCAGCATGGTGAAGCTGTCATCCGATACGTCGCGGTAGCTGGAACCATAGATGATGGCGAGGATCCCGGCAAACAGACAGATCAGAAGCAGCATGATGGAGGCGAGAATTTTTCTCCTTGACTGTTTAAACATGGGAATACCTCAGCTCATAGCCGATGCCGCGCACCGCTTTTATCTCTGTGGAGGAAGCGACAAAGGCCAGTTTTTTTCGGGTGAAGGACATGTAGACTTCTACATTATTATATTCCGCGTCGTTTTCAAACCCCCATATCTTGACGGCGAGCTGTTCCCGGCTCAGGATCTGCCCCTGGTTGGCGATAAGGTATTCCAGTATGCGATATTCCTTCTCGCTCAGACGGACGCTCTGTTCGGTTTTTGTGCAGATCAGGGTGGAGGTCGCCGTATCC